>DAITPJ010000059.1:0-12770 GCA_036833635.1 Terrimesophilobacter sp.
CCATGGCGACGGGTCCCGCGACCGCGCTCGAGCTCGTCGATCGCCTCGCGGCCGAGGGGGCGCTGCGGGGGAGTCACCTGCTGCCGAGCGTGCGCGGCGAACTTCTCGCGCGGCTCGACCGGATCGAGGAGGCCAGGTCGGAACTCGCGACCGCTGCGCGCCTCGCCGGCAACGAGCGCGAGCGCGCGGTTCTGCAGGCGAAGTTCGAGGCGCTCGGCTGAAGCAGGTGGAGTGCGAGTACTGATTCCGGGCGTCGGTAGGGTGGTGTCGTGACCGCCAGGCCCGAGCCCTACTACCGCGCACAGGGCGATGGGCTTTTCGAGTCAACCGTGCATGCGCAGGGCGCGTGGAACCCGCACGAACAGCACATGGCGCCGGTCTCCGGTCTTCTCACCCATTGCCTCGAGCACTTCCAGCCCCGGCCCGAGCTGCGATTGGCTCGGATCGGGTTCGACATCCTCGGCCTCATCCCCGCCGGCGCGTTCGAGGTCAGAGTGACGATGCTTCGTCCCGGCCGCACGATCGAGCTCGTACAGGCTGAACTCGTCGCCGGCGGCCGCACAGCGGTGCGAGCGACGGCGTGGCGCCTGCAGCGCCTCGATACGAGGGAGGTCGCGGGCGTAGAGGATGAGCGGATGCCCGGCCCGGTCGAGTCGGACGAGCCCGTCGACCTCACCGAGTGGGCCGGCGGCTACATCCGCTCGATCGAGGTCCGCACCCTGCCCGAGCATGCGCCGGGACGGGGTCGGGCGTGGCTGCGGACGGGGCATCCGCTCCTCGCCGCCAGCGCAGTTTCTGACACGGCGCGCCTCATCGGCCTCGTCGACACCAGCAATGGCATCGCGGTCAGGGTGCCGCCTGGTGGATATCTATTCCCCAACGTCGACCTGCAGCTCCATCTGTACCGGGAGCCGGCCGGCGGGTGGCTCGGCCTGCAGAACTCGGTGACGTTCGGTCCCGACGGCATCGGTCTCACCTCGACCGTGCTGCACGATGCTACGGGACCGTTCGGACGCGCCGAGCAGATTCTCACGATCAGGCCGATCTCCTGAGCGACGCGAACTGCACCCTGCCGACTAGTTCTTGACACGATCATCCGGTCGGCATATTCTACAACCAAATGGTTGTACAAAAATCGAGCGACGTCGAGATCGATCGCATCTTCCAGGCGCTGGCGGATGCGACTAGGCGCGACATCGTGAGCCGCGTCCTCCGCGGCGAGCAGTCGGTCTCTGCGCTCGCTCGCGGCTACGCCATGAGCTTCGCCGCCGTGCAGAAACATGTGGCCGTCCTCGAACGCGCTGCGCTCGTCGTGAAGGAGCGGCGGGGAAGGGAGCAGCTCGTGCACGGCAATCCGGATGGCATCCAGAGGGCACGAGTTCTCCTAGACCACTTCGAGGAGCTATGGCGCCACCGTACAGAAAACATCGATAGCCTCCTCGCCGAGGAGTGACTGACCTAAGGAGCAGACATGCCCGTCATCACCGTCGATAAGGATCTCGACGCTCTCACCCTGACCATGGTCGCCGAGTTCGACGCGCCGATCGAGCGCGTCTGGCGGATCTGGGAGGACCCGCGTCAACTCGAACGCTGGTGGGGTCCGCCCACGTGGCCAGCGACTTTCACGCGTCACGACTTCACCGTGGGCGGCGAGTCCCGCTACTATATGACCGGTCCCGACGGGGAGACATCCGCCGGGTGGTGGGAGATGACGAAGATCGACGCTCCGCATCACCTGGAACTCCAGGACGGCTTCGCCGACGATGACGGCGAGCCGCTGCGCGAGAGCATGGTCACGACGATGTCCGCCGCCTTCGAGGATCTCGGTGGTCGTACCCGCATGACGACCGTGAACACCTTCAAGGATGCCGAGGAGTACGAGAAGATTCTCGCGATGGGCATGGAGGAGGGCATGACGCTCGCCGTCGGCCAGATCGACGCACTCCTGGCCGGCTGATCTGCCGGCCAGCGAAAGAGGGAGCCGAGAATGTACGACATCACCCCGTGCCTGTGGTTCGACACGCAGGCAGAAGAGGCCGCCGACTACTACACCTCGATCTTCGAGAACTCGGAGATCCTCGACGTCTCGCGGTATGGCGAGGGCGCGCCGATGCCGGCCGGTACAGCGCTGGTGGTGACCTTCACGATCGATGGCAGAAAGTTCCAGGCGCTCAATGGCGGGCCGGCCTTCACCTTCAGCGAGGCCGTCTCCTTCTACGTCAATGCCCCGACGCAGGACGAGATCGATCGGCTGTGGGACGCACTCACACGGGACGGCGGCGAGCCGAGCCAGTGCGGCTGGCTCAAGGACAAGTACGGGGTGTCGTGGCAGATCGTGCCTCCGCTTCTGGGCGACTTGCTCTCGGACCCCGACGAGGAGAAGTCCGCTCGTGTCATGCAGGCGATGCTCGGCATGGGAAAGCTCGACATCGCGCAGCTGCTCGCGGCGGCGGAAGGCTGAGGTCCGCTTCGACCCTGCGGCCTGTCCTCTCCGTCATTAGTCTGGTGGCATGGCACTTCTGCATAGGGCCGAACTGACCCCCTCCAAGACCGAGCTCCTCGACGGATGGGCACCAGGGCAACCATGGTTCGTCGGCGAGCCGGGCTTAGCGCTCACGACGATCGCCGCATATCGATTCGACGACCCGGAAGGAGAAGTCGGCGTCGAGACGCTCCTCGTGCGTGCGGGCGATGGTCCCACGATGCAGGTGCCGCTGACCTATCGCGGCGCTCCGCTTGAGGGTGCGACCGCCGCCCTCATCGGCACGATGGAGCACTCGGTGTTGGGCAAACGCTGGGTCTACGACGGTGCAGGCGACCCCGTCTACGTCATGACGACGGCGGCCGCTGCGCTCTCGGGCTGGCACCAGGCTGCCCTGTACGTCGACGTCGACGGTGAGAGGGTCGAGCGGGAGCCGACCGCCCTCGTCAGTGGTTCCGGAAGCAACCCGGTCGATGTGGTACTTCCCGCCGTGCAGGAGATCTCGTCGCGCGACGAAGGAACCGTCACGGTCGTCGAGACGCCCCAGAGCGTCCTCGTCATTCAGCGCATCCTCGATGGCGCGGAACTTGCGCGCCCCGCATCCGTCACTGGATCTTTCGCGGACGAGGCCGAGCTGGCGGGCACGTGGACAGGCGTCTCCGAGCGACATCAGCTCGTTCTCGCGATGGCGCGATAACCGCGGTCAGAGTTCGAGCCTCATGAGCGCGCGTCCCGGGTAAGGGCGTGCCTGCAGCGTGAACCCGGCGTGCTCGAAGATCGACACTGAGCCGTGGTAGAGCTCGGCGGCGGTGACCTGCTCCTGAAGGCGCGCTCGCTTCTCGGCCTCCGGGGCCTTCCACCATTCGGCGTTGGGCATCTTGAAGAACTGGCACCAACAGCGCGACGGGTCGCCGCGCGTGCCGAAGACCGTCTCGACGTCGGACCACGGGACCTCCGCGATCGAGACGACCGAGATCCCGGATGACGTTGCCATTCTCAGAGGATATCGAGCGACGTACACTCGATCGAAGCAAGGAGGCCGGTCATGATCTCAGTGGTGCACGCGTTCAGTGGATTCAGCGTCAACGACCTCGCTTCGGCTCGAGAGTTCTACGCGGGAAAACTCGGGCTCGAGGTGGTCGAAGGAGAGATGGGCAACCTGCAGCTTCGGCTGCCCGGCGGTCACGAGGTCTTCGTGTACGAGAAACCGGACCATGAGCCCGCGACGTTCACGATCCTGAACTTCGTCGTCGAAGACATCGACGCGGCGGTGAAGGAACTGAACGACTCAGGGGTCGAGACGAAGATCTACGACGATCCGAATCTCCCGACCGACGACCTCGGCATCGCTCGAGGCAAGGATGCCGGTTACGGCCCCGATATCGCCTGGTTCCGGGATCCGGCCGGCAACGTGCTCTCGGTGCTCTCGAACTGAGCAGCATCCAGCAGCCTCCCTGGCGATCCCGTATCGTCGTAGCCTGAAACGTGTACCCGCGTAGTGCGGGAAGAAACCCGACGAGAGAAAGACCCGCTTTCAGGATGCCCGACAGCCCGGCCTCGCCGACGCCCTACGAGGTGCTCGGCGTCGCGGCGAATGCCAGCCAGGCCGAATTGCGGCGTGCGTATCGTCGACTCCTGAGGGAGGCCCATCCTGACACCGGTGGAGATCCCGCGCGGTTCCATGCCGTGCAGGACGCCTGGCAGCGGATCGGTGAGGCGGGTGCCAGGGCGCGCTGGGACCGCGGCGGGTCCGCGGAAGGGCCGGCCGCATCCGGGAGCGCCGAACCCCGCGCAGCGACGCGACGCGCCGGTTCGTCACCCCGTGCACGCGCCTACGGGCATCCTGGCGGGCACGCGCGCGAGCGATTCCTCGTGCTCATGCGGGAGTGGGCGGGGCGCGGCGTCAACCTCGACGACCCCTACGACCCCGCGCTCGTGCGCTCTGCCCCTCGGGAACTGCGGCACCTGCTCGCCGACGCCCTCGCCGAGGAGGCGACCGCCCGCGCGGTCTCCGGACTCGGGATCGGCTACACGATCTGGAGCGATGTGGCCACGGAACGCGGCAAGATCGATCACGTCGTCCTCGGTCCGGCCGGTCTCTTCGCCATCATGTCTGAGGACTGGGGGAGCCCGGTCCGGCTCGTGCGCGGCGAACTCGAAGGGGAGGGCGTGACAGCGGGGGAGACTCCCGTCCGCGATCTCGCCCGCCGCGCACGATCGCTCGGCAGGGAGGTACGCGTGAGGTTCACCGCGTCACTCATCGTCGTCCCCGATGACGACCTTGCGGAGCCCATCACGAGTATCGGCAGGAAGGCGGAATCGGCCATCGTGCGGCTCTCCGTGCTGCCAGGGGTGCTGCGGGACGGGCTAGGAGGCGGCCAGCGTCTGAGCATCGAGGATGTCTTCGACGTGCGCACGCGACTGCAGAACGGCATCCGCTTCGTCTGACCCCCGGGCGCAGGCGAGCCTCGGTAGAATCGCTGAGGGACCGGACCGGCCCACGAGGCCGTCGGTATCGTCGCGCGCCGAAACGGCACGCGGTGAGAGACAGGAGAATCGTGGAGCGCGACCGCACGGCAGAGCACGAGCAGTGGAACGAACGCCTCGCACAGGCCGAGGCCATGATCCCACTCATCGGAAGGCTTTACAGGGACCACGGGGTGGTGACGTCCATCCACGGGCGGCGCCTCATCAACCAGTCACCGATCGCGATTCTCAAGGCGCATCGTTTTGCGCGCCAGGTCACCGAGGTCGAATTGCCCATCGAGGAGACCCTTCCACTCCTCGAGGCGATCGTCGCGCTCACACCAGCGCCCGCGTCGATCGATCTCGCGAAACTCCTCATGCGTTTCCGCGACGACGAGCGCGACCTCGCGACATTCCTCGCCGACGAGCTCGCTCCCGTGCTCGACGGCGACAACGAGGGGGAGAGGGCGACGGATGTCGTGCTCTACGGCTTCGGACGGATCGGCCGACTGCTCGCGCGCATCCTCATCGCCCACTCCGGCAACGGCGAGGGACTGCGACTCCGGGCGATCGTCGTGCGCAAGGGCTCCGATGACGACCTCGTCAAGCGCGCAAGTCTCCTGCGACGGGATTCCATCCACGGGCCGTTCGAGGGCACTATCACGGTCAACCACGACGACAACACGATTCTCGCCAATGGCACGCTCATCCAGGTCATCTATTCGGATGACCCGGCGAGCGTCGACTACACGCGGTATGGCATCCGCGACGCGATCGTCGTCGACAACACCGGCCGGTGGCGCGATCGCGAGGGGCTGGCGCAGCACCTGCGGAGCCAGGGCGTCGCCCGGGTGCTGCTCACGGCGCCGGGCAAGGGCGACGTCAAGAACATCGTCCATGGGATCAACCACGGCACGGTCGGTGCTGAGGACACGATCATCTCCGCCGCCTCCTGCACCACGAACGCGATCGTGCCGGTGCTCAAGGCAGTGCACGACCGCTACGGCATCGCGCACGGCCACGTCGAGACCGTGCACTCCTACACGAACGACCAGAACCTGACCGACAACTTCCACAAGGGCAACCGGCGAGGTCGCTCGGCGCCCATGAACATGGTCATCACCCAGACCGGTGCTGCCCAGGCCGTCGCGAAGGCCATCCCCGAGCTCGCCGGAAAGCTCACCGGCAACGCCATCCGGGTGCCCACCCCGAACGTCTCGATGGCGATCCTCAACCTCAATCTCGACCGCGAGGCTCCCGTCGCGGAGGTCAACGGGTACCTCAGGGGACTCTCGCTCGACTCGGCCCTGCAACAGCAGATCGACTTCATCGACTCGCCGGAGGTCGTCTCCTCCGACTTCGTGGGATCGCACCGCGCCGGCATCGTCGACGGACTCGCGACGATCAGCACGGGCACGAACCTCGTGCTCTACGTCTGGTACGACAACGAGTACGGCTACAGCAGCCAGGTCATCCGCGTGCTCGAGCACATGGCCTCGACCCACCCGCGGGTGGTCCCTGAACGATCGCTCGTCGCGGGCGCGTGACCGGATGGGCCCCGCGACCTCACGTTTCGCAGGTCGGGGGCGTTAGCCGGGTATGAGACCTTTCGAGGCGATCGTCGAGGAGCACGGCGCGCGCGTGCTCCGCGTCTGCCGAGCCCTCGTCGGGCCTATCGATGCCGAGGATGCCTGGTCGGAGACGTTCCTCGCGGCGCTCACCGCCTACCCGAAGCTCGCGCCGGGCTCCGACGTTCGCGCCTGGCTCGTGACGATCGCACACCGCAAGGCGATCGACATCCTTCGGGCTCGTTCTCGCACGGCGCTTCCCTACGGCGAACTCCCCGAGCTGCCGAGCAACCTGGGCGTCCCGGATGCCGGCGATCGCGACCTCTGGACCGCGGTCGCCGGGCTGCCGGAGCGGCAGCGGCAGGCCGTCGCCTACCACTACCTCGGCGGACTTCCGCACGGGGAGACCGCCACCCTTGTCGGGGGCTCGGTGGAGTCTGTGAGACGCGCCGCCTCGGATGGGATCGCAGCGCTCAGAAGGATCTATTCCGCCCAGGAGAGGAGCACGTCATGACCACCTCGATCGACGAACTCGACCGCGTCGACCCTTCGCAGCTCGAACGGCTTCACGTCGCGCTCGAGAAGGCGGCACTCCGCGAGGGGCTTCTCGACGTCGCCTATCGCACGATAGACACTCCGGTCGGATCCCTTCTGGTCGCCGCGACCGAGCGCGGCATCGTGCGGGTCGCGTTCGCGAGCGAGGGCCACGACGCAGTGCTCGAGACGCTGGCCGCTCGACTCGGCCCCGGAATTCTCAAGGCGCCGGCCAGACTGGACCCTGCCGCGCGCGAATTCGAGGAGTATTTCGCGGGGCGCCGCACGGCATTCGACCTTCCGCTGGACCTGAGCCTGTCGAAGGGGTTCCGGCGAGACGTGCTCGAGCACCTTCGCGGGATCGGGTACGGGCACACCGAGACGTACTCCGAGGTCGCGGTTGCGGCCGGCAGCCCGCGTGCCGTCCGCGCCGTCGGTTCTGCCTGCGCGACCAACCCGCTGCCCGTCATCGTCCCGTGCCACCGCGTCCTGCGCTCGGACGGGTCGCTCGGCGGCTACCTGGGCGGGCTCGCGGCCAAGCGCGCCCTGCTCGACCTGGAGGCGGCCGCGTGACCGCTCTCGTCGTCGGGGATGACGGACTCGCCCGCCCACCGTGGGCGGCGGCCGATCCGCTCCTTCGCGACTACTACGACACGGAGTGGGGCATGCCCGTGCGCGACGAGCGCGGCCTCTTCGAGCGGATCAGTCTGGAGGCGTTCCAGTCCGGACTCTCGTGGGCCACCATCCTGCGCAAGCGCCCTTCCTTTCGCGACGCGTTCGCCGGCTTCGACCCTGATGCCGTCTCCCGCTTCGGCGACGCCGACGTCGAGCGCCTGCTCGCCGACGCCGGCATCGTGCGCAATCGCGCGAAAATCCTCGCGACGATCACGAACGCCGCAGCGACCGTCGCGCTGCGAGAACATGGCGGGCTCGTCGAGTTCGTCTGGTCGTTCCAGCCCGCGGCGACCCCTGAGCCCGCCGATGACGTGCCCGTCGTGACGCAGTCGCCGGAGTCGCTCGCGCTCTCGAAGGAACTTCGCAAACGCGGCTTCGTGTTCGTCGGGCCCACGACGATGTACGCGCTGATGGAGGCGATCGGCATGGTCGACGCGCATCCGATCGGCAGCCACCGCCGCGGGAGCTCTGGAGTCTGGCCGGCGCAGACCTAACCGGTCGCGCGCGGGAACCAGGGGACGATGGGGGAGACCCTGGCCTGGTATTCGGCGTACTCGGGGTACTTCGAGCGGGTGATCGACTCGGTGAAGATCGTCGAGCCGACGAAGAGAACGCTCAGGAGAAGCGCCCCTGCCACCGTCCACGGGATCGAGCCTGCGGCGACGACACCGAAGAGACCGATCGTCCACCACTGCGCCTGCTCGAAGAAGAAGTTCGGATGACGAGAGAGGCCGAACAACCCGGTCGTGCGGAATCGCGGATGCGACGCGTCACCGGACTCCTCCGCAGCCTTCCTGGCCTCGTGGAATCTCCACTGCTGCTCGTCGGCGATCGTTTCGCCGAGCAGGAACGCCAGGAACGCCACGGTGAGGATGCCGTCGACGATCCCGAACGGGCGCGGGTTCTCGAGCGCAGTGAGCGCCGGCAGCGTGACGAGGACGAGCAGGAGATTCTGGAAGATCACGATGAAGAGGAGGTTGAAGACATGGAACGCCGCAGGCGACATCCGGGCCCGCAGGATCGCCCAGCGGTAGTCCTCGACCCCGGTGTAGCCGCCCTTTCTGGCGAAGTTGACGGTGAGCCGGGCACCCCAGAGTGTCACGAGGACGGCCATGACATTGAGGCGGACATCCGCGAAGCCGCCGAAGCCGGCGAACACCCACACGTAGCCGACGGGGACGATCGACCAGACCCGGTCGACCCACGACGTATCCTTCGTCACGAGGGAAGCGAGCCAGCAGAACACGGCGACGCCGGCGGCCGCCAGCACCACCACGAGGAGCGCAGTCATCCTCGCATCGTAGTCGGAACCCCTCGCTAGACTGTGCCCTTGTGACGACCGAGAAACCCGGCCCGGTGAGTTCGCGCATTCTCACGATCCCGAATGTGCTGAGCTTCGTGCGGCTGGCCTTCGTGCCGGTCTTCCTCGTGCTTGTCATCATGGGCGAGGATGTTCTCGCCCTCCTCGTGCTCGTCGTCTCGAGCCTGACCGACTTCCTCGACGGAGTACTGGCGCGGCGACTCGACCAGGTCACGCGCCTCGGCCAGCTGCTCGACCCCGCAGCCGATCGGCTCTTCATCTTCGCGACGCTCATCGGCCTCGCGGTGCGCGGAATCGTGCCCTGGTGGCTCGTCGTGGTCATCGTCGGTCGCGACGTGCTCCTTCTCGTCCTCGGGGTCATCCTCGCCAACTTCGGGTACGGCCCGCTCCCCGTCCACCACCTCGGGAAGATCGCGACCTTCTGCCTGTTCTATGCGCTCCCCATCCTCATGATCGGCCAGGCCTTCCCGGTCGCGGCGCCGGTGAGCTCGCCGGTCGGCTGGGCATTCGCCTTGTGGGGCGCCTTCCTCTACTGGTGGGCCGGCGTGATCTATATCGTGGAAACCCTGAGGGTCATCAGAATTCCCCGGGTCGTGGAGGCCCGGGGATCCGATACTCTTGGTGGCTAGGGACGAGGAGGATGGGCATGTCGAACACGGGCGATCCGCAACCCGGGCCTCGCGACGACGACACCACCGCGCACTTCGGTGAGGAGTTCGAGGCCCAGCTCGCCGCCATGGACGGTGAACTCTCCCCGGAGGAGCAGGAGGCGATCGGCGCACTGCCCTCCGGTTCCGCACTTCTCGTCGTCCGTCGCGGACCCAATGTCGGTGCACGCTTCCTGCTGGATGCCGATGTCACGACTGCGGGACGGCATCCGGATGCCGACATCTTCCTCGATGACGTCACAGTCTCGAGGCGGCACACCGAGTTCCTCCGTCACGGCACCGCCTTCCAGCTGCGCGACCTCGGATCGCTCAACGGCACATACTTCGACGGGGTTCGTGTCGACTCCGCTCTGCTCACCGACGGTGCCGAGGTCCAGATCGGCAAGTTCCGGTTGACCTTCTACGCCTCCCGCCTTGACCTGGCTCGTATGGCTCGCGGCTAGTGGCAGCGTCGAACGCGCAGGCAAGGACGCCTGGACCCCAGAACCTTCTCAGCATTGGGCAGGTGCTCGCGAGGCTGCGCCCCGAGTTCCCGGACCTCACGCCGTCCAAACTCCGCTTCCTCGAGGAACGGCAGCTCATCTGCCCGGCCAGGACCGAATCCGGATACCGCAAGTTCTCACCCAAGGACATGGATCGGCTGCGCTTCGTGCTCACGATGCAGCGTGATCACTACCTGCCGCTCAAGATCATCCGGAGCTATCTCGACGACCTCGATGCCGGGCGCCGTCCCGAGCTGCCGGGGACCGCGACGGGACCGATCCCGACGATCCTCCCGACAGAGAGGCGCTACCAGCGCGATGAGCTCATCCGCGAGGCCGGCGCAACACCCCAGCTGCTCAACGACGCGGTCTCGGCGTCGCTCATCGTGCCTGCCGACCACTATGCCGAACCCGTGCTCGCGGTCCTGCGGTCTCTCGTCGAGCTCCAGCGCTCGGGCATCGAGCCACGCCATCTCCGCGGATTCCGCGCGTCCGCCGAGCGCGAGCTCGGACTCATCGAAAGCGCGCTCATCCCCATCGCCCGCCGCAAGGACGCCTCGAGCAGGGCGAAGGCGAGCGAGCTCGCGAAGGAGATCGCCGGCCAGCTCGAGATCGTTCGCAGCAGCCTCATCCGTTCCGCGCTGTCCCGTCTCGACGGCTGACGCCCGCCCCGCACCGGGCGGCGAAGGGTAGACTGCAGGTTCGCGGATTCGACACGCCGGGCTCATTCCGTCGGATGTCGTTGCCTGACGACGGGCCCGTGGGTACCGTGGAGGCTGCAGGCGGAATGCGTCACCGGATCCGAGACGAATCGCCCACAGCCGGAAAGGCACGCCATGAGTGAACCCAGCAGTCGGAGCGAAGACGCCCGCTACGACCTCGGCCTGCTTTTCACTGACGGGCTTCCGGAACTCGACGACAGCGCGGGATATCGCGGGGCCATTGCGGCACGCGCCGCCGGCATCAGCTATCGCCAGCTCGACTACTGGGCGAGGACCGAGCTCGTCGAGCCGACCGTGCGGGGCGCCGCAGGGTCCGGGTCCCAGCGGCTGTATGGATTCCGCGACATCCTCGTGCTCAAGCTCGTCAAGCGCCTGCTCGACACCGGGATCTCCCTCCAGCAGATCCGCACCGCGGTGAACCAGCTTCGCGAGGCCGGCGTGAGCGACCTCGCCCAGACGACGCTCATGAGCGACGGTGCGAGTGTCTACCTGTGCACCTCGAACGATGAGGTCATCGACCTCGTGAGTCGCGGCCAGGGCGTTTTCGGCATCGCGGTGGGCAAGGTGCTGCGCGAGGTCGAGAGCAGCCTCGTCGAGCTCGACTCCGTGAAGGCAGAGGACCCGGCAGACGAACTCGCCGCGCGGCGCGCCACGAAGGCGTCCTAGGCCGAGAAGAGCCCGAAGGGGTCGTCGGCGTTCGGCTCCTGCCGCGGCGGGAACGGGTTCTGGGGCTGCGGAACCTGCGGCTGTGGGCTCTGCGGCTGCGGGAACGGGTTCTGCGGCTGCGGGCTCTGCGGCTGCGGAACCTGCGGCTGAGGGCTCTGCGGCTGCGGGAACGGGTTCTGCGGCTGCGGGCTCTGCGGCTGCGGGTTCTGCGGCTGCAGGAAGGGCTGCCGCTCCTGCTCCTGCCGCGGCTCGCCGTACGGCACGCCCCCGACAGGGATGCGGCCGGCGCGGATCACGCGGTCGAGCAGCTGGTCGAAGTTGTGGGCCATCTCCTGGGCGCTCTCGCCCGGCCAGACATGGAGGGGTTTCGCCGCACCCTGGGCCTGCTGAAGGGACGTGCGTTCCGGCAGCTGGGGGCTCAGCACGAGCGGGCCGAACATGTCCCGAAGCTCCTTGATGCGGAACTGGTGTTCGAGTGACTGGATCTTGGCGCGGTTGACGATGATGCCGAGGGGCTGGAGCCGGGGCGAGAGGCCGCGGCGGATCTCCTCGATCGCCCGCAATGCCCGGTCGGCCGCCGCGACCGAGAACAGCCCCGGTTCGGTCACGATTGTCACCCGGTCGCTCGCCGCCCAGGCGGTGCGCGTGAGCGCGTTGAGCGAAGGTGCGGAGTCGATGAGCACGAGATCGTAGTCCGCCTCGAGGTGGGCGAGTGCCTCCTCGAGCTTCCAGATGTCCCGGATGCTGGGGTGCGGCCCGTCGAAATTGATCGCAGACGGGCTCCCGATGAGCACGTCGACCTTGACGGGGCGACCGCGCGTCCAACCGCTCGCGGCGATGGCGGCACGGACGACCTTCTCTTTCGGCGAGGCGAGCACGTCGGCGATGTTGAGATGGCCGGTCACGCTGATGTCCATGCCCGTCGAGACGTCCGACTGCGGGTCAAGATCGACGACGAGGGTGCGCAGGCCCCTGGCGAACGCGGCGGAGGTCAATCCCAGCGTCACCGTGGTCTTGCCGACCCCGCCCTTGAGGGAGCTGACGCTGAGTACATGCACGAGTAAAGACGATACCTTCACTAGTCTGAAAGAACCTAAATCTTCGCCCCGATGACGACCGAAGGTGCGCCATCCGGCCCCCGTGCCGCGAACTATCCTTGAACGCCCGCAGGTCTTTGGAGCATCCG
>DAITPJ010000060.1:0-12505 GCA_036833635.1 Terrimesophilobacter sp.
AGGTCGGTCTCGGTCTCCTCGGTGAAGGTCGTCTTGATGCCGCCGGCGCGCAGGCCGCCGATCCCCTTCGCGTAGCTGAGTACGAGCGGCCAGGCCTTGCCCGTCGCATCGTTCTCGACCGCGACGATGACCGGGACGCCGCGCCCGGCCTCGAACTCGCGCCGCACGACGTGGCCCGGGCCCTTCGGCGCGACCATGATGACGTCGACGCCATCCGGTGCCTCGATGTACCCGAAGCGGATGTTGAAGCCGTGCCCGAAGACGAGCGCGTCGCCCTCGGCGAGGTTGTCCTTGATGTCGGCGGCGTAGAGGCCGCGCTGGTGCTGGTCGGGGGCGAGGATGACGATGACGTCGGCCCACTTCGCGGCCTCGGCCGACGGCAGCACAGTGAAGCCGGCCTCCTCGGCCTTCGGCTTCGACTTCGAGTCGGGCTTGAGGCCGATAACGACCTCGACCCCGGAGTCGCGCAGGTTCTGCGCGTGGGCGTGGCCCTGGGAGCCGTACCCGATCACCGCGACCTTGCGGCCCTGGATGATGGAGAGGTCGGCGTCCTTGTCGTAGAAGATCTCGGCCATTTCGGTGTGCTCCTTGTTGGTTGTATTCGGTTCTGGTCTGCTGGTTTCGATACGCGCTCCGCGCTACTCAACCGGCGAATAGTCCGCCGGTTGAGTAGCTGCCGCAGGCAGCGTATCGAAACCAGCCATGGTTCTAGTTCTTGTACACGCGCTCCGTGATGCTCTTCGATCCGCGCCCGATCGCGAGCAGCCCGGACTGGGCGATCTCCTTGATGCCATAGGGCTCGAGCACCCGCAGGAGCGCCTGCACCTTCGCCGTGTCGCCGGTGACCTCGATCACGAGGGCGTCGGTCGCGACATCCACGATGCGCGCCCGGAACAGGTTCGTGGCCTCCAGGATCTGGCTGCGCGTCGTGTTGTCGACCTTGACCTTGATGAGCAGGTGCTCGCGCTCGACGGTCTGGGCCGGGTCGAGCTCCACGATCTTGATGACGTTGACGAGCTTGTTGAGCTGCTTGGTGACCTGCTCGAGGGGAAGCTGTTCGACATCCACGACGACCGTGATGCGCGAGAGCCCAGGGATCTCGCTCTTGCCGACCGCGAGCGACTCGATGTTGAACCCCCGCCGGGCGAACAGGCCGGCGACGCGCGTGAGCAGGCCGGGCTTGTCCTCGACGAGCAGCGACAGAACGTGGGTCATGGCTACTCCTCCTCCCACACGGGCGCTTTATCTCGCGCGTACTGAACGCTCGAGTTGCCGACGCCCTGCGGCACCATCGGCCACACCATGGCGTCGGCGCTCACGATGAAGTCGAGCACGACCGGCCGGTCGTTGGTCTCATTGGCGAGCTTGATCGCGGCGTCCACCTCCTCCTTCTTCGTGACCCGGATGCCGAGAGCGCCATACGCTTCGGCGAGCTTCACGAAGTCGGGGATCATGACGGTGTCGTGCCCCGTGTTGAGGTCGGTGAAGGCGTGGCGCCCGTTGTAGAAGAGGGTCTGCCACTGGCGCACCATCCCGAGCGAGGAGTTGTTGATGATCGCGACCTTGATGGGGATGTTGTTGATCGTGCAGGTCGCGAGCTCCTGATTGGTCATCTGGAAGCATCCGTCGCCGTCGATCGCCCACACCGTGCGGTCGGGGTTGGCGACCTTGGCGCCCATGGCAGCGGGCACGCCGTAGCCCATCGTGCCTGCGCCGCCCGAGTTCAGCCAGGCGTTGGGCCGCTCGTACTTGATGAACTGGGCCGCCCACATCTGGTGCTGGCCGACGCCGGCCGCGTAGATCGCCTCTGGCCCGGTGATCGCGCCGATGCGCTCGATCACGTACTGCGGAGAGAGCAGGCCGTCATCCGGCTCGTCGTAGCCGAGCGGGAACCGGGTCTTGAGCTCCTCGAGCCGCTCCCACCATGCCGTGATGTCGGGCTTGATCTTCTTGATCGCGTCGGTGTAGGCCGCGGTCAGATCGGCGATGACGTCCTTGGCATCGCCGACGATGGGAACATCCGCCACCCGGATCTTGGAGATCTCGGCCGGGTCGATGTCGACGTGCACGACGGTCGCGTCGGGGGCGAACTCGCTCGGCTTGCCGGTGACCCGATCATCGAATCGGGCACCGAGCGAGACGAGCAGGTCGGATTCCTGCAGCGCGAGCACGGCGGGAACGGTGCCGTGCATCCCCGGCATCCCGAGGTGCTGGCGGTGGGAGTCCGGGAAGGCCCCCCTGGCCATGAGGGTCGTCACGATCGGAACGCCGGTTTTCTCTGCGAGCGCGAGCAGCTCAGCGGATGCTCCGGCCCGGATGACGCCCCCTCCCACATAGAACACCGGTCGCTTGGCCTCTGCGAGCAGTTTCGCCGCAGTCTGGATCTGCTTGCCGTGGGCCTTGGTCGCGGCACGATAGCCGGGAAGATCGATCGTCGGCGGCCAGATGAAGGGAGCGCGGTTCTGCTGCGCGTCCTTCGTCACGTCGACGAGTACGGGACCGGGGCGGCCGGTCGTCGCGATGTGGTACGCCGCCGCGATCGTCGCGGGGATGTCCTCCGGCCTCGTCACCAGGAAGGAGTGCTTCGTGATGGGCATCGAGATGCCCACGATGTCGACCTCCTGGAACGCGTCAGTACCCATCGAGGTCGAGAAGACCTGTCCGGTGATGGCGAGGAGCGGCACCGAGTCCATGTGGGCATCCGCGATCGCCGTCACGAGGTTCGTCGCACCAGGCCCGCTCGTCGCGATCGCGACGCCGATGCGGCCGGTCGAGGATGCGTAGCCTTCTGCGGCGTGGCCTGCGCCCTGCTCGTGCCGAACGAGGATGTGCCGGATGGTCGTGGAGGACATGAGCTCGTCGTAGAAGGGCATGATCGCGCCACCGGGAAGGCCGAAGACGTCCTTGACGCCCAGTTTCTCGAGCGTGCGGAGGATCGCGCCGGACCCCGTGAGGATCTCCGGCGCCTCCGCGGGGGCTTTCTCCGGCGCCTTCTTCGGCGGCAGCAGCGAGGCGGCCGCCTTCGAGGGGGTCGGCACGGGCTTGGGTTCCGTGGGCATGGTGTGGGTCCTTCGTGATCGTCTGTCGTGGTCGCCGGGGGTGGCCGTCTGTGGCCGCGTGGGGCGCGCCTATCCGGTGATCGCGCCCTCGGCTGCCGAGTGCACGAGCCTGGAGTATTTTGCGAGAACGCCACGGGTGTAGCGCGGGGGAAGCGGAGCCCAGCCGTTGCGGCGAGCTTCGAGCTCTGCCGGCTCGACCAGTAGATCGAGGGAGCGAGCTGCGATATCGACCCGTATCAGATCACCATCGCGCACGAAGGCGATGGGACCTGCGTCCACCGCTTCGGGAGCTATGTGGCCGATGCACAGGCCGGTTGTGCCGCCTGAGAATCTGCCGTCCGTCAACAGTAATACATCTTTTCCGAGGCCGGCTCCCTTGATGGCTGCCGTGATGGCGAGCATCTCGCGCATGCCGGGCCCGCCCTTGGGGCCTTCGTACCTGATGACGAGGACGTCGCCCTTGGTGATGGTGCCCTCCGTCAGCGCGTCCATGGCGGCGCGCTCCCGCTCGAAGACGCGGGCCGGACCTTCGAACACGTCGAGGTCGAATCCCGCGGTCTTCACGACCGCTCCCTCCGGCGCGAACGTGCCGTGCAGGATGGTGATGCCGCCGGTGGCATGGATCGGGTTGTCGAGCGTGCGGATGACTTCGCCGTCGAGGGGAAGCGGATCGATCTCGGCGAGGTTCTCGGCGACCGTCTTGCCGGTGACCGTGAGCGCGTCGCCGTGGATGAGCCCGGCATCCAGAAGCGCCTTCATGACGACCGGAACTCCGCCATGGCGGTCGACGTCGTTCATGACGTACTTGCCAAAGGGTTTGAGATCGCCGATATGCGGTGTCTTGTCGCCGATCCGGTTGAAGTCATCGAGCGTGAGCTCGACCTCCGCCTCTCGGGCGATCGCGAGCAGGTGCAGCACGACGTTGGTCGAGCCTCCGAATGCCATCGCGACGGCGATCGCGTTCTCGAAGGCCTTCTTGGTGAGGATGTCGCGGGCCGTGATTCCGAGGCGCAGCAGGTTGACGACGGCCTCGCCGCTTCGATGCGCGAAGTAGTCGCGCCGGCGATCGGCCGCGGGCGGCGCGGCGGAGCCCGGCAGGCTCATGCCGAGAGCCTCGGCGACGCTCGCCATGGTGTTCGCCGTGTACATGCCGCCACAGGCACCCTCGCCCGGCGCGATCGCGCACTCGATGCGGTGGGCGTCGATCGCCGACATCGTCCCGGCCTTGACGGCACCTACCGCCTCGAAGGAGTCGATGATCGTGACCTCCTTCTCCGTGCCGTCGGAGAGTTTGACCCAGCCGGGGGCGATCGAGCCGGCGTAGAGGAACACAGAGGCGAGGTCGAGGCGTGCTGCGGCCATGAGCATCCCAGGGAGCGACTTGTCGCATCCGGCGAGCAGCACAGAGCCGTCGAGGCGCTCAGCCATCATGACGGTCTCCACGGAGTCGGCGATGACCTCGCGGGAGACGAGCGAGAAGTGCATGCCTTCATGCCCCATCGAGATGCCGTCGGAGACCGAGATCGTGCCGAACTGCAACGGGTAGCCCCCACCCGAGTGCACGCCCTCCTTGGATGCCTGGGCGAGCCGGTCGAGGCTCAGGTTGCACGGCGTGATCTCGTTCCACGAGCTCGCGATGCCGATCTGCGGCTTCTCCCAGTCGGCGTCACCCATGCCGACGGCGCGCAGCATGCCGCGCGAGGTCATGGCTTCGATCCCGTCGGTGACGACACGCGAGCGGGGCTTCAGGTCGTGCTCAGGCATGAATCCGAGTCTAGAACTCTTGCGCGGACCCCTTCTTCGGTGCTAGGGCGTCCTACGATTCGTGCCCATCGTCGTCGCCCTCGTCGCCGCTCTGGGCCTGCGCAGAATCGATCGCCTCCTTGAGTTCGTCGACGAGGAGCGATCCCGGCGCGACGACACCGGTGCGGTACCCCGCCCGCCCGACCATGTGCGCCGAGATCGGTGCGGTCATCATCTGGAAGAGCAGGATCGTGAGCAGCACGAGGAGCGTCGTCCAACGCCGGTCCTGCAGCGCGATCGCCGCGACGATGAAAATGAGCCCGAGGATCTGGGGCTTCGTGGTCGCGTGCATGCGCGCGATGGCATCAGGGAAGCGCAGCAGGCCGGCACCAGCCGCGAGCGACAGGAACGCCCCCAGCACGAGGCAGACGCCCGTGAGGATGTCGAGGACGAGGTCGAGTTCAGGGCTCACGTGCTCCCCCTCCTCGAGACGTAGCGTGCGACGACGACCGCACCGAGGAACGCGGCGGCCGCGAGCACGAGCATGGCGGTGAGATTGCGCGTGTGCCCGTTGTAGGCCATCTCCGCGCCCATCGCGCAGATGATGGTCGTGAGAAGCATGTCGGAGGCGATCATCCTGTCGAGGATCGACGGCCCCCGCGCGATCCGGTAGAGCGCCATGGCCGCCGCCGCGGTCAGGAAGAGCCCGACGATGAGGAACACCCACGGAGTCACGTCGTCGCCTCCTCGTTGCGCAGCTCGGCATGCCGGATGCGGGCAAGGTCGCCCTTCGACCCGATCGCCCGCACGATGCGTGCCTCGACGACGAGCACCTTGCGGCGCATGGCCTCGACATCCTCCTGGGATTCCGTCGCGAAGGTGTGAAGGTAGAGGATCGAGCGCTCCCGGTCGGCCTCGACGACGAGCGAACCGGGCACGAGCGACATCGCGATCGCATCGAGCGTCATGATGAGGTCGGAGCGTGTTCGAAGCTGGATGCCGATGACGGAGGAGTGCGGGATGCGCTTGGGCGCGATCGCCTGGAAGGCGACCTGGAATGAGGCGGCCGCGACGTCGAGGAAGAAGTGGGCGAGGAACACGAGGGTGTACCAGGGGTTGATGCGCCCGGAGAGGTCGACCGGCGGCAGGTAGAACACCCGTGTGACGACGATCGCCACGACGATGCCGGTTGCGAGGCTCAGCCAGGTGAACTGGCCCCAGAGCACCATCCAGAGCACGACGAGCCCGACGAGCAGCGGAAGCTGCCGCCATAGGCGCTCGCGGACCTCGCGGCGGTCCGGTTCGCCCGCGGGCGCCGCGACCCCGGTCGTCGCCTCGTCCTGCCGCCCGGTCATTGCGACTCCCCCGTGAACACGACGGTGATGTAGTACTCGGGGCCGTCGATGTTGTCGCCCGCGCGCGAGCTCACGTCGTAAAGCGGTCCGGCGAACACCGTGAGCGACACACTCAGCGCGACCATGGCCGCGGTCGCCGCCACCATGATGCGCGGGATGCTGCGGGTCGACTTCACTTCGGTCGTGACGCCGACGTGGCTGAGGACCGGAAGCGGGTTGTCATAGTCGGCGACCTCGTCAGCGTCGCGCCAGAAGGTCATGTTCCAGGCCCTCGCGAGCGCGTAGAGCGTGAGCAGCGACACGAACGCGCCAGAGGCGATGAGGATCCAGGCGAGCACGGAGCCGTTCTCCGCCCCGGCCTCGAACAGCGCGAGCTTGCCGAGGAATCCGGAGAACGGCGGGATGCCGCCGAGGCTCAGCATCGGGATGAAGAACAGGATGCCGATGACGGGCGACGCCTTGAGGATGCCGCCGAGCCGATTGATCGAGGTGGTCCCGCCCTGCCGCTCGACGAGGCCCGCGGCGAGGAAGAGTGTCGTCTGCACCGTGATGTGGTGGACGACGTAGTAGGTCGCAGCCGAGAGGCCGGCGGCGGTCCCGAGGCCGATCCCGAACAGCATGTAGCCGATGTGGCTCACGAGCGTGAACGAAAGGAGACGCTTGATGTCGGCCTGGGCGACCGCGCCGAGGATGCCGACGATCATCGTGAGGGCGGCCACGATCATGATCGGGATGCCGAGCTCGTCGCCCGGGAAGACGATCATCTCGGTGCGCATGATCGCGTAGACACCGACCTTGGTGAGGAGGCCTGCGAACACCGCCGTGACGGGGGCGGGCGCCGTCGGGTAGGAGTCCGGCAGCCAGAATGACAGCGGGAACACCGCCGCCTTGATCCCGAACGCGACGAGCAGCATCACGTGCAGGACGAGCTGGATGTCGTCCGGCAGTTCGGCGAGCCGCACCGAGAGCTGGGCGATGTTGACGGTGCCGACCGCGGCGTAGATCATCGCGATCGCGGCGAGGAAGATGATCGACGACACGAGGCTCACGACGATGTAGGTGATGCCTGCCCTGATGCGCAGCTCGGTGCCGCCGACCGTGATGAGCACGTAGCTCGCGACGAGCAGGATCTCGAAGCTCACATAGAGGTTGAAGAGGTCGCCCGCGAGGAACGCGTTGAAGACGCCGGTCGCGAGGATGAGGTAGGTCGGGTAGTAGATCGACACCGGGGTCTCCCGGTCGCCATCGGCGAGCCCCTGGCCGACGGAGAAGATGAGAACCGAGAGCAGCACGGCCGCCGAGACGACAAGAAGCAGGGCGGCGAGCCTGTCGACGACGAGGACGATGCCGATGGGGGCGTCCCAGCCGCCGATCGCGACGGCGATCGCGCCATCCGTGTCGACCGCGACGAGCAGAATCGCGCCGATCACGAGGACGGCCCCGAGCACGCCGACGGCGATGAGCGTCTGGACCCTCGGATGCTTCGCCTGGGTCAGCGCCACGCCCGCTCCGAGCAGCGGCAGCAGCACGACGAGGGGGATGAGGACGGTCATCGATCCACCTCGTCATCGCCTGCGTGCGTCTCTTCCTCGAGGCGACGCTGCTCCTCCAGGCGCCGAAGCTCCTCGATGCGCTCGGCTTCTTCCGCTCTCTCCTGCTCCTCGAGGTCGAGTGCCGTCGAGACGGCGGCCGTCGCCCTCGTTCCGAACTCGGTGTCGTCTCCTGCCAGTTCCGGCTCGGCCGCGACGGAGATCTCGCGACGCCCGACGGCGACGTCCTCGGTGTCGTCCTGGACGATGTCGACATGGGCGAGGCGCCACGAGCGGTAGATGAGGGCCATGAGGAAGGCCGAGACTCCGAACGTGATGACGATCGAGGTGAGTACGAACGCCTGCGGGAGCGGGTCGGCGAGCGGTTCGCTCTCGCCGTAGAACGGCGCGGCACCCGCGCGCCCCGACACGACGAGGATGAGGAGGTTCGTCGCGTTGCCCACGAGGAGGAACCCGAGGAGCACGCGGGTCATGCTGCGCTCCAGCAGCAGATAGACGCCGCCAGAGTAGAGCACGGCCATGACGGCGACGAGGACGAGGGAGACGCTCATATCGTGCTCCCCGCCTCGAGCTCGTCGCTCGCATCCTCCTGCTGGCGGTCGACCTCTGCCCCAAGGCTCCTCAGCACGTCGAGCACCATCCCGATGACGATGAGATAGACCCCGACGTCGAAGAGGGTGGAGGTTGTGAACTCGAGGTGCCCGAGAATCGGGACGGTCGCCTCGAACCATGTCGACGTGAGCGCGTTCGCGCCGAAGAAGAGGGGCGCGGTCGCTGTGCCCGCCGCGAAGAGCATCCCGACGCCGAGCAGTCGCCCGGCGTCGACGGGCGCCGCTGCCCCTAACTCGTAGCGTCCAGCGGCGAGGTAGCGCCCTGCGAGGGCGAGCCCTGCGACGAGGCCGCCTGCGAACCCTCCGCCAGGCTCGTTGTGCCCCGCGAAGAGCACGAACACCGAGAGCACGACGACCGCATGGAAGAGCAGCCGGATGACGACCTCGAGCAGGATCGACCGGTTCTCGGGGGCGAGCTTGAGGCCCGCGAGCAGCCAGGCGTTGCGCGTCGACGGGTCCTGCACCTGCGGCCCGTTCTCCGCGACGACCTTCTCGCGCACCGGGCGGAGGCGCGAACGGAGCCCGCGGCGGCGGCTCGCCTCCGGGACCCTCGGGAGGTTGTCGGTGCGGCTCCGGAGGAACACGAGGCTCGCCACCCCCGTGGCCGCCGCGATGAGCACGGAGAGCTCGCCGAGGGTGTCCCAGCCCCGCACGTCGACGAGGACGACGTTGACGATGTTGTTGCCGTGGCCGATGTCGTGTGCGAGATCCGGAAGCGCGAGCGAGATCGGTAGCGCGGTCCGCGCGCCGAGGGCGACCACGGCGACGGCGGCCATCATGAGCCCGACGCTCACGCTCACGATCGTCCGCAGGCCACGATGGACCGTCCCGTGCGTCTGCCCGAGCCGTGCCGGCAGCCGGCGCAGCACGAGCACGAACGCGATGAGCGTGACGGTCTCCACGAGCACCTGGGTGAGCGCGAGATCCGGGGCGCCGTGGAAGGCGAAGAGCGCCGCCATGCCGTAACCCGTGACACCGACGAGCAGCGCCGCCGCGAAGCGCTTGTCCGCGCGCGTGAGCGCGATTGCCGCGACAGCCATGATGCCGCCGATCGCGAGTTGCGCCGGGCTGTCCCACAGTCGCCACTCCTGCGGCCAGGTGCGGTTGAGAACGAGCGTCGTCCCCACCGAGCCGACGAGCGTGAGCAGGATGACGCCGAGATAGAACGGGAGCGAGCCGCGCTGCGTCGCCGCGGTCACGCGCGCGGCCGTCCGGTCGAGGCCGCGCATCGTCCGCCCGTAGAGGTCGCTCACGTTGACCGCTGGGCGCACCCTCGTCTGCGCGGCATATACCGGCACGCGCGCCCAGAAGAGCGCAAGGCCACCGAGGAGCGTGAGCGTCGACACGAGCAACGCGCCGTCGAACCCGTGCCACACCGCGAGGTGGTAGTCGTGACCGGATGCCGGAAAGAGCGCCGGGTACCCGGCGAGCAGGTCGCCGACCATCCAGAACAGCGGCCCGAGCACGATTCCCGCCACCGCGAGAATGCCCGGCGAGGCGAGGAACCTCACGCTCTCGTGCACGGGGCGGACCTTTTCCACGTCCTTCTTGCGCGCGAAGGCCCCCCACAGGAACCGCGCGCTGTAGGCGACCGTGAGGGTCGAGCCGAGCGCGACGCCGACGAGGGCGACCCAGCCGGCGACCGGGCCCGGCGCGTGAGCGACATCCTGTGCGGCGTCGAGGAACGCGCTCAGCACCGCTTCCTTGGCGACGAACCCCGCCGTGAATGGGATCCCCGCCATCGAGACGACGGCGAGCAGGCCGACGATCGCGAGGAAGGGCGCCTCGCGGCCGAGACCCGAGAGCTTGCGCAGGTCTCGGGTGCCCGCGCGGTGGTCGATGATGCCAACGACGAGGAAGAGCGCCGCCTTGAAGAGCGCGTGCGCAAGGAGCAGTGCAATGCCGGCAAGCGCCGCCGTGCGGGTGCCGAACGCCACGACGACGATGAGAAAGCCGAGCTGGCTGACCGTACCGTGCGCGAGCAGGAGCTTGAGGTCGAACTGCTTGAGCGCGCGCCAGCCGCCCACGAGCATCGTCAGGAGGCCGAGCCCGAGAAGAACCGGATGCCATCCGGGCGTCGCTGAGAAACCGGGCGCTAGGCGCGCCACGAGATAGATGCCCGCCTGCACCATCGCGGCGGCGTGCAGGTACGCGCTCACCGGCGTTGGGGCGGCCATCGCGGCCGGAAGCCAGAAGTGGAACGGGACGATCGCCGACTTGCTGAGGGCGCCGACGAGGATGAGCATGATCGCCGTCACGACAAGAGGAGCACCGACATCGATCGTCCCTGCCTGTGCCATTGCGAGGAGTTCGGAGATGCGCGAAGACCCAGCCGGGACCGCGAGCATGACGAGCCCGACGAGCATCGCCAGGCCTCCCGCGGTCGTCACGATGAGCGCCTGGAGCGCGGCGCCGCGGCTCGCCCGCCGTCCCGTGTAGTGGCCGATGAGCAGGTAGGAGAAGACGCTGGTCGCCTCCCAGAACACGAAGAGCAGGAAAACGTTGTCCGCGACCACGAGCCCGTACATCGTGCCGGTGAACGCGAGAAGGACCGCCGCGAACCGACCGAGCCCTTCCTCGGCATCCGTGAAGTACCACGCGCAGTAGACGAGCACGAGCGCGCCGATCCCGGTCACGACGAGCGCGAGGAGCCACGAGAGCGTGTCGACGCGCACGGCGAGGCTCACCGCGAGCTGCGGGATCCACGGAAGGACCTCCTCCGGCGTCGCGCCGCTGACGACCGCGGGGGTCTGCAGGAGTGTGAAGACGAATGCCCCAGCGGGAATGAGCGCGATGACGGGGAAGACGTGGCGGCCGAGCCGTCGCGTCAGCGCGGGGACGAGAAGTGGTGCGAGGGCGAACACGAGCAGGAGGACGAGCACGATTCCTCCCGGAGCGTCGGTGCGGCGGGCGCTCGGCGCATGGAATTACCCCGAAGTTCTGTTCATCCGCGGGACGATTCTACCGGCGCGGCGGTCCGCTGCGCTCCCGGGAATGGGCGAACGCAGTCAGCAATCGAGCGACCGACTCCGGATCCTCGACTCGGTACTCCGCCGCTGTCGCACCCTCGCCGACCTTGACCCCGACATCGCCGGCACCGAGCCTCGCGAACGCATCCTCGTCGGTCACGTCGTCCCCGATAAACAGTGTGGCGGTCGCCCCGGTGCGCTCCCGGAGCACCTCGATGGCGCTCCCCTTGTCGGCCGTGCGGATGGTGAATTCGAGGATGTCCTTGCCGTACCTCTCGGAAATCCGGCCCTGGCCCAATTCCGCGACGGCCGCGAGCGCCGCCGACCGAGCTCTCGCCGTGTCCTCTGTCGAGGCGAGCCGGGTATGCAGGCCGCACCCGGCCGGCTTCTCCTCGACCATCACTCCCTCGAATCGCGCGGCGACGTCGGAGACCGCGAGGTAGAGGTGGCCGAGCAGTTCCCGCTCGTCGTCCGAGAGCTCTGGACCGCTCTCCTCGCCGTCGATGCGGAACTCCGCGCCGTGGGAGCCGACGAGGAGCACGTCCGATGGCAACTGGGCGACGCGCTCGAGGCTCGCGAGCGCGCGCCCGGAGACGACAGCGACCCGGGTGGCCGGCAGGCCGGCGAGGGCGACGACCGCCGCACGGGCCTCCGGAATCGCCCTGGCAGCATCCGGGTCGTCGACGGTTGGCGAGAGAGTGCCGTCGAAGTCGAGCGCAACGAACAGGACGGGCGTCGCCGCGAGCGCCTCGAGGGCTCCGTCGAAGGCGGCGGTGAGGGCGGCCGTGTCGGAGGGGGGCCTGCTCGTCATTCGGCCCCGTCAGGGGAGCTCGCGTCGTGACGGGTGAGCGCCCGAAGGAACCCGCTCGACCACTTCGCCACGTCGTTCTCGAAGACCCGCTTGCGCATGTGCCGCATCCGGGAAGCTCGTTCGTTCTGCGGCATCTCCATCGCACGGACGATGCCGCTCTTGAGCCCGTCGATGTCGTGGGGGTTGATGAGCACGGCACGCGTGAGCTCGTCGGATGCCCCGGCGAATTCGGAGAGCACGAGCACGCCGTCGTTGTCGAACCGTGACGCCACGTACTCCTTCGCCACGAGGTTCATGCCATCGCGCAGCGCCGTCACGAGCATGACGTCGGCCGCGAGGTAGAGCGCGACCATCTCGTCGCGCGGGTAGCTGTGGTGGTGATAGCTGATCGCCTGGTGGCCGATCGC
>DAITPJ010000061.1:0-12496 GCA_036833635.1 Terrimesophilobacter sp.
TGAGGCGCTCGGCCTTCTTCTCGAGGTAGGTCGAGTAGTTGCCCTCGTAGGGGTACAGGCGCCCGCGGTCGACCTCGGCGATCCACTCGGCGACGTGGTCGAGGAAGTACCGGTCGTGGGTCACGGCGATGACCGCGCCGGGGTACTTCGCAAGGTGCTGCTCGAGCCACTGCACGCTCTCGGCGTCCAGATGGTTGGTGGGTTCGTCCAGGAGCAGGAGGTCCGGCTTCTGAAGCAGGAGCTTGGTGAGGGCAACCCGCCGCTTCTCCCCACCGGAGAGGTGCGAGACCCTCTCGTCACCCGGTGGCGTGCGCAGCGCATCCATGGCCTGTTCGAGCTGGGAATCGAGGTCCCAGGCGTCCGCGGCGTCGATGGCCTCCTGGAGCACGCCCATTTCGGCGAGCAGGGTGTCAAAGTCTGCGTCGGGTTCACCCATGGCGGCCGAAATCTCGTTGAACCGGTCGATCTTCGCCTTGATCTCCCCGACACCCTCCTGAACGTTCTCGAGGACGCTCTTGCTCTCATCGAGTTGCGGCTCCTGCATGAGGATGCCGACCGAGTACCCGGGGCTGAGCCTGGCCTCGCCATTGCTCGGCGTGTCGAGCCCGGCCATGATCTTCAGGATCGTGGACTTGCCCGCCCCGTTCGGCCCGACCATGCCGATCTTGGCGCCGGGCAGGAAGGACATGGTGACGTCGTCGAGAATGAGCTTCTCGCCGACCGCCTTGCGGGCGCGCACCATCGAGTAAATGTATTCGGCCATGCCGACTAGTCTACGAAAACCCCGAGTGCGCGATCACCGCCGCTACCAGTCGATGGGCCTCGTCCTGCCTACGAGGCAGCCGCCATCGGACAGCACCGGGCCGATGATGCTCCGGTACGCTCCCCCGGCGAACTGCCCGATGAGGCAGTCGTTGGAGGTACGCACCGAGAACTCGATCGCGTCGGCTGGGCCGCGCAGCACGGCTGTCCGGTCAGGCGTGATCTGCATCGCCGACTTGTCGAAGCCGGCAGCGACGAGATTGTCGATGATCGCCTTGCCCGCCGGATTGCCGTTGACGGCGAGCAGGCGATTGTTGACGAAGTCGAAGTAGTCGTGGTTGGCGAGCGCTGTTCCCCCTGGCAGCAGCGTCGGATCGGGATCCGGCTTGCCGGTTGGGGCCGCGGTGCTGCTCGGCGACGCGGTGGGGATGGGGATGGGGACGGTCGTGCCCCGCTCGGGAGCGCACGCCGTGAGTCCCGCTGCGAGCGCGACGACAGCGAGTATCGTGCCCAGGCTTCTCGCGGTCCGCATTCCGTGCCCTCTCCGCATCCTCTGACTGTGCGCGGGCCCGACCGGCCCGGGAACACCGGGGCCGATCGACCACAGTCGAGTCTATGTCTGAGCGTGTCGCGCGAGGCTCAGAACGGGACCGGTGCCTCGTCCCGTGTCCCGGCCGCGGCGGAGACGACCTCCTCGGTGTGCGCTTCATCGTCGGAATCGGGCTCCTCGTCGTCGGGCTCGGCACCCGGCGCAGGCTCGAAGCCCGCCTCGACCGCGGTCGCCCTGATGACCCGAGTGAAGACCGACGTCCCCCAGAAGAGGTCGTGGCCGAGGGAGTCAGCGTCGAGCTCGATGTTCGTGCCCTTGCGCGCGCCGTCCTCCCAGTCCCGGATGCGCAGCCGACCCGTCACGATGACGCGGTCGCCCTTCTGCACCGAGTTCGAGACATTGGTCGCGAGTTGGCGATAGGCGGAGACCGTGTACCAGTTGGTGCCTGCGTCGACCCAGGTCTTCTGCTGGCGGTCGAATCGGCGGCGGTTGGATGCGAGCCGGAAGCTCGTGAGCGCGTACCCCTCTGTCGTGAGGAGGTTTCGCGGGGCGGTGGCGACGAGGCCGGTGATGGTCATGGTGTCTGTCATGCCGGCCAGTGTGCCGGGGACGTGCCCCGCGCAGGGCCGGCGACCGCCGCATCCGGGGACCTGCCGCCCTGTTGCGTACCCGTGGAGGAGAAGAGGGTGCGTCGTTCCCGTCGTAGGCTAACCCCATGACCTATGCGGCCGCATCCGAACGCTACGAACGGATGCCGTACATCCGCACCGGCCGCAGCGGGCTCAAGCTTCCCCGCATCTCCCTCGGGCTCTGGAACAACTTCGGCACCGACCGGCCGATCGACACCCAGCGGGCCATCCTGCGGAGGGCATTCGACCTCGGCGTCACGCACTTCGACCTCGCCAACAACTACGGCCCTCCCGGGGGTGCGGCCGAGACGAACTTCGGCAGGATCCTGGCCGAGGACTTACGCCCGTACCGCGACGAGCTCGTGATCTCGAGCAAGGCCGGGTTCGACATGTGGGACGGGCCCTACGGCGAATGGGGCTCGCGCAAGTACCTGCTCTCCTCGCTCGACGCGAGCCTCGGGCGCATGGGACTCGACTACGTCGACATCTTCTACTCCCACCGGCCGGATCCCGAGACGCCTGTCGAGGAGACGATGGGCGCGCTCGCCACCGCCGTCCGCCAGGGCAAGGCGCTCTACGCGGGCATCTCGAACTACAGCCCGGAGCAGACGCGCGCCGCCCACGCAGCGCTCGCCTCCGAGGGCGTGCCGCTGCTCATCCACCAGCCGCGCTACAACCTCTTCGACCGCACACCGGAGGATGGCCTGCTCGAGGTGCTCGGTGAGCTCGGCGTCGGCTGCATCGTCTTCTCTCCCCTCGCGCAGGGCCTCGCGACGAACCGTTACCTCGACGGCATCCCGAGCGATTCGCGCGCCGCAGAGGGGCGCTGGATGTCCGAGAAGAACATCTCGGCTGCCTATCTCGAGCGCGCAAAAGCCCTCGACGAGATCGCCCACGGGCGCGGCCAGAGTCTCGCGCAGCTCGCACTCAGCTGGGTACTGCGGCAGCCGCAGGTCGACTCGGCCCTCGTCGGCGCGAGCAGTGTCGCCCAGCTCGAGGACAACCTCAAGGCCGCGACCGCACCCCCGCTCACGGATGCCGAGCTCGCCGCGATCGAGCCGCTCGCCGTGCACGGAACGGGGCTTCGATAGGCCGTGGGATATGTCTACGCGCTGTGTGCGGCGCTGCTCTTCGGCACGAATGGAAGCGTCACCAAGGTCATCATCGAAGCGGGTCTCGAACCGGCACAGCTGACCCTGTTCCGCGTGGGAGGCACGGCGATCATCGCCGCCGTGGTGCTGCTCTTCCTCAACCGTGAGGCCTTCAGGGTCACGTGGCGACAACTCGGGCTCCTGTCGATCCTCGGTATCGTCGGCGTCGCCATGCTGCAGTACACCTACGCCGTGGCCATCAGCCTGCTTCCCGTCGGCATCACGCTCCTCATCGAGTACACGGCTGTGCTCATGGTCGCGATCGTGGCCTTCTTCTTCCTGCACGAGAAGGTTCGGCCGCGCCTCTGGGTCGCAATCGGATTCGTGCTCGTCGGCCTTGCGATCGTCGCCCAGATCTGGGCGAGCGAACTCCTGCCCTTCGGAGTGCTCATGGCTTTCGCCGCCGCGATCTGCCTCGCGCTCTACTTCCTGCTCGGTGAGCGGGAGGTGGGCAAGACCTCCCCCATGGCCGTCGCGTTCTGGACGATGTCCGCGAGCGCGATCTTCTGGGCTATCTTCAGCGGGTGGTGGACCATCGACCCCGCGACATTCACGACTCCGGTCTCGATGAGCGGCAACCTCGATGAACTCGAACTGCCCCTGCTCGTGCCGCTCGCCTGGAACGTCGTCATGGGCTCGTTCCTGCCATTCTTCCTCTCGCTCCTCGCGCTCAAGCACCTCACCGCGACGGCGGCAGGAGTCGTCGCCTCGGCGGAGGTCATCTTCGCCTTCATCGTGGCCTGGCTGTGGCTCGGCGAGGTTCTCAACCTCGTGCAGGTCGTCGGCGCCGCGATCGTGCTCGCGGGCATCATCCTCGCCCAGACGGCGCGCCTCGACAAGGTCGTCGATGCCAACCTCGCCATCACCGCGGAGACGACCGACTCTCTCGTGTGAGCCCGGCGGGCACGACATCCGGATGTCGGTGGTCGCCCCTAGCGTGGAGTCGTCCCTATCGGATCGGCCGGCTGCAACCCCTTGGAGAACGGATGACCACGTTCGATTTCGCTGGCTCGACCCTACTCGACCGGTCGCCCATCGACCCCGCCACGACCCGCCGCGGAATCAGCCTCGTGCAGCTGCACGACGAGTTGTGGCGCGTGACGCGCTCCGACGGCGAGGTTCTCGGCTACGTCGAGAGCTTCCTCGAGCCGCAGGGCAGGCGCTACCGCTCGAAGCGTTTCATCCCATTGCAGAGGCGATTCCTGCCGCGCGGCGAGTTCTGGAGCTTCGACGACGCTGTCGACAGCCTGCGTTTTGGCTGATGAGGTGCCGAGTGTTCCCGTGACGCGCCGGGGAATCCTCGGCCTCGTCAGGTGCCAGGGGTAGCCTGCCCCTATGCAGTGGTGGAACGACTTCGTCGAATGGTTCTATTCGGATGCCGGTTCGCACGTCGTGACGACCGCGATTGTGCCGGGCGTCGCGATCCTCGTCGCGGGCATCATCGCCGCGCTCATCGGTCGGGGCTCGACCAGGCGCATCGTGACCCTGCACGACAGGGACGAGCGGTCATCCGCGGTCACGGCCATGGTCGGAGCGGCTCGCCGCGCCGCCAACTGGAACTCGCTCTCGGCACCCGAGCAGCAGCAGGCCGACCATATCGCGCTCGAGTGCGATGTTCGGCTCCGGCTTCTTCCTCTCGCCGGCTCCGGCCTCGTCGCCGACTGGGCGACCCACCAACTTGCCGAGCTCAAGAAGGAGGCGGTGTCGTTCAGCTTCCAGGCGGCGCAGTCGCTCAAGGAGTTCAAGGACCGGCTCATCGAGTGGCAGGCGCACCCCGGCCGGGCCAAGAAGCTCTTCAAGAACGACCTCGACTCGTGGGCCTACGAGGAGTCGCTCAACGACCAGGATCTCGCCGCCCAGCAGCGGGCATGGGAGGCGCAGCAGGCCGCCGCTGCGGCCGCTCCTCCTCCGCCCGACGACAGGCCCTAGGGAAGGTACTGGCCGGCCTCGTCGACGAGCGACCGGATCAGACCTGTCGCGTCGTGGTGGCGCAGGAGCCGCGCTGACTGTCCGGCCCAGAGCGAGAACAGGTCGGTGCGGCCACGCTCGATCGCCGCGGCCTTGAGCTTGCCGAGCAGCCAGCCCTGAAGGGGGAATGGCGCGATCGGCTGCTCCCCCGCATCCACCGCACGACTCAGCCCGTTCGGGATGCCGCGGGCAAGTCGGCCGCTGAAGGCCCGCGTGAGCGCGGTGGTTCCCGCCTCCTCGCTCCACAGCTTCTCGCGGTGCGGGCCGCTTGCGGCGGACTCGTCCGTGGCGAGGAACGCTGTGCCGAGCTGCACGGCATCCGCCCCGAGTGTCATCGCCGCCGCCACGCCGCGACCATCACCGATGCCGCCAGCCGCCACGACCGGCGCCCGCACGGCATCCGCGACCTGCGGGATGAGGGCGAGATTGCCGACGAGCGACTCCTCGGCGGGCTTGAGGAAGGAGACGCGGTGGCCGCCCGCCTCAAGTCCGGAGGCGACGATGACATCGACGCCGGCCTTCTCGAGGAAGACCGCCTCCTCGACGGTCGACACAGTGCCCATGGTCTTGATGCCGAGGCTGCGCGCGCGGTCGAGGATGTCCGGGGTTGGCGCGCCGAATACGAAACTGAAGGCGGCCGGCCGTGCTTCGAGCAGGGCCTCGACCTGCTCGCGATAGCTCGGGTTCAGTCGCTCGGGTCGCGTCGGCAACGGGACTCCGAGCTCCTCGAACCAGCCGGCGAGCGGTGCGAGGTGCCGCGCGAACTCCTCCTCGTCGGGCAGGTAGTCGTCACCGCCGTCGTGCGGGATCCAAATGTTGAGCGCGAACGGCCGGTCGGTACGCTCGCGGATATCGCGGGCGACGTCGAGGATGCGCTCGCCCGAGAGCCCGTACGCGCCGTACGAACCGAGACCGCCCGCCGTGCTGACGGTCGCCACGAGTTCGGCCGACGACGCCCCGCCCATGGGGCCGAGCACGATCGGCAGATCGATGCCGAGCATCCGGGTGAAAGGCGTGCTTCTCCAGCTGTCCATGACTCACTCTCCCACGGAGGGGCCCGTAGTAGTCTCGACTGGCGCCCCGATAGCTCAATGGATAGAGCAACGGCCTTCTAATCCGTAGGTTGCAGGTTCGAGTCCTGCTCGGGGCACGCGCGGTGCGACGCAGTTGCGCCTACTGGCTTCCGCGGTCCTCTGGATCCTCGACGGGCTCACTGTCGGCCTTGTCGAAGACGTAGGTGACGTGGTACTGACCGCCCACCTCACGCCAGGAATCCATGTTGTAGTCGATGAGCGTCTCTTTGCCGTCGACCGCGGTGAGCACCGTGATCTCGTCGTCCCACGTGCCATCGGTGCTGATCCGCTTGCCGGTCTGGCCGTCATTCGGACCGCCGGAGTAGATCACGATGTACTCATCGCCGCGCTTGATCGCGGGAGTGTCGTTGCTCATGCTCTCTTACTACCATGTCGGGGCGACGTGCGCACCAGCCAAAGCGAGTCGGTGCCCCGCATTAGAATGCGGTCATGGCCAATGGCAACGATCGACTCGTCTGGATCGACTGCGAGATGACGGGTCTGGATGTCGCCGACGACCAGCTCGTCGAGATCGCCATCGTCATCACGGACTTCGAGTTGACGATCCTCGATCCAGGGCTCGACATCGTCATCAAGCCCGATGCAACCGCCCTCGATAACATGAGCGAGTTCGTTCGCGGGATGCACGCGAGCTCCGGGCTCCTCGATGCGATCCCCGACGGGATGAGTCTCGACGAGGCGCAGGACGCCGCGCTCGCCTACATCCGCCGCTTCGTCCCCGTCCCGCAGACGGCGCCGCTCGCGGGCAACACGATTGGAACCGACCGGGCCTTCCTCGCTCGGTACATGCCGCGCGTCGATGCCCATCTGCACTATCGCAACGTCGATGTCTCCTCGATCAAGGAGCTCGTGCGGCGCTGGCTGCCGCGCGTCTACTTCAACGCGCCGGAGAAAGGCGGAGGCCACCGCGCCCTCGCGGACATCCTCGAATCGATCCGCGAACTCGAGTACTACCGACGCACGGCGATCGTCGCCGATCCGGGCCCGACGACCGACGAGGCGCTGGCCGCGGCCGCCTCCGTCGTGGAGGACTTCGCGGCGCGACTGTAATAAGATGGTGAGTCGTTGCCGGGCAAACCTCCCGGCACATGGTGGTCGTAGCTCAGTTGGTAGAGCGCTGGCTTGTGGTGCCGGATGTCGCGGGTTCGAATCCCGTCGATCACCCCAGATTCGATCGCTACGACGTCACCCCGATTTCAGCGGTCGATGAGTGCGCAATGAGCACCCCCTCCGCGCCGACGTCGCGAGGCCTCCTGCGCCCGTGGCACTTCATCCTCGCCCTGGGGATCGTGAGCCTGCTCGCGGACATGGTCTATGAGGGCGCCAGGAGCATCATCGGCCCCTATCTGGCGACCCTCGGTGCATCGGCCACCGTGGTGGGCATAGTCGCGGGCGCCGGCGAGTTCATCGGATACGGGCTCCGCGTCGTCACCGGTTACGCGGTCGTCCGCACCCGCCGGTACTGGGCGTGGACGATCGCCGGATATGCACTCACCGCGCTGAGCGTTCCCCTGATCGGCGTCACCGGCATCCTGGCTCCCGCCATGCTCCTGTACGGAACCGAACGACTCGGTAAGGCGGTCCGGTCACCCGCCAAGGACACGCTCCTCTCCTATGCGTCCCAGCGCACTGGTCGGGGCACCGCGTTCGGCGTGCATCAGGCTCTCGACCAGACCGGTGCCGTGCTGGGCCCACTCCTGCTCGCCGCGGTCCTGAGTTGGCGCACCGGCGACTACGCCTTCGCCTTCGGCGTGCTTATCGTTCCTGGCGTCCTCGTGCTCGCCGTCCTGTTCTGGCTGCGTCACCGCGTGCCCGATCCCGTGCTCTACGAAACGCCGGCGACGGATGGCCCGGCACCGAATCGTGCGGCAGCGCGAGAGGCCGACACTGCCAGGCCCGCGGCGCGCGGGCTCGTCGGACGTTTCTGGCTCTACGCCGGCGCGATCGCCGTGCTTTCGGCCGGGGTTGCTTCCTTCCCGCTGCTGGCATATCACGCACAGACCGCCGGGCTCCTCACCGAGCCCCAGGTGCCTCTTCTGTTCGGGCGCACTCCTCGGCGCAGCATACGATCTGGGAACCGCGGCGATCATCACCGTGATCCTCGCAGCCAACGTCGTGGCATTCGTCGGACTGGTCGTCGTGCTCCGCAGATTCCCCCGATGAGTCAGGGCCAGTGGATCGTGCCGGCCGTTGCGGAGTCGGGAACAGGCAAGGATGCCGCCTCGGCGTCGAGTGCGTCCCGCTGGGCTCGAGAGAGGCGACGCCAGGGGTCGACGGTGACGACGGCCTCGGTCCGACGCCAGGTACCGACGACCTCGCCGTCGACGAGAAGCGCCCCTGGCCACACCCGAGGAGTCCAGAGCTCGGGTCGCTGGGTGTCGTCGGGGACGAGCAGTTCACGATCGGCACCCTGCAGCAGGAAGTACGGGTCGCCGCTCGGCAGCAGCCGCGCTGTGCGCGGCAGGGGGGTATCGAGCAGCGCCTCGTCCGCCGCCAGAACCCAGCGGTCACCGATCGGTGTCGCAACGGCCAGCAGCTCGGACTCCATCGAGCCGAACGTCTCGCTCGCCGCAGAGAGTGCGATTCCGGCCCATTCGGCGAATGCGGCGGGCGTCGATGGCCCGTACGCATGGAGGTAGCGCCGGAAGAGCTCCACGCGGGCGTCGTGGGGTTCGATGTCAGGCGGGGCAACCGATTGGACGGATGGTCGTCGCGCGCCGGCCCACCGGATGATGACGGTGCCGGTGAGTGACGCGTAGCGCAACTGGTTAGGGTGCCCGCCCAGCTCGGCGGCGACATCGTTGAGATCCGCAGCCTGCCCGCCGAAGTGATCGCGGAGCCAACCCGAGAGCTCATACGCGCGATCGCGGATCCTGCCCGGGCCGGGCATCCGCGCCAACGTGAAGATCGCGTGATCACCGGCCGGGACGACGTACGCGGTAAAGCGCGGACCCCAGACCTGAACGAGCGCCGGGTCCTCCCACGCGTTCGCGCCGACGCCGTCGACCCGCGCGTGCAACGCGTGCAGGGCCGAGCGTGGAACGCTGTCCTGCAGCCCGGCCCTGGCAGCCGCACGCAGTGAGGCGGCGCCGGGGGCCAGCCGTTCGTCGAGATGCTGCGACCGGGACCGGAATCCGAGCACCTGGGCTCGAGTGGCCTTCATCCCACCATCATGCCGCTCGAGGCCCCGATCGCGACGATCCAGGGTCCTCGCGACCCTAGGCTGGTGACATGGCAGACACGGCCGAGCAGACGCGCGTGCGCGAGCACAGCACCCTCGACGTGCCCTGGGTCACGATCGTGCTCAACGACCCCGTGAATCTCATGTCCTACGTGTCGTACGTGTTCCGCACCTACTTCGGGCATCCGCCCGCCGAAGCCGAGCGGCTCATGCTGCAGGTGCACCTCACCGGGCGCGCGGTTGTCGCGACGGGCCCGCGCGAGGAGATGGAACGCCACGTCGAGGCCATGCACGACTACGGCCTCTGGGCGACTCTCAGCAAGGCCGACGCGTGAGGGCGTTCCATCGCGAACCGGATGACACGGTCGTCGCGTCCATCGATCGCGACGAGGCCCTCCTCCTGCAGAACCTCGCCTCACAGGTGACGGCATTGCTGGTCGAGGGCGACGGCCTGGATCCTGCGATCGTGCGCCTGCTGCCGGACGCCTACCCGGATGACTCTGCCGCCTCGGCAGAGTTCCGCCGGTTCACCGCGGGCGGCCTCGTCGAGCGCAAGCTCGCGAATGCGGACGTCGTCATCATGACGCTCTCCGAGAGCATCGAGACCGGCGAAGTGCGACTCGACCCGGAACAGGCCGGCGCGTGGCTGCGCAGCCTCACCGATATCCGGCTCACGCTCGCGAGTCGCCTCGGCATCGAATCCGAGACCCAAGCGCCAAGTGAGGATGCGATCCTGCAGAACCTCTACGACTGGCTCGGCTTCCTGCAGAACTCCCTCGTCGAGGCCGTCGATGCGGAAGCCCATGGCTGACCTCGACCTCGACGCAGAGGCCTTCGAGCAGCTCGTGGTCGACGAGCTGGACGCGCTGCCCGACGACATGGTCGACGGCCTCGAGAACGTCGTGTTCGTCGTCGAGGACCGGCCGGAGGACGGCTCGCTCGACCTGCTCGGCCTCTATGACGGCGTCAATCTCACCGAGCGCGGACAGTACGGGTTCGGCGAGCTTCCGGACCGCATCGTCCTCTACCGCGAGCCGCTTCTCGATGTGAGCGCCGACCTCGAGGAGCTCAAGGACCAGATCCACGTGACCCTCGTGCACGAGATCGCCCACTTCTACGGGATCGATGACGACCAGCTTCACGAACTCGGCTGGGCCTGAAAAAAACTTGAGCGCCGCGTCAACCCGCGCGGTACTCTCAGTCGTCGCACAGTCAAGAGCGGATACTCCCGAAGGGAAGTCCATCATGAACGCACACCGTCGTCGCACTGCCAACGTTCGAACCTCAACTGCACTGCTCGCGGCGCCCCTGGCCGTGATGCTCGCCCTCACGGGGTGCTCTCCCTCCGGCCCGGGCGGCACGCCGGGTGACGGCACTGGCGATGGCCCGGGTGGCGTGCCCGCTGGCGGCGGGACAGCATCCGGTCACTCCGACACGGAGTGCCTGAGCGGTTCGACCTGGTCGCTCGACGTCGACGAGGCGGCGAGGCAATTACTCGCGCATCTCCAGGGAGCCGGAAGCCCCGCCGTCTCGGCGACGGGGTCGGGGAGCCAGGAGATCTTCTTCGACCAGACGGGCAGCATGGGCAGCACGACGGATGTCACCTTCGTCGTCGTCATGCCGGTGAAGAACGGGATCACCGCAACGCTCACGCAACACCAGACCGGCCCTGCCAACGGCGATTGGGCCTGGATCGATGACACGAACGTCGTCGGCTTCTCCGACTGGGTCTCCAACTTCTCGGTGCAGACCACCGTCGATATCAACGGGACCCCCAGCAGTTCCGACAACACCCTTCCCTCCGATGGGGCGACCGGCACCGACATGACAGTGCTGTGCTCCGGCGACTCGCTCACGACGTCGTCGGAGGGTTCACCGTTCACGATGCACTGGACGCGCGGCAGCTAAGAGATTTCGTTGCCGTCGAGAACGAGGTCGGCGAGCGACGCAGGGCCTTCGCGCGCGATGAAAGCCTCTTCCTGCGCCGCCCACACCTCCCAGTGCTCGGCCCACGCGTCGGCGTCGCGCACGCGGACCCGTTCGCGACGGGTGGCTTCATCGAGCTCGACCCACACGGCGTAGGCCGCGAGCGCGCGATTCGCGCGGCTGAGCGCACCGCACCCCTCGATGAGCACGGGGCGCGAAGGGTCGAGCACGTGCCACTCGGCCGGGGTTTCCTCCGCCCAGTCCCAGCGCTGCCAGCGGCGGACAGCGGCAGCGATCACATGATCGTGAACGTGGCGGCTTCCGGCCTCGAGCCCGCCCCAACCTGGGTAGAGGTCATCCATGCGCACGAGCTGCAGTGCGGGCTTCGCGGCGACCATGGCGCGCGCGAGTTCGGTCTTGCCAGAGCCGCTGCGCCCGTCGACGAGCACAACGTCGGGTCGCAGGTGGGCAGGCGCCGCCTCAACCGACAATGAAGTTCCAGTGTCCGGCGAGCACGGCGGAGCCGATCGCGATCATGCCCACCATCAAACCAGCAAGCAGCACGAACCACTCACGCCATCCGAAATGAGACTCGCGCGCCCAGGTGCGCTCGGTCGGGCCGCCGAAACCGCGCGCCTCCATCGCGGTCGCGAGGCTGCTTCCGCGCCGGATGGCCAGCACGAGCAGCGCGAACACCTGGCCCGGGATGCGACGGAGACGTCCGCGGTCCCCCACTCCCCTGGCCCGGCGGGCGAGCTCGAGAAACCGCCAGTCCTCGAGGAAGAGCCCGACGAGGCGGAATGCCGCAAGCGCGCCGAGCACGAACCTGCTCGGCAGTCGCCATACCTGCGCGAGACCGTCGGCGAGGTCCGTGGGGTCGACCGTGATGAAGAGGACGACAGCGGGCAGGCCGATCGCGAGCACGCGGAGGGCCGTCGCGATTGCGAGGTCGATCGAACCATCGCTCACCCGGATGGCCAGCCACTCCCAGTACACCGTCCCGGCCGGCTGACCGTAGAGCAGGATCGTGAGACCGGTGAGCGGGGCCGCGACCCAGACCGCAAGCGTGCGGAGCCAGAACTGGCGTGGTGGAACACCGAGGAACGGCAGGACCGCAAGCTCGAGTGCGAGTGCGGTCCCGGCCGAAACCCAGTCGACCGTGAGCACGATGCAGGCGGCGAGAAGGAGCGCAGCCCCGAGCTTCGCGACGGGGTTGACGTGGTTGAACGGATGCG
>DAITPJ010000062.1:0-11842 GCA_036833635.1 Terrimesophilobacter sp.
ACGCGGCCCAGACCGTCGATCGCCCGACGCAACTTTCGGGCGGCGCTCCAGCCCATCGAGACGTGGTCCTCCTGCATCGCCGACGATGGGATCGAATCGACGCTCGCCGGCACGGCGAGGCGTTTGAGCTCGCTCACGATCGCGGCCTGCGTGTACTGCGCGATCATGTGGCCGGAGTCGACGCCGGGGTCGTCGGCGAGGAAGGCGTTGAGGCCGTGGTTGCGGGCGACATCCAGGAACCGGTCTGTACGGCGCTCGCTCATGCTCGCGAGGTCGGCGACGGCGATCGCGAGGAAGTCGAGCACGTAGCCGAGCGGCGCCCCGTGGAAGTTTCCGTTCGACTCGAGGCGGCCATCCAGTGTCACGACGGGGTTGTCGATCGCGCTCGCGAGCTCGCGCTCGGCGACGGTCGTGGCGTGGGCGATCGTGTCCCGCACCGCACCGTGCACCTGCGGCGCGCAGCGCAGGGAGTAGGCATCCTGAACCCGTGTGAAACCCTCCGGCCGGCTGATCATGGGCGAACCGGCGAGCACCGCGCGCATGTTGGCGGCGGAGTCGGCCTGCCCCGGATGCGGACGTAGCGCCTGCAGGTCGGCCGCGAAGACCGCGTCGGTTCCCTGCAGCCCCTCGACGCTCATGGCCGCGGCGAGGTCGGCCGTCGTGACGAGCGCGCGCAGGTCGTGGACGGCCATGACAAGCATCCCGAGCATGCCGTCGGTGCCGTTGATGAGGGCGAGGCCCTCCTTCTCGTGGAGTTCGATGGGCTCGATGCCGGCCGCGGCGAGCGCGTCGGCGGCAGGTATGAGGTCGCCTGCGGCGTCGCGCACCGTGCCTTCGCCCAGCAGCGCGAGTGCGCAGTGCGCGAGCGGCGCGAGGTCGCCCGAGCAGCCGAGGCTTCCGTACTCGCCGACGACAGGCGTGATTCCCGCGTTGAGCAGTGCGACGTAGGTCTCGGCGACGACGGGGCGCACACCGGTGCGGCCGGTCGCGAGCGTCGAGAGGCGCAGGAGCATCGTCGCCCGCACGACCTCACGCTCGACCTCGGGGCCGCTGCTCGCCGCATGGCTGCGCACGAGCGAGCGCTGCAGCTGCGCGCGCCGCTCGAACGGGATGTGCTTGCTCGCGAGGGCACCGAACCCGGTCGAGACGCCGTAGTGCGGCTGCGGGTCTGAGGCGAGCCCGTCGATCACGGCACGGCTGCGCTCGATGGCGGCCACGGCATCCGGCGCCAGGGCGACGCGCGCGCCATCCCGCGCGACGGCGACAACGTCGGCGCGGCTCGGCGCTCCCGTTCCGATCTCGACGGTTGCGCTGTGTTTGTCGGCCATGCCATTCATTAGAGCCGCAAATCGGATGCGGCGACCCTCGCATGCGCGATAATCTGTCTGGTATCCAAGACAGTTGTGCCCCTCGGACCCGTGCCCTGTCACAAATGCAGGAGTGCAAGTTGCGTCACCGTCCACCGGCCCGGAGAATCCGGGGTCATGGCGAGCACTCGCCGCAGAATCTCCTGCAGTTGTGACACAGCGCGGCGATGAGAGAACGGAAAGGACGTGACGTGACCGCAGTGCCGGCCGCGCGGAGCACGCTGCGCATCATCCGGTATTTGGCCGGGCACAGCGGCCCCGTGCGCGCCGCGACGATGGGCCGGGACCTCGGCCTGCCGCGCTCGAGCCTCTACCACCTGCTGCGCGTGCTGCAGGACGAGGGCTTCGTCGTGCACTCCCCCGAGCACCAGGGTTTCGCGCTCGCGCCGCTCCTCGGCGAGATCGGTTCGTCTGTGCTCGCCTCGAACGCTCTCGCGCGGCTCGCCGGCCCCGTGCTCGAGCGGCTCGTCGCGGAGACGAAGCTGCCCGTCGTCGCGCACCTCGGCGTGCTGCAGCACACGGATGTCGTCTATGCCTCGAAGGTCGCCGCGGCCCGCGCGCCGGCCGTCGTCACGAGCATCGGCGTGCGCCTGCCCGCCCACCTGACCGCGACGGGGCGGGCCATGCTCGCGGCGCTTCCGGATGCCCAGCTCCAGGCGATCTACGCGCGCGGCGACCTGCCACGCCGCACGAGCCGCGGACCGGCATCCGTCGCCGCCCTCGAGCGCTTGCTCGCGGCGACCCGGGAACGCACCTGGGCCACCGAGGACGGGGACATCGACCTGGCCTATGCGTCGGTCGCGGCCGTCGTGCTCGATCACAACGACTACCCGGCGGCCGCCGTCGGCCTGACGTTCCGCCGCACTCTCGTGGACGACGTCCAGTGGGCCCGCTTCGGCCGCGCGGTCGCCGCCGCCGCCGCGACGCTCAGCCGTCGCATCCGGGGCCGCTGACGCTTTCATCATTCAGGAGGTGGTGTTACTGAAGTGATGGTTGAGCAGCCACGATCGCGAAAACAGTCACACCAGCACCACAACATCCTGAATGATGAAAGTAGACACACGCACTAAGGAGTACGGATGCCGGATACGACCACGAACGCGAGCGACGCCATTGTCATCGGGGCGGGCCTCGCCGGTCTCGTCGCCGCCGCGGAACTCGTCGACGCGGGCAAGCGCGTCACGATCCTCGAGCAGGAGCCGGAGGCGAGCTTCGGCGGACAGGCCTGGTGGTCGTTCGGCGGCCTCTTCCTCGTCGACTCCCCCGAGCAGCGACGCATGGGCATCAGGGACTCACTCGACCTCGCCCGCCAGGACTGGGCAGGCACCGCCGGCTTCGACCGCGACGAGGACCTCTGGCCCCGCCAGTGGGCCGAGGCCTATCTCGACTTCGCGGCGGGCGAGAAGCGCGACTGGCTGCGCGGCATGGGCGTGCGGTTCTTCCCCGTCGTCGGATGGGCGGAGCGCGGCGGCTACACGGCCACAGGGCACGGCAACTCGGTCCCCCGCTTCCACATCGTCTGGGGAACGGGCCCCGGCATCCTCGAGCCGTTCGTCAAACGAGTACGCGCGGGCGTCGAGGCCGGGCTTGTGACCCTCAACTTCCGCCACCGCGTCGACGAGCTCATCGTCGAGGGCGGCGCCGTCGTGGGCGCCCGCGGCACGGTGCTGAAACCGGATGCCGCAGCACGCGGCGAGGCGAGCAACCGCGACAAGGCGGGCGAGTTCGCATCGCGCGCCGGCGCCGTGATCGTGGCGAGCGGCGGCATCGGCGGGAACCACGACCTCGTGCGGGAGCAGTGGCCGCACCGCTTCGGTGAGCCGCCCAAGGAGATGCTGTCCGGCGTCCCTGCGCATGTCGACGGCCGGATGCTCGGCATCAGCGAGAAGGCCGGCGCCAACCTCATCAACGGCGACCGCATGTGGCACTACGTCGAGGGCATCAAGAACTTCGCGCCCGTGTGGGCCCGCCACGGCATCCGGATTCTGCCCGGCCCCTCGAGCGTGTGGCTCGACGCGACCGGTACGCGCCTCCCCGTACCGCTCTTCCCGGGCTTCGACTCACTCGGCACGCTCGAGCACATCCTGAAGACCGGCCACGATTACAGCTGGTTCGTGCTCACCCAGAAGATCATCGAGAAGGAGTTCGCGCTGAGCGGCAGCGAGCAGAACCCCGACCTCACGGGTAAAAGCATCCGGGAACTGCTCCGCCAGCGGCTCGGCAAGGGCGCGACGGAGCCGGTCGAAGCGTTCAAGAGCCAGGGCGAGGACTTCGTCGTGGCCGACACCCTCGATGAGCTGCTGGCCGGAATGCAGAAGCTCTCCCCCGACGTCGAGCTCGACACCGGGCGCGTGCGCGAGGAGATCGAGGCGCGCGACCGCGAGCTCGACAACGACTTCGCGAAGGATGCGCAGATCAACGCGATCCGCCAGGCCAGGCACTACCGCGGGGACAAGCTCATCCGGGTCGCGAGACCGCACCGCATCCTCGACCCGAAGGCTGGGCCGCTCATCGCCGTCAAGCTGCACATCCTGACCCGCAAGAGCCTCGGCGGCATCGAGACGAACCTCGACGCCCAGGCGATCGGCACCGATGGCCAGCCGATTTCCGGGCTCTACGCCGTCGGCGAGGCGAGCGGCTTCGGCGGCGGTGGCATGCACGGCTACCGCAGTCTTGAGGGCACATTCCTCGGCGGATGCCTGTTCAGCGGTCGGCAGGCGGGCCGCGCCGTCGCGAGACGCTAGGGTCGGAACATGACGACGACTCCAGCAGGTTGGTACCCGGATCCCGAGGATGCGACCCGGTCGCGCTGGTGGGACGGCGCGCAGTGGACGGAGAACCGCTCGGCTCCCTACGTACCCGCGTCAGCCGCCGCGGACCTCCGCGCACCGGAAGGCACAGACTGGAAGACCGCCTGGATCTGGCTCATCGTGCTGCTGCCGCTCCTCCCCATGATCGGCCTGCTGTCGATCGACTGGGGTGGGATCATCGACCTGACGGATCCGACCGGACTCAGCACCATGGGCTGGATCCTCTCGCCCGGATATCTCCTCAGCTCGGTCGGCGGCTGGGTCGTGTATGGGCTCTGCGTATGGTTCGCCTACCTGGACTGGCGTGAACTCGGACGGCGCGGCGTGCCCCGGCCATTCCACTGGGCCTGGACCTTCCTCTCCTCGGCCGTGTATGGAATCGGCCGATCCGTCATCGTCAACAAGCGGACCGGGCACGGCATCTCGCCGATGTGGGTCACGATCGCCACCCTCGTGGTCTCCTTCGGCGTCGCGATCTATATCACTGTGGTCATGATGGCCGCCGTCTTCGACTCGATCACCACCATCGCCGGCTACTGAGGCGACGCGGCCTCGGCGGCTCCGGGAGCGGGCGCCGCGCTGAACCGGAACCACGCCCACACGGCGACCGCGAGCACTGCGTAGCCGACATACAGTCCGATCCAGGTCGCGAGCGGCGTTGCGACCTCGCCCCAGCTGGAGGGCAGCGGCAACAGGATGACGAAGAACGAGAACAGGCCGATCCCATAGCACACGGCCCAGACGCGTTTTTTCCACGCGAAGATCGCGCCACCGTCGGCGAAGGCCATGGGCAGCAGTGCGATCGGCAGGGCGGCGATGCCACTCACGGCGAGCCCGCTCATGGTTTCACTCGCGAAGGTCGCCCACCATCCGGCACCGTTGCCCGCAGCACCGATGACCATGCTGTAGCCGAGCCATCCGACGATCGCGAGACCGAAGGCGTAGCCCGAGCCGACGAGCGTGACCCTGGCCTGCCGCGCCGTGGCGAGCTTCGCACCGAAGGAGAGCCCCACGAGCAGACCGAACACCATGCCGGGCTCGAACCCGACGAGCCGCGAGGCGAGCACGGCCACGAGAAGGATCGGCAGCGACCCGAACCTGAACCGGATGCCGGGCTTGAGCTCCGGGTCGGTGATCCTGAGGGCGCGGCGGATGAGCCACCATCCGAGCAGGTTCTGGATCGCGAAGGCGATCGCGACGGAGGCGACCAGCCTGAGTGAGCCGGCATTGAACCCGAATCCCGGATCGACGAACCCGGCGATGATCGTCGCGGCCGTCATGCCGACGGCGAGGGGAAGCCATCCCGTTGGCACCCGTCGGCGCGCCCGACCGGTCATCCGCCGCCACCACGCCGTGGGCCGGCCGAAGAGGCGGCCGTAGTTCTTCTCGTCGCCGAGGACGCTTCCGATGAGGTGGCTCGGGTACCCGACGATGAGCAGGAGGATGATCGTCACCACCGCCGTCACCAGGGCGCGCTCGGCCGTGAGCCCGGCGCCCTGCACGGTGACGGTCGCCGCCAGCACGCTCGGGGCATCCGGCTCGCCCGTCGCCAGCCGGGAGACCGAGCTGTCGCGCCATCCCGGCGTGGCGATCGCAATCGTGATGCCCGCCCGGCCGATCTCGACGTCGTGGCCGTCGGCATCCGGGTGGTCGAGCAGTACCGCGTGGATCGTGTGCTGCCCGCCGAAGTCCAGGCCGATGGCCTCGAACTGTTCCTCGCGGAGGAAGTAGGTCCAGGTCCCGTCGGATTCGGTAAGGGGAGCGAGAAGGCAGTCCGGGTCGCTCACGCCGACGTCGCTCCCGGGACCGCACGGGACGAACCTGCCATCGATGGAGACGGCGATCGAGGAGGTCTCAGTCGGATGCTGCGTGCCGGCGATGCGGATGCCGCTGGCGCCGCCCGAGCCTGCGACCGGCGTCACGATAGCGCCGTCGGAGGGAGAGGAGATGGCGATCGGGTCGGCCGCCGCGGCCGCAGAGGGAGGAGCTCCGACGACGGGGAAGACGAGCCACCCCGCGGCGAGGAGGACGGTCCCGGCTAACAGCCGACGGAAACTGGCCACAGTCCTAGGCCTGCAGCGTCCAGGCGCGCCGACGGACGAGCACATGGCCTCGCTCCGAACTCAGGCGCGTCCACGGGCCCGTCTCGTACACCCGAACGGGCTCGGGAGGGGCCAGGAATCCGAGGGTGTGGCCGGCGAAGGCGGCCCCTGCCGGGATGTGCTCGTAGCCGTCGACCGGCCTGCCCCACACCTCGGCCCTCACTCGATGCACGAGTTGCTCGCCGGTGCCGGCGGGAACGGCGTCGCGAATTTCGGCGATTCCCGCGTCCGCGACCGTGGCAAGGCTCTCGGCGGGAACCGGTTGGAGACCGTGCCACCCTCCGCGCGGGGGCGAGATCGCCGCCCAGACGACCGTGTTGACCTCGATCGGGAGGCTCACCGTCACGGGCGCGGCGGGGTCCTCGACCTCGGCCCTGAGCCTCGCGAGCCGCTCGAGAAGCGAGCGCACCGGCACGACCGCGTCGAACGGGCCGCCGTCGGTGAGCGCGAACGTGCGCAGGCCGAGCACGGTCGGCGTGTCGTCGTGAAGGCCAACGGGGTAGAAGATCGCGACATACGCCGCGAGAACCCCAGAGTCCGCGATGAGGCGCACCGAACCGTCCTCCACCCTTCCGGCGCGACCGAGGAAGGTCTGCAGATCGCTGAGGGCGAGGGAATCGACCAGGGAGAATGTTCGGCTCATCTGCCCTCTAAACTAGCTGCAACGGCAGGCATCAGGTAACCCGTCGCCGATCCGGGAGATTGCATGAACGACCCCATCGCCGGGCTGCTCGCCTCGCTCGACCTGACCGACACGGGCGCCCGCACGAGTGAGGACATCTTCACGGGGCCCAGCCAGTGGATGCCGCTCGGGCGCGTCTTCGGCGGCCAGGTGCTCGCGCAGTCCGTCGTCGCGGCCACGAGGACCGTCGCGGAGGACCGCTTCATCCACTCCCTCCATGGATATTTCCTGCGGCCGGGTGACGTCACGCTTCCCATCACCTTCGCCGTGGACCGCATCCACGACGGGCGGTCGTTCTCGACGCGCCGCACGCAGGCGTACCAGAACAGCCTCCCGATCCTGTCGATGATCGCCTCGTTCCAGGATGTCGATCCTGGCCTCGACCACCAGCTCGAAATGCCCTCCGACATCCCTGGCCCGGAGTCTCTCACGAGCGACGAGGAGCTTCTCCGAGCCATCGATCACCCCGTCGCGCAGTACTGGGCGACGGGCAGGGCGTTCGAGATGCGCCACGTCGAGGAGCCTGTCTACCTCGAGCGGGCACGGGGTCGCGTCGCCCACCAGGCCGTGTGGATGAAGGCGACGGCCCGGCTTCCGGATGACCCGAACCTGCATCGCGCGGCTCTCGCCTACGCGAGCGACTACTCGATCCTCGAGCCGGTGCTTCGGCGCCACGGCGCCACCTGGGCGACACCGGGGCTCAAGGTCGCGAGTCTCGACCACGCCATGTGGTGGCACCGTTTCGGGCGCGCAGACGAATGGATGCTGTACCTGCAGGAGTCGCCGACGGCGATCGGAGGGCGGGGGCTCTCGACCGGACGGATCTTCAGCCAGGAGGGCGTCATGCTCGCCACGGTCGCCCAGGAGGGCATGATCAGGCTGCCCCCGGCGTGAACGCGGGTCACCGCGGCGATGGTGTCATGGGCTTCCCTCGAGCAGGATCGTCCCGCTCGTGATGGCGCGGACGTCGACCGATCGGATCTCGTCGAAGGCGAGGCTCGTCGTCCCCGAGGGCTCGACCGTGCGTCCTGGCATGGCGGTCCACGTCGCGAGCTGTGTCGTGCCGCCCGCATCGTCGGTCAGGTACAGGCCATAGGTCGCGCCGGCGACATCCGGCCCGCCGTAGTCTCCGGCGTAGCGGCAGGTCATCTCGACGCTCGTGCCCCAGTCGTGAGCGACGAGGCGCACCTCGGCGCTCAGGGCGCTCGGCACCACCTGGCTCAGCGTGAGTTCCGCGACGCGCTCCCCCGACTCCCCAGGGAGGACGCCCGGCAGGACGAGGGCGACGGCGACCGCGGCTGCCGCGCTTGCGAGAACGAGACCCGCCGTGAGCGCGCGACTGCGGTGCCGGTGCCGGCGTGCCGCGGTGACGAGGCGCGGGAGCAGGTCCTGCGGAAGCTCCTCAGGGCTCTCCACCTCGCTCGCGGGCACCCTGGCGAGGAGGCCGGGAAGCGCGGCGAGTTCGGCAACGGAGGCCGAGCATTCGGCGCATCCGTCGAGGTGCTCCTCGAACTCACGGCGCTCCGCCGGGGCGAGCGAGCCGAGCAGGTAGGCGGCGTCCCAGTCGCGATAGGTGTCGGTCATCCGGTCACCCCCCGTTCCTGCAGGGCGAGCCGAAGCGCCCTGAGTCCGTAGTGGAGCCGAGACTTCACGGTGCCCTCCGGGATCTCCAGCTGTTCGGCGATCACGGCGACGGTCTCACCGAGGTAGTAGGCGTGCACGACGACCGTCCGGTGCTCCGGCGACAGCGCGGCGAGCGCATCCGCCACGAGCCAGCGATCCAGGAGCTCGTCGATCCCGTCGTCGACCGGACGCTCGGGCAGGGCATCGGATGCGAGCTCGTACCGCGAACGGGCACTGCGACGGTGATCGGTCACGAGGTTGCGCGCGACCGTGAAGAGCCAGGCGCGCGCAGAGTTCTCCGACTGGTCGAGTACTCTCGGCCTGCGCCACGCCCGAAGCAGCGTCTCCTGCACGATGTCCTCCGCAAGTTGCCGGTCGCCGCAGATCCACACGACGTACCGCCAGAGCGCCGCCGCGTGCTCGTCGTGGAGGGCGCGCAACAGGTCGTCCTGGGTGGGCGCTTCGCGTCGCGCCCCCACCGGAACTGGACCGTCCACGGGCCGTTCGGGCATCCGGATGCCTCCCTCGCGTTAACAACGTAGCCATGCCGCGATCGGTTCATCATGGTGAACTTTTCGTGGCGTCGGCTCGTGGAGACTGGAGACCGACTTTGCAGATCCACGAGGGGGCACCACCATGGCCGAACCGACCCGGCGCTCGATCATCACCAACGGGAGCGCCGCAGTGCTCAGGGCACCGAACTCAGGCGAGCCGCGGATGTCCCTGTGGGCGGCACCGCCGCTGCGACGGTCGAAGGCGCGGTGATCATCGCATGATCGACTACGTCCTCAACGGCCTGCCGCTGCACGTGCTGCTCGTGCACCTCGTCGTGATCGTCGTTCCCGCGGCCGCACTGTGCCTGTTGCTCTCGGCATTCTGGCCCACCGCGCGCCGGCGGCTCGGGATCGTGACACCACTTGTCGCGCTCGTCGGACTCGTCGCGGTCCCGTTCACGACCGCGGCAGGCGAGTGGCTCCAGGCGCGCGTGGGCGCGACTCCACTCATCGAGCGCCACGCCTCGCTCGGGCCCATGCTGCTGCCATGGGCCATCGCGGTCTTCGTCGTCGCATCCGCGCTCTGGCTCTGGCATCGTGTCGATCCGGCCCTGCCGCGCCCGGCCAGGATCGTCGCGCTCATCGTGCTCGATACTGCAGCGGTCGTGGCGGCGGTGGGCTCCGTCATTCTCGTCGTCCTCATCGGCGAGTCCGGCAGCGCCGCCGTCTGGACTGGCTCTTTTCTGTGAGCGGTGAACGGATGGCCGCCCGCTCTCGTGTCTTCAGTGGGCCGGGCGACCTGCGCCGGGTCCCGGAAGAAGGCGCGCCATGACCACCAGAACCCAGAAACTGCCCCGGCCTGCACGGTGGCTCCTCGCCGCCGGTATCCTCGCGCTCGCTCTCGCCGGATGCGCTCCTGCGGCGCCGACACCTGCAGGTGCTCCACCGGATGCACCGCTTCATACGGCGTCGACATCGCTTGGTGAGATCGTCGTCGACGGCGCAGGCATGACTGCCTACGTCTTCGACAAGGACACTGCCGGCGCCGGTGTGAGCGCCTGCACGGGAAGCTGCGTCGGCCAGTGGCCGGCCATCATGACCGACTCAGCAAGCCCGAAGGTCGAGGGCATCACCGGCGAAGTCGGCACGATCGAGTTGGCGAACGGGTCGAAGCAGGTCACGCTCGACGGGCTCCCGCTCTACACCTACGCGGGCGATTCTGCCCCTGGTGACACCAACGGGCAGGGCGTGAGCAACATCTGGTGGGTCGTCGACCCGAGCGGCGCCAAAGTGACCCAGGCACCGGAGCAGGACAGGGGCTACTGAGCGCGCGCGGCCTTCGCGTCGCGCTTGAAGGCGATCGGTGCCCCGAAGTAGGGTTCCCACGCGGTGCGCTCGGCATCCGAGATCCGGCGCGGTCGCTGCGTCCTCGCGTCGATGAACACCATGGTGCTCTCGGCACGCACGACCACCGTCTCCCGCGAGAACACCTCGTAGGAGATGTCTGCACTCGCGCCGCCGACGCCGCTGATCCACAACTGCACGTCGAGAGGGTCGCGGTGGTACTCCACGGGCGCGACATACTCGACGACGTGGCCCGCGATCATCGTCACGGTGTCGGAACCGGCCGTGGCCCTGAGCACGGCCGTCGGGGCAGGCTCACCGACTTCGGGCGCCCAGAACGCGCGAACGCGGGCCTCCTCCAGGATGCGCATCATCTGCACATTGTTGACGTGGTTGTAGGCGTCGAGGTCGCCCCATCGCAGTGGGATCGGAATGTGGACGCGCATCAGTCGCGCGTGAGCTTGCGGTAGGTGCTGCGATGCGGCGTAGCAGCATCGGGCCCGAGGCGTTCGATCTTGTTCTCCTCGTAGGCTTCGAAGTTCCCCTCGAACCAGTGCCAGTACGCTGGGTTCTCCTCCGTGCCCTCCCAGGCGAGGATGTGCGTGGCCGTGCGGTCGAGGAACCACCGGTCGTGGGTGATGACGACGGCACAGCCAGGGAACTCGAGAAGCGCGTTCTCCAGGCTGCTGAGCGTCTCGATGTCGAGGTCGTTGGTCGGCTCGTCGAGCAGAAGGAGGTTTCCGCCCTGTTTGAGCGTGAGCGCGAGGTTGAGTCGGTTGCGCTCCCCGCCCGAGAGCACGCCGGCCTTCTTCTGCTGGTCGGGGCCCTTGAAGCCGAACTGGGACACGTACGCCCGCGACGGGATCTCGGTCTTGCCGACCGTGATGAAGTCGTGCCCCTCCGAGACGACCTCCCACAGGGTCTTGTTGGGGTCGATGCCTCCACGGCTCTGGTCGACGTACGAGATCTGCACCGTGTCGCCGATCTTGAGTTCCCCACCGTCGAGCGGCTCAAGGCCGACGACTGTCTTGAACAGGGTCGTCTTTCCGACCCCGTTGGGTCCGATGATGCCGACGATGCCGTTGCGCGGCAGAGTGAAGCTCAACCCGTCGATGAGCACGCGCCCATCGAAGCCCTTCATGAGCTTCTTCGCGTCGAGCACCTGGGAGCCGAGGCGCGGGCCGACCGGAATCACGATCTCCTCGAAGTCGAGCTTCCTCGTCTTCTCCGCCTCGGTGACCATCTCCTCGTAGCGTGCGAGGCGCGCCTTCGACTTCGTCTGGCGACCCTTCGCATTGCTGCGCACCCAGTCGAGCTCCTCGGCGAGGCGCTTGGCCATCTTCTGGTCCTTCTTGCCCTGGATGTTGAGGCGCTCGGCCTTCTTCTCGAGGTAGGTCGAGTAGTTGCCCTCGTAGGGGTA
>DAITPJ010000063.1:0-11669 GCA_036833635.1 Terrimesophilobacter sp.
GACGACCGACCAGCTCGGGATGTTCGGCGACTTCGTACGTCTTGCCCGGGAGGTCTCGGCGCCGAGCACGACAGGCTTCAACCGTGGCTACCCTCGCGAGCTCGCCACGGTGGCCTTCGCGGCCGCGACCGGTCGCTCCGGCGCCCCGGGGCCCGTGCAGGTCAATATCGCGTTCCGCGAGCCGCTCTCCGGCCCCATCGACCCGGCCGGGGTCGCGTCGATCACAGCGGATGCCGTGCCGAGTTCCGCCCCGATCGCGCGGGCAGAGGCGGTCGCCACGGAGCCCGACACGATCGTGATCGCGGGGCACGGTGCGGGCGAGGCCGCGGAGAGCGCGGCGCGGGCGCTCGGGGCACCCCTCATCGCCGAGGTCTCGAGCGGAGCGCGCTTCGGCCCGCACCTTGTCGTCGCCTACCGCGAGCTGCTTCGCGACTCCGACTTCGGCGGGCGCGTGCGCAGGGCGATCGTGTTCGGGCATCCGACGCTCAGCCGTGAGGTGCCGAAACTCCTCGAGCGCGACGACGTCGAGGTCGTCGTCGTGCGGGACACGTCGGGGGAGGACTACAACCCTGGGCGCAGGGCGAGCAGGATCATCGACGCCATCGAACCCGCCGGCGAGCCGGATGCGGGTGCCAGGGCGTGGGTAGGCTCCTGGGTCACGGCGAGCCGGTCGCTCCTCGATCACGGCGATCAGGGCGAACCGGTCGACCCGGCAGACGCGCGCACCGACGATCACCTGGCGGTCGCAAAATTCACGAAGGCACAGCTCGCGGTCTTCCGCGAACCAGTGACCAGACGGATGCTCGTCGACGCCGTCTGGAGCAAGTCCTGGCCGCACGACCGGCTCGTGATCGGGTCCTCCCGGCTCATCCGGGAGGCCGATCGGGTGGTGCCCGGCAAGCGCATCCCGGTGCACGCAAACCGCGGTCTCGCCGGTATCGACGGCACGATCGCCACGGCGACCGGAATCGCCATCGCGAGCCAGCAGTCCGCCGACGGCGGGACGACGCGCGTGCTCCTCGGGGACCTCGCCTTCCTCCACGACGTCGGCTCCCTGCTGGGCGCGCCTGGTGAGGCGGCTCCGCGGATGCAGGTCATCGTCGGCAACGATGGCGGGGGCACGATCTTCGACTCGCTCGAGGTGGCGGCGTCCGCGCCCCCCGAGGCGTTCGACCGGGTGCTGTACACGCCGCACGATGTGCGGATCAGCGCGCTCGCCGAAGCCTACGGCTGGGAGTACCGGCTCGTGCGCAACCGCGGCGAGCTCGACGAAGCGCTCGGTGCGGCATCCGGACGGGCCGTCGTCGAGGTCCCGCTTCCCCGCGAATAGCGACCCCCAGTACCATCGGCACATGCCGACATCCGCCTGGATCGACGAGCCGTACGATGTGCTGCGCGTGACGCGCGGCTTCCGACTCGCCGAGGTCGACCCGTCATCGACCCCTGGCTTTGACGGCGACCGCGACGACGGCGAGGAGGAGCTCGACCACAACCACGACGAACTGGGGGAGCTGCAGGAGCGGCTCTTCGCCGAGAGCAGGTTCGGCGGAACGCGGAAGGTGCTGCTCGTCCTCCAGGCGATGGACACCGCGGGCAAGGGCGGCATCATCCGCCATGTCATCGGCGGGGTCGACCCGCAGGGCGTCAAGATCCATGCCTTCAAGGCTCCGACCGAGGAGGAGAAGCAGCACGACTTCCTGTGGCGGGTGCGCCGGCAGCTGCCGCCGCCCGGCATCATCGGCGTCTTCGACCGCTCCCACTACGAGGATGTGCTCATCCACCGAGTGCAGGGCCTCTCGGCCCCGGAGGTGATCGAGGCGCGCTACGGGCTCATCGCCGACTTCGAGAACGAACTCGTCGCCGACAGTACGACGCTCATCAAGGTCATGCTGCACCTCAGCGCCGAGGAGCAGAAGCAACGCCTCCAGGAGCGGCTCGACCGCCCGGACAAGAACTGGAAGTACAACCATGGCGACCTCGTGCAGCGCGCCAGGTGGGACGACTACCAGGAGGCGTACGAGCTCGCACTCAGGCGGACCGCAACGGATGCCGCCCCATGGTTCGTCGTGCCCGCCGAGCGCAAGTGGTACGCGCGCGTCGCCGTCCAGCGCCTGCTGCTCACGGCGTTGCGCGGGCTCGACCCGCAGTGGCCGGCTGCGGACTACGACGTCGAGGCCGAGAAGAAGCGCCTCGCGGCGAGTTGAGCGCGGCGAGACCCCGCTCGGTCTAGGGAGCGAAGGCCTCGATGATGGGCCGGAACTTCATTGCCGTCTCGGCGAGCTCGTGCTCTGGAATCGAATCGGCGACGATCCCGGCGCCCGCGTAGGCCCGCACGACTCCACCCGGCTCCACCTGGGCGCAGCGCAGGCCGATCGCCCACTCGCCATCGCCGTCCGCGCCGATCCAGCCGACCGGGCCCGCATAGCGACCGCGGTCGAACGGTTCGAGCTCTTCGATCGCCGCCACGGCATCCGGGGTCGGCGTGCCGGCGACCGCTGCGGTCGGGTGCAACGCGTCGACGAGATCGAGCGAGCCGGAGTCATCCGCGAGCGTGCCTTCGACGTCGCTTGCGAGATGCCACAGGTTCGGAAGGCGAAGGGTGAAGGGCACGTCGCTCGCCCTCACGCCGGGGCTGTGCGGCCGCAGCGCGGCCAGGACGCTCTGCACTGCGTACTCGTGCTCGTCCTGGTCCTTCGCCGAGGTCGCCAGGGCGACGGATGCCTCGAGGTCGCGCCCGGCATCCGTGCCGCGGGCGCCGCTGCCCGCGAGCACGCGCGCCGACACGATTCCGTCCTCGACTTTGACGAGCGTTTCGGGGCTCGAGCCGAAGAACCCGTCGATCGCGAAGGTCCAGCAGTCCGGGTAGCCGGCGGCGAGCGCATCGAGCGCGCCACCGATACCGCGGCCATCGGGCAGGCGACCGACGAGGTCACGGGCGAGGACGACCTTCTCGAACTCGCGACCGCGGATGCGCGCGACCGCGCCGCGCACTGCCTCAAGATATGCGTCCGGCGCGAGCTCTCCCGGCTCGAACCGGATGGCGGTGGGCTCGGCGTGGGTGGGCTTCGCGGGCGCGCCGCCCTGGGACGCGCTTGTCGGGCCGACTGGGGCGAGGCCGATCCTCGTCATCCACGCCAGACCGCCCCTGCGGCCGATGACGATCTCGGGCACGATCATGACGCTCGGTGCGGCGGAGGAGTCGGAGAAGGCGAAGGCGCCGAGTGCCACGAGCCCGGTGCCAGGAAGACCGACCTCGTCGGAGACCGTCGCGCTGGCCGCGAGCCGCCGCCAGGCCGCCGCAGCATCCGTCAAGCGTGCGGCCCCGTCGAATTCCCAGCGAAGGGCCGTGCCGAGGCCGACGAAGCCCTCGCCCCTGCGCAACCAGAGCAGCTGCATATCCGGTCCGAGGCGGCCGACGAGGCTGCCGGGGTCATCGATGGCGACCGTGGAGACGTAGAGAGCAGGAGTCTCGGGCTCTCGTGCGCTCACGCTTCCAGCGTAGCCGCCGTGCTCGGCCCCCGGCGGCGGCGCTTCGCCGCTCCCGAATAGACTGGACTGCATGGCGACCGCGGATCTGAACAAGCAACCGGATGAGGTTGCGGCGATGTTCGACGAGGTCGCGCCGAAGTACGACCGCACGAATTCACTGCTGTCGCTCGGCAACTCATTCCTGTGGCGGGTGCAGACGGTCAAGGCGATCGCGCCGGTCAAGGGCGAGCGCATCCTGGATGTCGCTGCCGGAACCGGAACGAGTTCCGCCGCGATCGCCCGGCACGGTTCCGACGTCGTCGCTCTCGATTTCTCGCCCGGGATGATCGAGGTCGGACGCCGCCGCCACCCCTCGATCGAGTTCGTCGAAGGTGACGCCACTGCTCTCCCCTTCAAGGCCAATGAATTCGATGCGGCCACGATCTCCTTCGGTCTTCGCAACGTCGAGAATCCGCGCAAGGCCCTCAAGGAGCTGTACCGGGTCGTCAAGCCGGGTGGGCGGGTCGTCATCTGCGAGTTCTCGAAGCCGCCGCGCGCGCTGCTGCGCGCCGGTTACGGCGTCTACCTCAAATACGTCATGCCCCGCGTGGTGGGTCTCTCGAGCTCCAACCCGGGCGCGTACAGCTATCTCGCCGACTCGATCGACGACTGGCCTGACCAGGTGACCCTGAGCCAGTGGCTGCGCGGCGCCGGGTTCTCGAGGGTCGCCTACCGCAACCTCACGTCGGGCGTCGTCGCGCTGCATCGCGGGCACAAGCCCGCGCGCAAGCCCCGCACGAAGCCGCCGACCGAGCCGCCCGCAAGCGAAGAAGCCCCGAGTTGAACTCGCTACCGAGCGCACAGCAGCTGCGTCGGCGCCACAAGCTCAAGTCGACGCTCGGTCTTGGCGAGACGCTCTTCGCGTCGGCGGACGAACGTCATTTCGCGCTCGCCCTCGAGGAGGGGTTGCAGCTCGTCGAGAAGGGCCTCCTGACGGAGATGACCTTCGCCGACAATCTCGCCGACGTCACCGCCCGCTATCTCTTCGAAGCGGGGGGCAAGCGCATCCGGCCCACGCTCACGCTGCTCACGGCCCAGCTCGGTCTCGGGAACACCCCCGAGGTCGTCGTCGCCGCGCAGGCCATGGAGATCACGCATCTTGCCTCCCTCTACCACGACGACGTCATGGACGATGCGGAGGTGCGTCGCGGCGTCCCGAGCGCGCACTCCGTGTGGGGCAACTCGGTCGCGATCCTCACCGGCGATCTCCTGTTCGCGCGCGCGGGCAGGCTCATCGCGAGCCTGGGCGAGCGCGCCGTCGAGCTTCAATCGGTCACCTTCGAACGCCTGTGCCTCGGCCAGCTGCACGAGACGATCGGGCCGGAGCCGCAGGACGACCCCGTCGAGCACTACCTGCAGGTTCTCGCGGACAAGACCGGATCGCTCATCTCCGCGGCCGCGCAGGTCGGGGTCATCTTCTCCGAGGCCCCGGCGGAGCTCCAGGAGCCGTTGAGGGTCTTCGGCGAGAAGATCGGCGTCGCGTTCCAGCTCATCGACGACGTGCTCGACCTCTCCGCCGAGGTCGAGGAGACCGGCAAGGCTCCCGGCGCCGACCTGCGGTCGGGAGTCGCGACCCTTCCCCTCCTGCTTCTGCGCAAGCAGGCCGTCGATGACCCGGATGCCGCACGGCTTCTCGAGCGCCTCGAGCGCGGCGTGCAGGCTGGGCCGGTCGCCGCACGGGAGCTCACCGCGGAGCTCACCGCCGCGATCGCCGACCTTCGGCAGCATCCGGTGACTCGTGCGACCCTCGACGAGGCCCACCGTTGGGCCGTGGAGGGAACCACCGCGCTCGACGCGCTCCCCAAGGGCCCGGTCCGTTCGGCGCTCACGCGCTTCGCGGACACGCTCGTCGAACGCTCGAACTGAGCCTGCCGTGACGACGCTCAGGGTGGCCATCGTCGGCGCGGGCCCGGCCGGCATCTACGCAGCCGACCTCCTGCTCAAGGCCGATCGCCGATTCGACGTCTCGATCGACCTCTTCGAACAGCTGCCGGCGCCCTACGGGCTCGTCCGCTACGGGGTCGCGCCGGATCATCCCCGCATCAAGGGAATCGTCAACGCTCTGCGCGACGTCCTCGACGGGGGGAACATCCGGCTGTTCGGGAATGTGCGCTACGGGACCGACCTGACGCTCGAGGATCTCCAGCGCCACTACCACGCCGTGATCTTCACGACCGGGGCCATCCGGGACGCCGAGCTTGACATCCCTGGCATCGCGCTGTCGGGCAGCTTCGGGGCGAGCGAGTTCGTCAGCTGGTATGACGGCCACCCGGATGTGCCGCGCGACTGGCCGCTCGACCACCGGGTCGCTGCCGTGCTCGGCAACGGGAATGTCGCGCTCGACACCGCGCGCATGCTCGTCAAACATGCAGAGGACCTGCTCCCAACAGAGATTCCCGCGAACGTGTACGAGAGGCTCGCAGCTTCGCCCATCACCGACGTGCACCTCTTCGGAAGGCGGGGCCCTTTGCAGGTCAAGTTCACGCCGCTCGAGCTTCGTGAACTCGGGGAGCTCAGGGACGTCGACATCATCCTCGACGATGCGGACTTCGGGATCGATCCCGGAGCCGAGCTCGCGATGGCAACGAACAAGCAGATCTTCGTCATCAACCGCATCCTCACCGAGTGGCGAGGCAGGGAGACGGGGTCGGCCTCCCGCCGCGTGCACCTGCACTTCTACTCCCGGCCGCTCGAGGTCGTCGGCACCGGGAAGGCGGGGGAGGATCGGGTCAGCGCGCTGCGCTACGAACGCACGGCCCCGGATGGCGCGGGCGGAGTCGTCGGCACGGGCGAGATCCGAGAACTCGAGATCGACGGGCTGTACCGTGCGATCGGCTACTTCGGCACGCCGCTCGCCGGGATTCCGTTCGACGAGCACCGCGGCGTCATCCCGAATCGGGCCGGTCGGGCGATCGACGACGACGACCAGCTCGTGCACGGCGTCTACGTGAGCGGCTGGATCAAGCGCGGGCCCGTCGGCCTCATCGGGGCGACGAAGAGCGACGCCATGGAGACCGTGCAGAGCCTGCTGGGCGACCAGGCAGAGTGGTGGACGCCGTCGCAGCCGTCCCCGGATGCCGTGAAGGCCATGCTCGAGGGTCGCGGCATCCGCTACACGACGGGGGAGGGCTGGCACCGACTCGACCTGCACGAACGCGCGCTCGGCGAGGCCGAGGGACGCGAGCGCATCAAGGTCGTGCCCCGCGAGGAGATGGTCGACATCTCCGCTTCCGAGACTCCGCTGGTTGAGTAGCGAGCAGCCCGAACTCTCGCTGGTTGAGTAGCGCGCGGCGAGGACTCTCGCTGGTTGAGTAGCGAGCAGCCCGAACTCTCGCTGGTTGAGTAGCGCGCGGCCAGGACTCTCGCTGGTTGAGTAGCGCGCGGCCAGGACTCCCGCTGGTTGAGTAGCGCGCAGCGCGTATCGAAGCCAGGTTGCCCGTGGTCCCCGGTTTCGATACGCCTGCTGCGCAGGCTACTCAACCAGCGGAGGGTCACTGCACCGCCGAGGTGAGTCGGGCCAGGTTGTCGAGCACCTGGGAGTAGAACGGCCGAACGAGCCAGTCCTCGAGGTGCAGTTCGCGGCTGTTCGCACGGTAACTCTCCTCGAGCGCTCGCAGCTCCCGCACGAACGAATGGCCGCGCACCATGACGGAGATCTCCAGGTTGAGGCTGAACGAGCGCATGTCCATGTTGCTCGACCCGATCACGGCGACCTGCTCGTCGATCGTGAAGTGCTTGGGGTGCAGCACGGTGGGCGACCGGTACAGCCAGATGCGCACCCCCGCCTTGAGCAGTGCCTCGTAGTAACTGCGCTGCGCGTGGTACACGACGGGCTGGTCCCCGACCTCGGAGACGAAGAGCTGCACGTCGAGCCCGCTCTGCGCCGCGGTCGTGATGGCGTAGAGCATCGACTCGTCCGGCACGAAGTAGGGGCTGCAGATGATGATGCGCTCCTGGGCCGCGTAGAGCAGCGAGTTGAAGAGCCGCAGGTTGTTCTCACCGTCGAAGGAGGGCCCGCTCGGAACGACCTGCGCGCCCACCCGGTCCTTGACCTTCACCTCGCGGATGGGATCGGTCTCGCGAGTGAGCAACTCGTTCGTCTCGGCATACCAGTCGGTCACGAAGAGTGCGTTGACCCCCGCCACGATCGGCCCCTCGAAGCGGACCATGAGATCCTTCCAGTGCAGGCCGCGACGCTTGTTCGAGCGCTTGTTGTAGCTCGAGTCGATGATGTTCTGCGATCCGGTGAAGGCGACGAGCCCGTCGATGACGAGCAGCTTGCGGTGGTTGCGCAGGTCGAGCCGCTGGAACTTCCCGCGCAGGGGCTGGAACGGCAGCATGAGCTGCCACTGGACCCCCATCGACTTCAAACGCCGGATGGTGCGGCGGTACCCCGGATAGCGCAGCGAGGCGACGTGGTCGAGCAGCACGCGCACCGTCACCCCGCGCGCAGCGGCCGCCTCGAGCGCGTCGAAGTACGGGGCCGTCGTCGCGTCGAGCGACATGATGTAGAACTCGGAGTGGACGTACCTGGTCGCCTTGCCCACGGCATCCGTCATCGCCTGGAGCGACTCGAGGTAGTCGGGATAGAGCTTGGCGTCGTTCCCGCCGACCAGCGGCATGGCGCCGAGGTTGCGGTTGAGCGTCGCGATGGGCTCGAGCCATTCGGGCCACGGATGCTCGTGGCTCACCTGGTCGATGCCCTCGGTCGTCTCGAGGATGTAGCGGTTGATCTCCTCCTGCTTGTCGCGTCTCCCCTTGGGCAGGTGCCGGCTGCCGAGGACGAGGAACAGGAGGATGCCGATGTACGGCAGGAAGAAGATCGCCAGCAGCCAGGCCATCGCCGTCTGCGGCCGCCGGTTGCGGGGGATGAAGATGATCGAGACGACGCGGATGACGAAGTCGACGGCCACGAGAAAGACCGCGACCCAGACCGCGAGGCTCCAGCCTTCCACCGTGCTCCGATCGATCAGGCGTCCAGGGTCAACGGAAGTTGACGAACTGCAGGTCGACGTCGAGTTTCGCGGCCTTGAGGATGGCCATGGTCGCCTGGAGGTCGTCACGGCTCTTCGAGCTCACCCTGAGCTCGTCGCCCTGGATCTGCGACTTGACGCTCTTGGGCGCCTCGTCCCGGATGATCCTGCCGATCTTCTTCGCATCCTCCTGGGCTATGCCCTGCTTGACGCCGGCCTCGATGCGATACTCCTTGCCCGAGGCGAAGGGCTCACCCGCGTCGAGGCTGCGAAGCGAGATGCCGCGCTTGATGAGCTTCGACTCGAAGACTTCGAGCACGGCCTTGACCCGCTCCTCTGTGCTGGCCTTGAGGAGCAGCTTCTCGCCGCTGTACGCGATCTCGGCCCCGACGTTCTTGAAGTCGTAGCGCTGGCCGATCTCCTTCTGCGCCTGGTGCAGGGCGTTGTCGAGCTCCATCCTGTCCACTTTGCTGACAATGTCGAACGTTGAATCTGCCATGCGCCCATGGTAGATGGAATTCCCCAGCTACCTATCGGCCGATCCCCCGGCAGGAGTACACTCCGTCCATCCATCGAGCGGAGGCGTCATGCACTCCAGAACTCGTTCGTCCGTCGTCTGCCTGTTCATCGCGCTCGCTCTCGGGGCCACGGCCTGTTCCCCGGCGGCACCCCAGAACCCCTCGCCGGACGACGAGCTGTCGCCCCTGGTCACGGACGCGTATCCGTGCCCCTACGGGATGTTCAGGAACATCGCGGAGGGGTACGTCGATCCTGTCAGCGAACTCAACGCTGCCGAGTTCGATGGTCCGGCGGGCTTTCCCGAACTGACGAAGGGCTACCCGGCATCCTGCGCTTTCCGGTACGAGGCTAACCGCGACGGCCCGGCAATGGTCCAGGCCTATTTCGTGGGCATGGGTTCCGAGTTCGTGCAGGAGATGGCGAAGCGGTTGAAGAAGCATGGGTTCACGCTCGTGGGGTCGAACGACGACCTGCCCCGAGACTGGTCGCTCGGCGGGATTCAGGTTTCGGTAGCGCGACGCTTCGCGAACGACGTCTCGATCCCGAACATCACCTTCGACAGGGACTTCGTCGTCATCTCGATCCCCGGATAGTTCGGCATCTCCTTCGCGGTGACCTCGCTCTCGTGCAGGCGACTGTGGTGGGATAGCCGGGATGCTTCTCCGCACCCGGATCCTTGTCGTCTCCCTGTCGATCGTCGCCCTCGCCGCGATCGCGGTGACGACTTTCGTCGTGCTCAGTCCGCGATTACCCGGCATCCCCGGTGCGGCAAGTCCGGCGCCTCCGCCCGGCCCCGACTATGCGGTGCCGGTCGCGGCGCCGCCGATCGCCGCGACCCCGGTGCGCGGGGGCGTCGCGGGGCTTGCGGATGCCGAGTGGGTCGACCGGGTCGCCGCGGCATCCGGAATCCCGGCGCGAGCGCTCGCCGCCTATGCTGGCGCGGCGATCGCGAAGGTTGAGGCGATGCCGTCCTGCGGGCTCGGCTGGACGACGATCGCCGGCGTCGGGTACATCGAGAGCGACCACGGTCGACACGGCGGCGCGATGGTGGGCGAGGACGGGACCGTGACCCCGCCGATCTACGGCATCGCCCTCGACGGCGAGTCCGCAGCGCACATCCCCGACTCCGACGGCGGCGCGATCGACGGCGACGCCGAGCACGACCGCGCCGTCGGGCCGATGCAGCTCATTCCGCAGACCTGGCGCAACTGGCACATCGATGGCAACTCCGACGGCGTCGAGGACCCGCAGAATCTCGACGACGCGGTCGTCGCAACAGCGAATTACCTGTGCCGAGCGAGCGGCGACATGGTCGATCGGGTGGGCTGGCGAGCGGGCATCGGCGCCTACAACTCGTCGGATGTCTACATCCGGGCCGTTGCGGACGCGGCGAACCGCTACGCGAAGGCGGCCGAGATTCCCTGAGGACCTCAGCGCCGACGGCTGCTCACGCGGGACGTGCTCGAGCGGACGATGAGCTCGTACGGCAGCGACGTGTTGAGCGTGCCCTGGGTGCGACGGCTCGGGTGGAGCTGGTCCATGAGGATCTCGACGGCAAGTCTGCCCTGCAGCTCGGGGAACTGAGCGACGGTCGAGAGGCCGAAGAACTCCGAGAGGTCGTGGTCGTCGATGCCGATGACGGAGACGTCCTCCGGCACCTCGAGTCCGAGGTCGCGTGCGGCCAGGATTGAGCCGATCGCCATCTCGTCGGATGCGGCGAAGACCGCGGTGGGCCGCTTGCGCGGGTTGCCGAACAGCTGCTTGGCGGCCTGGTAGCCGCCGCGCATCGTGAAGTCGGCGGTCTGGAACAGCTCGGGGTCGACGGGGATGCCCGCCGCCTCGAGCGCTGATTCGTGCCCGATGCGTCGGTTGGTCGGCAGATGGAAGTCGCGCTCGTACTCCTTGTTGCCGCCGATGTGGGCGATCATCGTGTGCCCGAGGGAGAGCAGATGCTCTGTGGCGAGCCGGGCGACGGCGACATCGTCGATGCTCAGGGTGCGGACTCCCGCCAGCGGGCCGCCGACGCCGACGATGGGCTTGTTCATGTCGAGCAGGCGGGTCGTCTCGCCGGCCGTGAGTTCGAGCGAGACGGCGATGACGGCATCCACCCGCTTGCGCAGCAGAAAGTGCTCGAAGACGCTGCGACGCTCCTCCGCGCCGCCGCCCAGGTTGTACAGGGTCAGGTCGTAGCCGTTCGACAGGAGCGCGCTCTCGGCCCCCTGTACGACCGAGCTGAAGAACCACTGGTTCAGCACGGGGATCACGACCCCGACGTTCTTGGTCTTGCCCGTCGCGAGGCTCGAGGCGTTCGAGCTCACGACGTACCCGAGTTCGGCGGCCGCCTCGATGACGCGCTCACGCGTCGCGGCGGAGACGTGGCCGTTGCCGCTGAGCGCGCGGGAGACCGTTGCCGTCGAGACGCCGGCGAGTTCCGCGACCTCATTGATGCCCGGCACCGCACCTCCCTCGTCGACCCGACGGCTACTGCACGCCGATCCTATCCGCCGCGACGCCGGTGTGATCGTGCAGGGGGTCGTGGCACGCTATCCTTGATTCGTCTCCGGTCAGGTGAATACATGTGGCCGGAGCACTGGCAAGTTACCCAAGCGGCCAAAGGGATCTGACTGTAAATCAGACGTCTCAGACTTC
>DAITPJ010000064.1:0-11516 GCA_036833635.1 Terrimesophilobacter sp.
TCCTCGTGCCCTGCGCTGCGCGCGCAGTGCGCACAGCAGAACATGCCGTCGTCGGCCTCGACCCCGTGGCCGAGGATCCGGCATCCGCAGTGCATGCAGGCCGGCGCCATGAGCGCGATCGCGCACTCGAAACTGTCGAACGTGCCGGATGTCTCGCCACGGGTGATCGTGAACGTCTTGTCGTACTCGTTACCGCACATGTCGCAGGTCGCCATGTCACTCCTCAGAACTCCTTGATCGCTCGCGCCCGAACGGCGCGCGTCTCACTCGGCGATCGGCACGCTGATGTCCGCGAGGCCGTCGCCCGACACCGGGATGGCCTTGCCGCCCACCCCGGTGAACTCGGGAACCGGGAAACGGCTGGACTCATCCTCGAGATCGCCGTCGACATCGAACGTCTCCAGCGCCGTCGCCTGGTTCAGCAGGAGCGCGTGCCGACCGATCGTGCCGTTGGCCTCGAGCACGGGGATCTCGACCGTCATGCTCGTGCCCATCCGGGCGACGTTCCCTGCATACTCGATGATCGCCTGGGCGACCGCGGTGCCGGTCACCAGGGACTGGCCGTCGTAATTGAGGCGCTTCATGCCGCGCAGGGTAGGAGGCCAACCTGATAAACCGGTGCCTGTTGCCCGAGTCTGCTCGCAGGCCCGAAGCGCCCGGCCCTTCGCCGGAGTTGCGAGAGGCGCCCCCGACCGGAAAAGGTTAACGGCAACTCCTGAGAAGCAAGGAGTAGCCTCGCAACCGGAAGGCGAAAACACATGGACGATCCAGCACTCGCAGCCGCGCTGGGAGCCCTGCAGGGCACCGCGCAGGACCCGTCGACGTTCTCCCGCCCCTTCGTCGAGATGTTCCCCGTCTCCGGCGCTGCGGTGTCGACTGTGGGGGACCTCCTGGGCAGCGAGACACTTTCGGCCAGCGACCGGCTCGCCGCCAGGGTGGACGAACTCCAGTTCGACCTCGGCGAGGGCCCCTGCTGGGACGCCATGAACAAGGCCCGCCCCGTGCTCGAGCCCGACATCCGCAACAACCCCCGCACCGTGTGGCCCGCGTTCTCCCCAGCGATCCTCGACCATGACATCAGCTCCCTCTTCGCCTTCCCGCTGCTCGTCGGGCCCCTGCGCATCGGCGCCGTCGACCTCTACTCCTCGTACGCCGTCGACCTCGACCACACCCAGTCGAAGCAGGCCGCGACCATGGCCGGCGCCGTCGGCCGCAACATCCTTCGGCGAGCCCTCGACGCCATCGGCGGCGACTACGACGACACCGGCAACGCATACTCGCGCCGGCTCATCCACCAGGCGACCGGCGTCGTGCTCGCCCAGCTGCGGGTGCCCGCCGATGACGCCCTCCTCATCATCCAGGGCCAGGCGTTCGCATCGAGTCGCTCCATGATGGAAGTCGCCCAGGACATCGTGGATGCGCGGCTCAGCTTCTCGCGAAGCGACCACGGGATCGAGACCTCGACATGACGGACCTCACGCGGGAAGGCCGCCTCCTCGAGACCTTCGCAACACTGGCCGACACGCTCGTCGCCGACTACGACGTCGTCGACCTACTGCAGTTGCTCGTCGACCGCTGCGGCGACCTCCTCGACACGACCGCCGCCGGCATCCTCCTCGCCGACGCGAACGGAGAACTGGAAGTCATGGCGTCCACGAGCGAAGCCGGTCGCCTCGTCGAGACCATGCAGCTCAGCGCCGAATCCGGACCCTGCATCAAGAGCTTCCTCACCGGCAAGGTCGTCTCCGTCCCCGATATCTCGCAGGGCCCGGAGGAGTGGAACGCCTTCCGCGACAGCGCGCTCGACCAGGGGTTCCACTCGGTCCACGCCATCCCGATGCGGCTGCGGGAAACCACGATCGGCACCCTCAACCTGCTGCGCGAGACCTCCGGCGAACTCGACCCGCAGGACGCGACGGCGGCACAGGCCTTCGCCGATGTGGCGACCATCGGCATCCTTCACGAGCGATCGCTGCGGGAGAGCGCCATCCTGGCCGAGCAACTGCAGACCGCGCTCAATCGGCGCGTCGTCATCGAGCAGGCCAAAGGCGTGGTCTCCTACACCCGGGGAGTGCCCGTCGACGAGGCCTTCGCCATCATGCGCCACTACGCGCGCTCCCACCAGCTGCCGATCAGCCAGGTGGCTGCAAGCCTGGTCGACCTCAGCCTGACCCTCGACGATGAGCCCGCGGTAGACACCTGACAATTTTCAAACGGCGGACGTAAACTCGTATCGTTACCCCGGACCCCGGTGATGATCGCGAATCCGATCACTCTTGGAGAATGGGATGAAGCTACTCACCACACACAACGGCAGCTACCTCAGCGGCACGGAGATCGTGGACGCCGTCCTGGCTTACGGTCTGGCACTCGCCCGAAGGGGCGACCTCGACGTCGTCGACGTGCCCTTCGTCGACGACGAGGGAGAAGTCCGCCGCGTCGAACTCACCGTCGGCTGGCAGACCGACGTCCTCGCGATCTCGAGCATCGCGCCCGGCGAGGAACTCCTCGAACCGCAGACCGTCCTCGCGCTGCACGGGAAAGCCGACACCGTCGGCGTGCTTCGCGCCCGTGAGTTCAGCGACGAGAACCTGCTCGACATCCGGCGCGAAATGGAGAAATGGGAAGACCTCGGATAGCCACCGAGAATGCGGGTGACATGCATCCGGATGTGCGACACTGGGCTATCTCCACTGGGCCCCCAACCCTCGTCGGCGGTCTCGGCTCAGGTTCCCCCAGAGAAGGGAAGAGCCATGGGAACGCTGCAATACGACGGGGTGCTCGTCGAGTTCGACGATCGGGTGCTCGCACACCTTCAGATCGTCATCGTGCAGAAGATCCGGCGGGGAGAGAGTTTCCTCATGTCGTGGCGGGACTCCGCCGACACCGGCGATGGGCACAGCGCCATCTGGATCCATCCGGCTCAGAACCTCTACTTCAAGTTCTCGGGCAGCCGGAGCCCCTCGATCAACCCCGAGTGGATTGAACACCTGACCGCGTCAGCGAACAGCTCCCGGGGCCTGCTGGTCATGCGCGAAGGCGTGAGCGCCGACATGCCGACAGATGCCGATATCGCCGAAGGCAACTCGTCGATGCGGCCCGAGCCGCCGCCGCGCGTCAAAGTGACCGACAGCTGACCATCACCTCGTGCGGTGCACCCTGTACACCGCGACCGGGATGAGCACGAGCGAGCGCAGGTCGAAGAGCACGTGCGCGAGGATCGGCCACAGGATGCTGCCGGTCGCCAGGAACAGGAACATCAGCACCGCCCCGAACACGAAGGTGCCGATCACCCCGCCGATGCCCTGGTAGGCGTGCATCCCTCCGAAGACGACGAGGCTGATCACGACGGCCGCCAGCGCGCTCTCGGTCACCGCGAACAACGCGGCGGGCAGTGCGAGCCTGAACAGTAGTTCCTCAACGACTCCCGCATTGATCGAGAGGGCCCAGCCGTACTTGAGCTCCGCCCGGTTGCGGGGGAGCAGCGCGTGGATGTCGCCCAGCGTCGGCACCTCGCCCTCCGGCTTCGCGAACACGACCGAGGCCACGACGCCAGCCACGAGCGCGATCGAGGCGCCGATGATCGCCCCCTGGGCGAACCCGCCGCCGCTTGCGAGGGCGCCGCGGAAGGCGATCGTCGCGGGCCACTCCTCGACCTGCTCCAGCATCCGGCCGATGAACGGCCAGACGAGCACGAGCAGTACGACCGCCGAGCCACCCAGCCAGAGCGCCGACTCTAGCAGCCACTTGCGCAGCATCCGCTGCCGGCGCACCGTGCTGCGGTAGCGCTTGAACAGCCCGTACTCTCGGCGGTCGCGACGCACGGCGCGCACGATGAGCACCGCGAGCATCCCGGCGAGCACCGCGCCGACCACCCACGGGGTGAAGGGGACGTCGACGGGCAGCACCCCCCAATCCTGTCAGGGCTTTCATCATTCAGGAGGTGGTGTGACTCCTGAGGTTTCGGATGCCGCTGCGGTTCACACTCGCACCCCTGGCACCTCCCGTCACACCACCTCCTGAATGATGAAAGCCGGGGGCGACGGTTACGGCTTGACCGCCCGGCCCGCCGCGAACGGGATCGTGAAGCCCAGCCCGGACGGCATCCGGTACTCGTGCAGCTCGTCGATGCGCAGCCCCGAACGCCGGATGCCGTCGACCGTCTCGCGAGCGAGGTGGCATCCGCGATCCAGGCGCGTTGTGAGCGGGGTGGCCAGGCGCTGCACGCCGCGCAGGATCGTGCGGGGCGGCGCGGCGACGTGCTCGACGAAGACGAACGTGCCGCCCGGTCGCAGCACCCGGATGATCTCCTCGAGCGACTTCTGCTGGTCGTCGACCGAGCACAGCACGAGCGTGCTGAGCACGGCATCCACACTCTCGTCAGGCAGCGGGATCGCCTCGCACGAGGCGACGAGCGGTTCGCGCCGGCGCCCCCACCGGGCGGCGTTCGCACGCAGGAGGTCGGTGTCGCGCGGGTTCGGCTCGAGGCCGATCCAGTCGACGCTCTCGTGAAGCAGGCCGAAGTTCGCGCCGTCGCCAGCGCCCACCTCGAGCACCGTGCCGCGAAGGCTCCGGATGAGCGCAGCCTCGACCTCGGTCGAGTCCTCGACGGCGCTCACGTCAGCCTCTCGCCGACCGGTGCCTACTCGGGGCGATCGCTTGAGTTGCGCGGGCCGTTCTGCCGGCCGTCCTGTGGGCCAGTGTCGTGCGCCGCAGTGCGACGTCTGATGAGCGGAAGGGCTGCGATCCAGAAGACTGACGCGATCGCCGCGCCCATGATCATCGATGCGGTATCCATCGTTCCACGCTAATCGCATCCCCCTGCGGCCCGCGAATCCGCCTTGGAGCAACCTGTGAGGGCGCGTAACCATCCGAAATGCAGGAACTCGTGGCCTTCAGCGGCGACCGGGTCCCGAGAAATCAGGCCCGGGTCCGTTCGACTCCTGCATTTCGGACAGGGAGACGAGTGGGAGGATGAAAGTCATGGTCGCCCAAGCCGCCCCGCATCCGAAACTCGACGAACTCATCGCGGTGCTCGCACAGCTGCGCGCGCCGGGCGGATGCGCGTGGGACGCCGACCAGACCCACGAGAGCCTCGTGCGCTACCTCGTCGAGGAGTGCTACGAGCTCATCGAAGCGATCGAGACCGGCGACCGCGATGGCCTCCTCGAGGAGCTCGGCGACGTGCTCTACCAGGTCGTCTTCCACGCCGATCTCGCCGCGCACACCCCCGGCGAGGACTTCACGATCGAAGATGTCGCCGCCCACATGACCGCCAAGATGATCGGCCGGCATCCGCACGTCTTCGGCGACGACGCCGCGAAGGCGGCCATCAACATCGAGACCGCCGACGACGTCGTCGCCGTCTGGGACGACCTCAAAGCCCACGACAAGCCGCACCGCTCGAGCGTGCTCGACGGCATCCCGCAGGGCATGCCCGCGCTCGCGCTCGCCGACAAGCTCGCGGGGCGGGCCGAGAAGGTCGGGGTGGCGATCGCTGTTCCGGATGTCGCCCCAGCGCCCGCCACGGAAGCCGAGTTGGGTGCGCAGCTGCTGGCCATCGCATCCTCGGCCCGGTCCGCAGGCCTCGACCCTGAGCGCGCCCTCCGTACCGCCCTTCGCGGCCTGCAGCAGGAGATCCGGGCGGCCGAGGCCGCCGGCGTTCGGAAGCAGCATCCGGAAACCGCGGATTAAAAGGGGCGGTGCCCACACCAACCCGAATGGCGTGGGCACCTGGGTCCGTTCCGCGGCACAGCTCGCACGCAGGCAACACGGTCGGACGGTGGCCGGCGGAGCGATACTGCACCGCCGGTCAGGGGATGAGAAGTCCTGATCCAGAACCTTCTCGAGTGATTGCTGTTGCGACTCGCCCGGTCTGATCCCCCCGGATCCTCATCGACAGGGCGACGGTGCAACGAGGAAATTCTAATTCATAACACTCGTTAGCGCAAACACCCGTTATGTTAACGATATGAGCCGGAAACCCGACCCGGGGCGTAAGCAGGAACTGCTTGACCAGATCCTCGATTACCTCGTGGGCAAGCCCCTCGCGAGCCTCACTTTCCGCACCGTCGCGGATGCCCTCGGCGTGAGCACGTTCACGCTCGTGTACCAGTTCGGCACGCGTGCAGAACTCGTGAGCGACATCGTGGGCGCGATCTCCTCCCGCCAGTCCGACATCGAGCACCGCCTCGTCTCGAACCCCGGCACGCTCGACGCGTACTACGAGAATCTCACCAACTCGTGGAAGTGGACCCTCGACCCCCGCAACCGCCAGCTGCAGCGGCTCGAGTTCGAGGCGAGCATGCTCGAGGCACTCGACCCCGATACCCACAACTTCAGCCGGTCCCTCTACACGACCTGGTTGCGGGTCGGGCGCGACGCGCTCGAGTCTTTCGGTCTCACCCCGGATGACGCCGAGATCGAGGCGCGCATCATGGTCGACGCGTTCTATGGCCTTCAATACGACCTCGTGGTCAACAACGACGCCGCGCGCTCGACGGCGGCCTTCGACCGGCTCGTCGAACATCACAGGGAGCGCGTAGAGACGCTCGCGGTCCGGCGCGCCTGAGCCCGCGCCACCGCCACCGCAACCGCCGAGGTGCCAGAATCGAGGGATGGCGACCCAGGTCAACCCCCCTCGCGGGATGCGCGACTTCCTCCCCGACGAGAAGGCGCGGCGCGAACGCGTGCTCTCCGTCATCCGGGACACGTACCGCGCGCACGGCTTCGACGAGATCGAGACGCCAGTCGTCGAGGACAGCTCCCGACTTCACGCCGGCCTCGGCGGTGACAACGAGAAGCTCGCGTTCGGCATCCTCAAGCGCGGCCTGACCGCAGAGGATCTCGCCGCCGCGAGCGACCCGCTCGAGCTCGCCGACCTCGGCCTGCGCTTCGACCTGACCGTGCCGCTCACCCGCTTCTACGCGACGCACCGGGCGGCGCTTCCGAGCGTTTTCCGCGCGATCCAGATCGGGTCGGTCTGGCGGGCCGAGCGCCCGCAGAAGGGTCGGTACCGCCAGTTCGTGCAGTGCGACATCGACGTCATCGGCGACGCGACGGGACTCGCCGAGGCCGAACTCATCGTCGCCTCGCTCGCGACCTTCGACGCGCTCGGGATCGACGGGGTGACCATGCGCGTCAACGATCGCCGCATCCTCACGGGGCTGCTCGAGCATCTCGGCTTCCCGGTTGCGGAGCACACCTCGGTGCTCGTGACCCTCGACAAGCTGGACAAAGTCGGCCCGGATGGCGTCGTCGCCGAGCTCGTGTCGAACAATGCTGCACCGGATGCCGTGGCCGCCCTGCGCGCATTCCTCACCCGCCCGCAGACCATGGAAATGAACCCCTACGGCGAGCGGCAGATTCGCAAGGCGCTGCCGGACGGGTTCGACTCGCCGGCCGTCGCCGACCTCGTCGCGCTCGGCAAGAGCGTCGCGGGGGCGCTCGCCGACTCCGGCAGAGCGTTGCCGCTCGTCTTCGACCCGTTCCTCGTGCGCGGTATGGGCTACTACACGGGCGCGATCTTCGAGGCCATGCATCCCTCGGCCGGATACTCGCTCGGCGGCGGCGGACGCTACGACGGCATGATCGGCCGCTTCCTCGGCACTGAGGTTCCGGCGACCGGGTTCTCGATCGGGTTCGAGCGCATCGCGGACCTCATTACCCTGCGTGACGACGAGACATCGGATGCCGTGGTGCTGCTGCACGACTCCGACGCCGACCCTGCGCGGCTCGTCGCGCTCAAGGCCGAGCTCGTCCGGCAGGGGAAGCGGGTGCGGCTCGAGCGGGCTCCGCGCAACGTGAGGGGACTGCTCGACTCGCTTGCGGCATCCGGTTTCCGACGGTTTGCGCACGTCGGCGACGCGGCGACTGCGGCAGACCTCGACTTCCGCGACCTCTCGGCTTCTGCTCCGGACCCGCTGGTTGAGTAGCGCCCCACCGGGTAGGTAGAGGTGACCTGCAATTCGTGGCGAGTAGGCTTGCAGCCGACGAAAGAACACGAAGAAGGAGATCCCCCGTGGCATTGATCGAGGCTGTCGGCGCTCGCGAAATTCTCGACTCGCGGGGCAACCCGACGGTCGAGGTCGAGGTGCTCCTGGATGACGACACAGTATCGCGCGCGGCCGTCCCGTCCGGCGCATCCACCGGTGCATTCGAGGCCTACGAGCTGCGCGACGGCGACAAGAAGCGTTACGGCGGCAAGGGCGTGCTCAAAGCCGTTGACGCGGTGCTCAACGTGCTGGGCCCGGCGCTCGAGGGCTACGACGCTGCCGACCAGCGCCTCGTCGACGCGGCCATGATCGAACTCGATGGCACCGACAACAAGAAGAAGCTCGGCGCCAACGCGATCCTCGGCGTCTCGCTCGCGGTTGCGAAGGCCGCGGCCGATTCCGCCGACCTTCCGCTCTTCCGCTACCTCGGCGGGCCGAACGCCCACGTGCTCCCTGTGCCGATGCTCAACGTCATCAACGGCGGCGCGCACGCCGACACGAACGTCGACATCCAGGAGTTCATGATCCTCCCCGTCGGCGCATCCAGTTTCAGCGAGGCTCTGCGCTGGGGGGCCGAGACGTACCACGCGCTCAAGGGGCTCCTCCACTCGAAGAAGCTCAGCACGGGCCTCGGCGACGAGGGCGGCTTCGCACCCGACCTGAAGAGCAACCGCGCCGCGCTCGACCTGCTCGTCGAGGCGATCACCGCGGCCGGCTTCAAGCCCGGCAAGGACATCGCCCTCGGCCTCGACGTCGCGGCGACCGAGTTCTTCTCCGGCGGCAAGTACACCTTCGAGGGCAAGAAGGTCACCGCGAAGCACCTGCTCGACTACTACACGGACCTCGTCAAGTCCTACCCGCTCGTCACGATCGAGGACCCGCTCGCCGAGGACGACTGGAAGGGCTGGGCCGACCTGACCGCCGAACTCGGCAGCAAGGTGCAGATCGTCGGCGACGACCTCTTCGTCACGAACCCGAAGCGCCTCGCGCAGGGCATCGAGGGCGGTGCGGCAAACTCGATCCTCGTCAAGGTCAACCAGATCGGCACGCTCACCGAGACCCTGGACGCCGTGGCGCTCGCGCAACGGAGCGGCTACACGGCCGTCATGTCGCACCGCTCGGGCGAGACCGAGGACACGACGATCGCCGACCTTGCGGTCGCAACCGACTGCGGCCAGATCAAGACGGGCGCCCCGGCGCGCAGCGAGCGGGTGGCGAAGTACAACCAGCTCCTGCGGATCGAGGAGGAGCTGGCGGATGCCGCGGTGTACGCGGGGCGCTCGGCGTTCCCGCGGTTCAAGGGCTGACCCCGCCGGTAGAGTAGCCGCCGCAGGCGGCGTATCGAAACCAGGGACATCGCGAGGCTGGTTTCGATACGCGCTGCGCGCTACTCAACCAACGAGGTCACCGCTGGTTGAGTAGCCGCGAAGCGGCGTATCGAAACCACAAGGCGGATACGCACGCCTAGGCTTGATGCATGGCCCGGCAGCAGCGAACCCAGCGTATTCCGGTGCGCCTGCCCGAGCAGAGCGCGCAGGCCGGCTGGTTGCGGAGCATCCGGCTCTCGGGGTTCACGATCGCGACGCTCACGGTGCTCGTCCTCACGGTCGTCGTGCTCGCGCCCTCCCTGCGCATCTTCGTCGAGCAGCAGCAGCAGATCGCGCAACTCCGCGCCGAACTCGAAGCGCAGAAGGAGGGCGTCAAGGACCTCACCGACGAGCGCGCCCGCTGGGATGACCCGAGCTACATCGAGGCGCAGGCGCGCGAGCGCCTCAACTACGTGTACCCAGGCGAGTACAGCTACCTCGTGATCGATGACGGCCAGACCATCTCGACGAGCGACGGCCAGCCCATCAGCGACCAGGTGCAGGCGACGCAGGTCGACTGGGTGCGGATGCTGCTCTCCTCCGTGCTGACCGCCGGCCTCACCGACGACAAGCCGGGCGAGATCGTGGCCCCCGTCATCCAGGACCAGAACGGATGACCACCCCGCCCTTCGCGACGCCAACCGACGAGGAGATCCGCATCGTGTCGCGCCAGCTCGGCCGCCCGGCCCGCGGTGTCATCGGTATCGCGGCGCGCTGCGTGTGCGGAGCGCCGACCGTCGTCGCGACGGCACCGCGGCTCGACGACGGCACCCCCTTCCCCACGCTGTACTACCTGAGCCACCCGGCGGCGGCGGCCGCGATCTCGACGCTCGAGGCGACCGGCGTCATGACCGAACTCGCGGACGAGCTCGAACAGGATGCCGCCCTGCGCGCCGAGTACGCCCGCGCCCACGACTCCTACCTAGCCGACCGCACCGGCATCGAGGACGTCGAGGAGGTGCGCGGCATCTCCGCGGGCGGCATGCCGACGCGCGTCAAGTGCCTGCATGCGCTCGCTGCCCACGCCCTCGCCGCCGGGCCGGGCGCCAACCCCATAGGCGACCGCGCCCTCGCGCGTGCGGCCTGGTCGCCCGCCATCTGCGAGTGCGCCGACTACCCCGCGGACGACGCGACTGACGACCGGCCCGAGGAGGCGACATGAGGGGCCTCCTCGCCGGGCTCGCCGTGGTCGGGCTCGCCGCCTCCCTCGCCTTCGTCGGCTCGTCCGCCTCAGCCGACTCGATCCGCGACCGCGAGTACTGGCTCAGCCAGTACGGCATCGCGGCCGCCTGGAACACGACCCGCGGCGCCGGCGTCACGATCGCCATCATCGACACGGGCGTCGACGGCACCCACGTCGACCTGCAGGGCGCCGTCGTCGGCGGCACGGATGTCTCCGGGGTCGGTTCGGCGAGCGGGCAGACCCCGGTCGGCTCTGGCAGCAGGGAGCACGGCACGATGGTCGGCTCCCTCGCCGCCGGTCGCGGCCACGACGGCAACGCCGGCGTGATCGGCTCCGCGCCCGCTGCGTCGCTGCTGTCGATCTCCGTCGGGTTCGGCGCGGGCACGCGCGGCTCCGACGAGCAGATCGCGGATGCCGTGCGCTGGGCCGTCGACAACGGCGCCGACGTCATCAACATGTCGCTCACCCGCAACAGCCTCGACTGGCCGGAGAGCTGGGACGACGCCTTCCTCTACGCCTTCGAGAACGACGTGGTCGTCGTCGCGGCTGCCGGCAACCGGGGGAGCGGGACGACCGAGGTCGGCGCGCCGGCGACGATTCCAGGCGTGCTCGTGGTCGGCGGGGTCGATCGCAACGGCAAGGCCAGCTTCGACGCCTCATCCCAGGGCATCACGATCGCCGTCTCCGCCCCGAGCGAGGACCTCGTCGGCGCCGCTCCAGGCGGCGGGTATTACGCCTGGGCGGGCACGAGCGGGGCGACCCCGATCGTGGCCGGCATTGTCGCGCTCGTGCGGGCCGCGCATCCGGAACTCGACGCCGCCAACGTCATCAATCGCATCACCGCGACCGCGAAGTCGCCCGGCGTCGAGGTGCCGAGCCCGATCTACGGGTACGGGCTCGTGGATGCCGCTGCCGCGGTGAACGCGAGCGTCCCGGCCATCACGACGAGCCCGGCGCAGGAGCTCAAGGACT
>DAITPJ010000065.1:0-11000 GCA_036833635.1 Terrimesophilobacter sp.
GAGCACGACCATCTTGGCCGCCCGCCGGGTCGCTCCGCCGGACTTGATCGTGCCCGCGCTGGCATCCGCCCCCCGCATGAAGGAGACCGGGCCGCTCGCGGTGCCGCCGGAGGAGAGGAGTTCGGCGGAGGAGCGGATGCGCGAGAGATTCACTCCCGAACCAGAGCCGCCCTTGAAGATCATCCCCTCCTCGCGGTACCAGTTCAGGATCGAGTCCATGGTGTCGTCGACGGACAGGATGAAGCACGCGCTGACCTGCTGGGGGGATTCAGTGCCCACGTTGAACCAGACGGGCGAGTTGAAGGAGAACGCCTGGTGCAGCAGCAGCCAGGTGAGCTCCTCGCCGAAGACCGTCGCATCGTCCTTCGTCGCGAAGTAGTGGTTCTCGCTGCCAGACTCCACGTACCTCGTGACGACGCGGTCGATGAGCTGCCGCAGGCTGGATTCGCGTGCCGGCGTGCCGGGCGCACCCCGAAAGTACTTCGTCGTGACGATCGTCGAGGCGTTGGCCGACCAGAAATCGGGGAACTCGACGCCGCTCTGCGTGAAGATCGTCTCGCCGGTCTTCCAGTTGGTCTGCTCCACGTCGCGGCGTTCCCAGGTGACGTCGTCATACGGATGCCGTCCGGCCGTGCTGAAGATCCTTTCGATGTGCAATCCGCTTCCGTGGACTGTGCCGTCGACCGCTCGGCCGACCTCTTTCTGCGCTGACATGACCGTTCCGCTCCCCGTGTAGCCCGATGCCTGACATGACACCATCTAGTGGTGGTCACATCATTGAATCACTACATGTTGTGATTAGCGAGAGTCGTCGCCGTGTAAATTCGATCCCTCGCGCGGTCGGCGCGCCGGCGTCGGCTCTCCTCCGGCGAACGCCGCGATCCTGGCCGCGCGCCGGAGCGCCGCGAGGGAAGGCCTCGCGAGCACCGCGATGCCCACAGAGAGCACGATGGCGCGCAGAAGGTCCCAGCCGAGGGAGGTCGCGAGGCTGAAGATGACGAATCGGTGCAGGTTCTCGGCGATCGGGGCGCCGGGCTGGAAGCTCAGTGCCGTGCCGGGTCCGAGGGTGAACGGCCAGAACGACAGGTTCATGAACTGCCCGTAGAGGAACCCGGATGCGGCGGCGTAGGCCGCGAGCACTGTCACCTCGAACGCGCCCCGCATCCGGTGGGGGAGCAGCCCTGCGCCCATCCCGATCCAGGATGCCGCGAGCATCTGGAAGGGCAGCCACGGGCCAAGCCCGCCGGTGAGCAGTGCGGAGGCGAAGAGCGTGATCGACCCGAGCGCGAAGCCGAAGCCCGCGCCGAAGACCCGGCCGCCGAGCACGATGAAGAGGAAGACGAGTTCGATGCCTGCGCTTCCTGCGGAGAGCGGCCGCAGCACGGCGCCGACCGCCGCGAGGAGCCCGAGCATGGCGATGGCCTTGGCGTCGATGCCGCCATCGCCGAGCGCGATGAGCACGACGGCCATGACTCCGAGGAGCACGAACCCGAGGAGCACGGGGGCGCTCGCGTTGTATTCGAGGAGCGAACCTCTCCCGGCGAGAAGCGGCCAGGTGAACGCGAGGACCCCGACGACCGAGGCGATCGCCAGGGCCAGCCGTGTGCGAATGCCGAGTGGAACCGCTCGGAGGCGGGCCGTCATGATTCCTCGGCGAGGGCTGAACGGACGGCCTCGACGGTGAGAAGCGGGACGGGCCTGAGGATCCTCGCGACCTGGGGAGCAAGGCTCGGGCTCGCGGTCAGGACCTCGAGCGTCGGCCCATCCACGATGAGCTCCCCGCCCGCCAGCACGAGGACCCGGTCGGCCGCCCGCGCTACGAACTCGACGTCGTGGCTCGAGAGCAGGATGGCCACTCCGGTCGCTGCAAGTTCCTTCAGGATCGCCCTGAAACGCCGCTTCGCGGCGTAGTCAAGACCTCGGGTCGGCTCATCGAGGAGGAGGATGCGGGGCCGACCGACGAGCTGCACCGCGAGCACGAGCGCAAGCCGTTCGCCCTCGGACAGGTCTCGCGGATGCCGATCCGGTGCGATCCCGGGTGCGAGCCTGTCCAGCAACTCCGCCGTCGTCCCCCGAGCCGCATCGATTCCGCGATCGGCCGCCCGGCACTCCTCGCGCACCGAGTCGAGGTACAGCAGGTCGGACGGATTCTGCGGCACGAGCGCGATGTGCCTGATCGCGACATCCGGCGCCAGGGTTGTCGGATCGACGGCAGCGTCCTGAGTGCCGAGCATGACCGTCCCTCCCGCGCGGGGTCCGCGTCCCTGAAGCGCCCAGAGCAGCGACGACTTTCCCGAGCCGTTGCGGCCCATGACGGCCGTCACCTCCCCGGCGTGGAGCGCGAGGTCGACACCCTTGAGGGCGGTCACGGTGCCGTACTGCACGCGCAGGTTCTTCGCCGCGAGCACGGAGGGGCTCCCGGGCTTCCTGGCCCGGCGCTCGCGACTCGTCGTGCGGTTCGCTGTACGCGTTGCGAGACTGTCGCGCAGCCCCTCGGCACGACGTCGCGCGTCGCGGATGGAGCGCGGAAGCGGGTCCCACCCGGCGAGCCTTCCGAGCTCGATGACCGGGGGCGCGAGCGGGCTCACGGCGAGGATCGCGGTCGGGTCGCCCTTCCGCGCGGTCCCGTCGTCGCCCAGCAGCACGATCGAGTCCGCATACTGGACGACCCGCTCGAGGCGGTGCTCGGCCATGAGCACGGTCATTCCGAGATCGTGCACGAGGCGAAGGATGGCCGCCAGTACCTCCTCCGCGCCGGTCGGGTCGAGCGCCGACGTCGGTTCGTCCAGCACGAGAACCCGTGGGTGGGTCGTGAGCACCGACGCGATGGCGACCCTCTGCTGCTCGCCGGCGGACAAGTCCGCGAGGGGGCGGTGTCGCAGTTGCTCGAGCCCCAGCAGGTCGATGATCTCCTCCACGCGCGTGCGCATGACGCGGTCGGGGGCGCCGAGCTGCTCGAGCCCGTAAGCGAGCTCGTCGTCGACCCTGCCCGTCACGAATCCGGATGCCGGGTGCTGGCCGACCGCACCGACCACGTCGGCGAGGTCACGCGGCGGATGCGTCCTCGTATCGCGCCCGGCGACCGTCACCGTTCCGTTGAGCGTGCCGCCCGTGAAGTGGGGTGCCAGGCCATTGGCGAGCTGGAGCAGGGTCGACTTGCCCGAGCCCGTCGGACCGATCACGAGGCACAGCTCGCCCTCCGGCACCGTGAGCGCGATGTCGGTGAGCACCGCGCGACCTGAGTCGGGGTAGGCGAAGCCAACCTGATCGAAGGTGATCGCAGCGTCCCCGGTCACGATGCCAGTACCACGGGAATCGGCACGGTCGCGACGAGAGCAGCGACGAGGAAGACCGGTGACCATCCGAACGCCCCTGTCGGCCAGCCGGCCACAGCTGAGGCCGGCATGAGGACGGTGAGAACGGCGGCCGCCAGGCCACTCCCGGCGATGACGGATTCCCAGAGTCCCCAGCGATCCGGGCGGTAGCGTGTCGTGCGGATCCGGCGCGAGGCGATGATCGACCCGAGAAGCGCGGCGAGGGCTCCGCCGCCCAGCAGGAGAGCGCTCAGCCAGCGCGGGGACGTGCCATCCAGCAATGCGTAACTCCCCAGTGCGGCTCCGATGAGTGCCAGGAGCATCAGCGCGAGCACGACGGAGCTGCTGCCCCTGTGCACCCTCGCATAGCCGCGGGAGTCCATCGATGCTGCGATCGTGATGGAGCGGTCGAGGGCATCCTGCAAAACCGGACTCGTCGTCGCGGCCACGGCGCTCCAACCGTGGAGACGGAGGCCGCGCAGCCCCTGGGCACGCCGCACTCGTTGCCACGACGCGACGAGGTGCGGTGCGAGAGTCAGCGCGATCACCGTGGCGGTGCCGAGGAGGTGAAGCGAGGCGGGCAGGCTGCGCAGGGTGCGTTGCGGATCCGTGAGGGCGATGGCAGCCCCGAAACACAATAGGAGTGCGGCCAGAGCGAGCCCTGCCGTGACAGCCGAAAGCAGACCGGATGCCGTCACCGGCCCGAGCAGGAAGATCCCCGCGGCCCATTCCGGAAGCGGAATATGGGGCAGCGGGACCAGGACATCCGTGCCGCTCTTGAGGCCGACGAGCACATAGAACACGATGCGCACGACGACGACCCCTCCGGCGAGCGCGAGGTAGGCGGGAAACGCCCTTGAGAAGGCCGAATCTCCACGGCACAGCAACGCCACGACAACGACGGCAGCGATGAGCATCCCCGTCGAGGCGAGACCGGGCGAACGGGTCGTCGCGATGGCGACCCCGAGCGCCCAGCCCCACCAGGCCAGTGGATGCACCGCACTTCGCGGTGCCGTGAGAACGCCCACGATGCTCAGTTGCCGCCCGAAGCGCGGCGCTGGCGCGAACGCACGAAGAGAAGCGTCACCACGACGATCGCCACTGCGCCAAGGCCGACAGCTGTGATCACGAGAACAGGATCCACGGACGACGTGGCCGGGATCGGCGCAAGGTCGTACAGCCCATCCGTCGTGCCTTCGGCGCCTTCCGGCAGAGTCGCGGCGGCGGCCGACGGGGCGACACCGGGGCCGGAGCTCCCATCGTTGTAGCGCCAGCCGTCGAGTTCTCCGGCTACCGGGTTGCTCGAATCGGCACCGACCTGGTAACTCGTCCACTCGCCATCGCGGGTGCTGTGCCAGTACGACCAGAACGACCCCTCGAAGGTGGCGGGGCAGGGGTTCGGGTTGGCGTTGATCGCACAGATGAGGCCCGGTTGCGAATCGGTGGGCGTGAAACCCGCCGCCTCGAGTGCTGCGCGGCCGGTCGCCGGGTCGGATGACGCGCATCCGATCTCGATCTGCCCGCCGACGTCGGTGAAGTCGACGACGACCGTCACGCCGCTCGTGTCGATGCACGCGCCCGACATCACCTCGGCTGGCGTCACTCCGCCCGTCGCGGCGACTGCACCCGACACCGGGAGAGCCGCAAGCGACAGCGAAGTCAGGGCAAGGGAAGCCAGCGCCAGGGAGGACCTGGCCACGGACAGCCGCGCCTTCGTCGCAGGTCGATTCTGGTGAGTGGCGGAGATCATTGCGGGCCTTTCAGGTCAGAGGTCCGCCAGGATCCCGGCCCTCACCGATTCGACACCGCTGTTTCGGCGTCGGGCAGTGGCCCGGATTCCCTCACGCAGACCACGGCGTTCGAGAGTTGTTGCCCTCCCGACGCAGGTATCCCGGCTTGGCGGCCTCGCGGCTCGCTCCACGGTTGCGGGTCAGCACCGGCATCGCACCGGTTTCCCCTCCGCGGGAGTCTGTCTCCGCTTGCACGGTGACGAGGTCAGCCTAACCAGCCGCGGCGGTGACACGCCAGGACGATGAGCCGTGTCTATTCGAGAACCGGGGGTGACGAAAGGACCGACCTGCACTTCGTGCTGGCGCGGCAGGCCGCAGACGGTGTCGACGAGCCGGCCGGCCACGACTGAGCCGCATCCGGATCACGCGCGGAAGAACGCCCGAACGCCCTTCACCGCATCCAGGAAGGCATCGATCTCCTCGTCCGTCGTGTAGACGGAGGTGCTCGCCCGAGTGGACGCGGGGATCCCAAGCCGTCGATGCAAAGGCTGGGCGCAGTGGTGGCCCGCGCGCACAGCGATGCCGAAGCCGTCGAGGTACTGCGCGACGTCGTGCGGATGGACGCCGTCGATCACGAAGCTCGCGAGCCCGATGCGCGGCGAACCCGGCGGCGGCCCGAGCAGGCGGATGCCCGCGACGCCGGCGAGACCGGTCGCCAACAGCTGCCCGAGCCGTGCATCGCGCTCGTGCACGTTGTCCATGCCGATCCCGTCGAGGTAGTCGGCGGCCGCAGCGAGACCGACGGCCTGAGCGACGGGCTGGGTTCCGGCTTCGAACCTCACCGGCGCGGGGAGGTACTCCGCCGCCTCCATCGTCACGGTCGTGATCATGGAACCGCCCGTGAGGAATGGCGGCATCGAGTCCAGGAGCTCGCGTCGCCCGTAGAGCACTCCGATCCCCAGCGGACCGAGCATCTTGTGGCCGCTGAATGCGGCGAAGTCGACATCGAGGGCGGAGACATCGATCGCCTGGTGCGGGATCGACTGGCAGGCGTCGAGGAGCACGAGCGCCCCCACCGCCCTGGCCATCGAGACCAGTTCGGCGACGGGAGCGATCGATCCGAGAACGTTGGAGGCGTGCGCGAACGCGACCACCTTCGTGCGGGGGCCGATCATCGCGGCGGCGTCGGACATCCGCACGGGGTCCAATTGCATCGACCCGTCGTCGTCGATTCCGAGGTGACGGAGCGTCGCCCCTGTGCGGGCGGCGAGTTCCTGCCATGGGACGAGATTCGCGTGGTGCTCGAGCTCCGTGACGAGAATCTCGTCACCCTCACCCAAGCGGAATCGCTCTGATGCTGCTCCGCCCCGACCCGCGGTCGCGTTCGAGAACGCGTACGCGACCAGGTTGATCGATTCCGTGGCGTTCCGCGTGAAGACGACCTCGGATGCGTCGGCGCCGATGAAGGAGGCCACGCGCGACCTGGCGTCCTCGAACAGCGTGGTCGCCTCGGAGGCGAGGGTGTGGGCGCCGCGGTGCACAGCCCCGTTGTGATGCTCGTAGACGTCGCGCTCGGCAGCGAGCACGCTCCTCGGCTTCTGGCTCGTGGCCGCGGAGTCGAGGTAGATGAGCGGATGATCGTTGACGGTGCGGTCGAGCGCAGGGAAGTCATGACGGAGATCTGCGACCGCATGTGGCACTGCGCCATTCTATCGACGCGGCCTGTCCGAGGGCCCTCCCCCGGCGGTCATCACAGGGTGACGCGCGTGAGCCCATCCTCGAAGGCTGTCCACGCGAGCATCGCGCACTTGATGCGCGCCGGGTACATGGCCACTCCGCTCAGCGCGACGGCATCGCCCAGGAGATCCTCGGATCCCTCGTCCTCGCCTCGTGACTGGAGCATGGCGCGAAACGCTCCCACCCTCTCCGCGGACTCGGCCGCGGAGAGGCCATGAACGATGTCACTGAGCATGGAGGCAGATGCCTGGGAGATCGCGCACCCCTGGCCGGTCCAGCTGATCGCCTCGATGCCGCCGCTCCCGGCGTGGATGCGCAGGGTGATCTCGTCGCCGCAACTGGTGTTCAGACCGTGGGATTCGGCGGCAGGGTCCGGCTCCAGCCCGTAGCCGTGGCGCTCCCTCGAGTGATCGAGGAGCAGGTCCTGGTACAGCTGGTCGAAGTCGCTGCGCGCCACGATTCCACTCTAGCCGCGCGACTCAGGCGCGGCGGCGGAGCGACTGCGTGAACGCCAGGGCGAGAAGGAGCGTCACGATCGCCCAGGCGGCGACGCCGAACCAGACCCAGACGGCGGCGAGCTGGCGCATGAACTCGAAATCGATCGCCCGCCCCAGGGTCACGGAGGCTACCGCGTACATCCCGAGCGGGAAGACGACGCTCCAGAGCTTCGGCTCGTAGCTCCAGGGGTACCGCCGCACGAAGTACCGCCACAGGCCGAACAGCACGAGTGCCGGGATGAACCAGCTGCCGAAGGACCACAGGACGACGCCGGCGCCGGAAACGAAGGGCCGCAGCTCGGTCAGGAGCGTCGTGGGAGAGGCGGCCTCGAGCATGAGGATGCCGGCGGCGGCACGCACGCTGATGGCGGTCGCGCCCATGAGGATCCAGTAGGCGGGGCCCATCTCGGGCGGCGTCGTCTCGATGAGGAAGAGCCTCAGGAAGATGATCACGACGAGGATGAAGTAGAGCACGATGCCGACGCTCCAGAACAGCACGGCGGCCGCACCGAGCGCGTCCTGGCCCGTGGCCCAGGGCAATTGCGGTGCGAGGGCCGTCGCGAGTACGGCGATCGACTGGGTGCCGACGACCCAGACGAGCCAGACACCCGTGATCTCCCGCAGGAGCGGATGGTTGCCGGCGAGCACGATCGAGGAGAACAGCCCGTAGGTGAGCACGAGCCACACGAGGAAGGCGCCGAGCCCGAGTATCAGGGAGACCAGCCAGAGCCCATGGGCGAGCAGCGCCGTCGCGAGCACGTTCGACCCGGCGACGACGGTGAAGTAGGCCACGGCGCTCGACGGTGCGCGCAGCGACGCCCGGAAGCGGCGCGGGAACCGCATGGCGCGCGTGACATAGGCGGCGAGCAGCACGACAAAGCCGATGACGGTGGCCACGAGAAGCGGCTCGGCGAGAACCGGATACCCGAGCAGCCGGCATCCGATCGACACGATCCCGGTCGCCATGACGAGGGCGAAGTACCCGGGGTCGAGCGCGGCGAGCCAGGCACCGACCCTCCCGGCGGGCAGTGCTTCGGGCTCGGGTTCAGCCCGTGGGGGGTTGGGAACCACCCCTGGGATGGGTTCGCTCACCGACGGCCGGCCTTCACGCGCCGGGTTCCCGTGCCCGCCTTCGTCCCTGGCCGGGTGCTGCGCTCCCAACCTCGGCGCGTCGAGCGGGCACCGAGGTGTGCGTCGCGCGAGCGGTAGACGACATATGGGCGGAACAGGTAGCCGACCGGAACCGAGAGCACGTGCACGAGGCGAGTGTACGGCCAGATGAGGAAGAGCGCGGTGGAGGCCAGCACGTGCAGCTGGAACATCAACGGCACCCCGGTCATGAGCGAGGCATCCGGCTGGAAGAGCAGGAGACTGCGCGTCCAGGGAGACACCGAGCCGCGATAGTCGTAGCCGTCCCCGAGCACCTGGAACTGCACGACGGCGATGGTTCCGAGAATGATCGAGGCGGCGAGAAAGAGGTACATGACGACATCCATGGCGGTCGTGACCCTCGCGACGCGTCGGATGGCGCCCCGGCGCGACAGCAGGATGACCATGCCGGCGATCGTGACGAGCGCGACAGCCGTGCCGATCCAGGTGGCGCCGAGGTGGTACAGGTGCTCGTCGATCCCGAGGAAGTAGAGCCACTCGCGCGGGATGAGCAGCCCGACGACGTGGCCGGCGAAGACCCCGAGGATTCCGTAGTGGAACATCGGCGAACCCCAGCGCAGCCACGTGCTTTCGTAGGTCTGGCTCGAACGAGAGGTCCATCCGAACTGGTCGTACCGGTAACGCAGGATGTGCCCGACCACGAAACTTGCGGCCGCAACATACGGGAATGCGATCCAAAGCAGGATGTCGACGACGTTCATGCCCTCACTCCTTCCTGTGCCGCGCCACCCGGCGTGAACGGCGCGAGAGCGCCGAGGAACGTGAGCCCAACGAGCTCGGTGGGCGGCCCCTCGTCCACGAGACGCTGGTACCGTGCGCGGGTCTCTGCGTCGAGCTCGGGAAGGGAACGGCACACGGCCGCGACGACATGTGCGTACGGGCTGCCGAAGCTCTCGAGCGCCGCCCGCAGCACCTCGATACCGTCACGATGCGCGGCGAGCAGCTCGAGTGCGATGGGGGAGTCGCTGCGGGCCGAGAACTCGAGCACCATCGGCAGGTAGTCGGGCAGCTCGCCGTCCTCGACTTCCCAGCCGGCGGCTCGATAGGCCTCGACGAAGCTCACGAGCGCCATTCCGCGCTTTCGTGTGTCGCCCGTCGTGTAGTACGTCAGGTACGGGCAGCACTTGCGCTTCTGGTCGAAGATGGCCGTGAAATGCGCCTCGAGCTCCTGCTGGTCGAGGGCGGATGCCGCAGCAAGGAAGGCGTCGAATTCACCTGCCAGCTCGAGCGGCAGCGCGGGCACGGCGGCCGCGACCTCGTCGAACTGGGCACGGCGGTCCACGTCGGGGTAATCGAGAAGGACCGATGCCGCCATGTGCGCGATGCGGCGCTGCGCATCCGTCATGGGGGTCATGGCGCGCGGCCGCGTGGCAGGCGTCGCGACGGTCATGCCGAACCACCGGCTTCGGCCGCCGGCGGGAACATGCCGTTCGTGATGCCCTTCCCGCTCCAGTTGAGGAGATTGAGCCGACCGGGTGTCGAGGGCTCGCTCGGGTCGGTGAGATTCGTGAGCGAGTGAAAACTCTCGACCGTCGCGTCGATCGGAGTACCCGGGATGCGCGCTGTGGCACGAAGGTCCCCCGTGGACCGCGCACCGCCCATCCCGGGTCCGCCATCCGAGTCGAGTGAACAGGCGAAGTCGTCGAGGTCTCGTGCCGATTCGACATGGGCCTTCGGGATCACGTAGCGGTCCTCGTACTTCGCGATCGCGAGGAGCCGGTACATGGCCTCCATCTCCTCGCCGGACATACCGACCGCGCGGGCGATGTTCTCGTCGGCCTCGTTACCGAGGTTGATGTCGCGCATGTACGAGCGCATGGCCGCGAGCTTCCTGAGCGATTGTTCGAGCGGCACGGTGTCGCCCGCGGTGAAGAGGCCGGCCAGGTACTCGACCGGGATGCGGAGCTTGTCGATCGCCGCGAAGAGGTTGCGCACATCCTCGCCGTCATTGCCGCTGTTGGAGATGACGTCGACGACGGGCGAGAGCGGCGGGATGTACCAGACCATCGGCATCGTGCGGTACTCGGGGTGCAGCGGCAGTGCGACCTTGTACTCGCTGATGAGCTTGTAGATCGGGCTGTTCTGGGCGGCCTCGATCCAGTCGTCGGCGATGCCGTCGGCCTTCGCCTGCGCGATCACCGCGGGGTCGAAGGGGTCGAGCATGACCGAGCGCTGCGCGTCCAGGAGCTCGTGCTCGTCCTCGATGGCCGCGGCCTCGAGAACCCGGTCCGCGTCGTAGAGCATGAGGCCCAGGTAGCGCAGCCTGCCGACGCAGGTCTCAGAGCAGATCGTGGGCTTGCCCTGCTCGATGAGCGGGTAGCACAGCGTGCACTTCTCGGCCTTGTTCGTCTTGTGGTTGAAGTAGACCTTCTTGTACGGGCAGGCCGACACGCACATCCGCCAGCCACGGCAGTCGTCCTGGTCGACGAGCACGATGCCGTCCTCCTCGCGCTTGTACATGGCGCCCGAAGGGCAGGCGGAGACGCACGAGGGGTTAAGGCAGTGCTCGCAGATGCGCGGCAGGTAGAACATGAAGGTGTTCTCGAACTCCA
>DAITPJ010000066.1:0-10627 GCA_036833635.1 Terrimesophilobacter sp.
AACCGCACGGTGTTCCAGTTCTACACGATCGTGTTCGAGCCGTTCCTCATCCTTGCGCTCGTGTACACGATGGGTCTGCTGCTCGGCAGACGGACGGATGAGACCTGGCGAAGGCTCGGCGGCATCCGGCTCGTTGCGGTCATCCTCGTCGCCATGGTGCTCGCGAGCGCGTTCTTCTACCCCCTGTGGACGGCGATGCAGGTGCCGCTCGAATTCATCCAGCTCCACTACTGGCTGCCGACGTGGCGCTGAAATCGCGATATACCACTTGCTGACAAGGACTCTCTTCGGCGCTACATTGGTGTAGCCGGTCTCGCACCCGGCGTGATCCATTCCGCCCGCGTCCACAGCCCGGGCCCCTTGCAGAGAGAAGCCCCCGTGATCTCGCGCAGAATAGCGGCGATCGGCGCCGTCAGTGCACTCGTGTTGGTGTCGATAGCGGCCGGGACGAACGTCGCCTTCGCGGCACCGAACCCGCCGACGGTCGATCAGACCTTCCCCGACCCATGGATCACGCAGAGCACCCAGCCGGCTGTCCAGGGCAACATGGACCTCGGCGCAGTGCAGATCGACGTCGAGGCCTCGAGCGATGGCATCACCTATGCCCCGTACTGCACCGTACCGACGAGCCCCGCGGCGACGGTCTGGTTCTGCCCGACACCGACCGGCACCCTTACCCGCGACACGAACTTCATCAGGGCGATCGCGACGGATTCCGTACCGGAGTCCTCCGCCCCTGGCACGCCCATCTCGATCACCGTCGTGGACGGGCCACGGGTCGATTCGCCCGCCGACGACCTGTACACGAACGACTACCAGCCGACGTTCACGGGAACCTCGGACGGGTCGTACTTCGACGTCTACAGCACCGACTTCGCCACACACTTCTGCGGCGGCACGGTCGTCAACCTGAGCTGGAACTGCACATCGGGCACGCTCCCCGACGGCGACTACACCTACCTGGCGCAGTCCACCTACGGCGCAACGACCCTCTTCTCCCCCGCCAGGACCCTCCACATCGACACGCTCGCCCCCGCCGCCCCCTCGATCGACCCTGTGAGCAGCCCCGTCAACAGCAGCCCGGGCATCGCCGTATCGGGGCTCGCCGAGGAGAACGCCACCCTCGACCTCCTGGTGGACGGGTCGTCCGTGACCTGCAACACCGGACCCATCGACTACACGGGATACTGGTCGTGCTCGCTCCCTGACGGGCTCCCGGCAGGGGCGCACACCCTCACGGCGTTCCAGACCGACCTCGCAGGCAACGTCTCCGCCTTGAGCACGCCGGCGCCCTTCAGCGTCACCGACAACACGCCACCGGCTCCGCCTGTCGTCACCTCACCCATCGGCAACGTCTTCGGCGGTGCCAATTCGGTGGTCACGAATGACACGAATCCGACGATCACCGGCACCGGGGAGCCGGGTGCGACGATCAACATCCTCGGCAATTCCTGCATGATCGTGCCGACGATCGTGGATGGCGCAGGCAACTGGACGTGCGCACTCACGACGCCGATGACCCCGGATGGCGACTACGACGTCCACTTCGGCCAGACCGACGCCGCCCTGAACGCGTCGGCGCTCATGAGCCCCTACCTGCACTTCACCGTCGACACTGTCATTCCCGACGCGCCGGACCTCTGGACGCCGACCGGCACTGTTGTCGGAAGCGTCATCCACGCGACGACCGCGAACCCGCATCCGGTCATCACCGGCACGGGAGAGTACGGCGCGACGGTGCAGATCCTGCGGGGCGGCTCCATGCCGGTCCCCTGCGTCGAGGGCAGTCCGTTCGTCGGCGAGGGCGGGTTCACCTGCACCGTCGCCTCGACGCTCGCCCCGGGCGTCTACAACTTCAGCTTCGGCCAGACCGATGAGGCAGGCAACTCGGGCACTCCCGTCAACCTGCTGCGCCTCACGGTGCTCGCGCCCCCTGCGGCTACCCCACCGACGCAGACGCCCACGCTCGCCTTCTGGCTCCTGCAGTTCAGCGCGGACAACGACAAACCGGCCCCTGGCCAGAACGTGACCCTCACCGGCAGCGGTCTGCCACCCGGGTCGACCGTCAACGGCGAACTCCACTCCGACCCGCTCCCGCTCGGCACGACGAAGGTGGGGGATGACGGCACCTTCACGCTCAACACGCATATCCCGAACACCGTGGAACCCGGCGCCCACCACTACGTCGTGACAGTCACCCCGCTTGAGGGCGAACCCCAAACCTCGGAGATTCCGGTCACGGTCACAACCGCACAGGAGACCGCGATCACGCCGCCGGCTGCCGTGAACGACGGCACTCTTCCTCCGATCGGATCCGGCGCCAGCGGTGCCGGCGCCACGGTCGATCGCGACGATCCGGTCGCCCCCAACACTCTCAGCGCGACTTTGCCGAGCATCCAGGACGTGCTGGGCAACCCGATCGTGCTCGCGGCGGCGGCGGGCAGCAGCCTCGCCCTGCTCTTCCTCGTCGCGCTCCCAGCCGAGCTTCTCAACTCGACGCTCGACGAGAACTACGAGCGGCTCTTCGGGCGCATCCGAAGGCCCAAACTGCCCTGGCTCGAGCGCGTGCGGAACCGGCTGCGCAGAACGCCGGTTGTCGGCGGGCTCGCGCTCACCACACTCGCGGCGCTCATCCTGAGCTTCTCCGACCCGAGTTTCGGGTTCGACCTCACGTCGCTGCGCCTCTTCCTCGCCTGCATGGTCGGCATGTTCGTGCTCGGCTACGTCGCGAACATCATCACGGGCGCCGTGCTCCGGAAGCGCTGGAGCATCACCTCCGTCATCGAACTCCAGCCGTTCGGCCTGCTCGTCGCCCTCCTGGGCGTCGTGCTCTCGCGGCTCCTCGACTTCGCCCCAGGCCTGCTCATCGGGCTCGTGCTCACCCTCTCGCTGAGCGCCTCCGCGAAGCTGCGCGACGAGGCTCGATACGTGCTGACCTGGGCCGGCACGGTGCTCGGGATCTCGATCCTCGGATGGCTCGCCTACAGCTTCTTCTCCGGAGTGGTCGCACCCGACACCTTCGGTGGCGCCCTCGTCGACGACACGTTCGTGGCGATCGCGACCGAGGGCATCTCTGCCCTCGTCATCGGGCTGCTTCCGCTCGGCTTCCTCGACGGCCGCAGCCTTTTCCGCTTCTCGCGCCTTCAGTGGTTCGGAACCTACCTCGTCGCCCTTGCCGCGTTCTTCACGATCGTCGTGCCGAGCGGCGCGCTGTGGGGCGACATCCGGGGGCCGTTCTGGATCTGGCTCGCCGTCGTGCTCACCTTCGCCGCCCTGTGTGTGGGCACCTACCTGTGGTTCAGGGCGCATCCGGAGACCGAGGACGCTGAGGCGGATGCCGGCGGCGCCCCCGTCGAGCGCGAAACGGTCTCCGTCTAGCGTCTGCCAGCGGTGTCAGGCTTCCGCTTCGAGCGCGCGCAGGTCCGCGGCTTCCGTCACGGGTAGACGGCACACGAAGTCGCTGCAGAGGTAGGCCGTGGCGAGTCCCTCCCTGGCGACTCTCCCCTCGAAGAGCTCGAAACCATGGTCGCTCCAGTCGGTCGCCTGGGTCGGGTCGAGGATCGCGGCAAGGCCGCCCGGCCGGAACCAGTTGCGCGCGAACGCGGCGAGCTCGGCATCCGGATCGCTCGTCACGACGACGAGTTGCCCGACCGGCGAGGCGAGCGCAGACATGACCGCGAGCGCGCCGCCGAATCCCAGCGGCTGGGCGAGGGCGAGAACAGCAAGCGGAGCCATGGCTCGTTCGCTCGCCGTGCGGTAACCGCGCTCGCCCGTGAGCAGGTACAGGATGTTCGCGGCGTCGGCGAGCGCGCTCGTGCCGGACGGGTGTGCGCCCTCGGTCGGGTCGACATCCGGGTCGATGCCGAAGCCGGCGAGCACCGGATCGCCACCGCCCGGGATGGCGAAACCGCCGTCGCCCAGGCAGGCATCCACGAGCCGGCGCGCCTCGACGGCCCACCGTACCTCGCCCGTCGCCTGCGCCAAATGCAGGAGCCCGCGCGCAAGCAGCCCGTAGTCCTCGAGTGTCGCCCGCGCCGCAGAAGGCTTCCCGTCGAGCGTCGCGCGGACAAGAACTCCGGACTCCTTCATTTGTGACACAAGGGTGGCCTCGGCGCTCGCGCGGGCGGCATTGACCCAGTCGGGCCGATCGAGGTGGAAGCCCGCCGATGCGAGCGCGCCGATCGCGAGCCCGTTCCACCCGGTCAGCACCTTGTCATCGAGAGCCGGCGGCACCTGCCGTGCGCGCTCGACCGCATCGAGCGCGTAGTAGTCGCCCTCCGTGAGGTGGCCGTCGACGATGCTCTCGCTGTTCTGGGCGGAGGCGAAACCACCCGGTGCGCCGTCTGACTTCGGCAGGCGCATCGTGCCGAGCAGGAAGGCGACGATGCCCTCGGCCGCCTCGCGGGCGACGGCTGCCCGATCCGGAACGCGCACCGCGAGCTGCGCATAATCCTGCAGCAACTGGGCGTTGTCGTAGAGCATGCGCTCGTAGTGCGGCTCGGTCCAGTCACGGCGGGTCGCGTAGCGGAAGAACCCGCCCTCCACTGTGTCCCGAAGCCCGGATGCCGCCATCGCAGTCAGCGTGCGGTCGGCGAGCCCGAGGGCCGCCGCCCCGCCGTGCTCCAGCAGGAACCCGATGACCGGCGCCACCGGGAACTTCGGCGCGGTGCCGAACCCACCGAACTGGGTGTCCTCGTGGGCGGCGAGCATCGCCACGGTCGCGTCGAGTGTCGCGCGGTCCGGAAGCTCCCCGGCCGGGCGCACCCCGTGCGCGCGGATCGCCGTGGCGACCTCGGCCGCATTCGACTCGACTTCCGCGCGCCGCTTGGTCCAGGCATCCGTCACGCCCTCGAGAACCTGACGGAAGGAGGGGTGCCCGGCCATGGCATCCGGGGGCCAGTACGTGCCCGCGAAGAACGCCTGCCCTTGCGGCGTGACGAAGACGTTGAGCGGCCAGCCGAGGTTCTGCGTGAACGCGCCTGCGGCTGTCAGGTACCCGGCGTCGACCTCCGGATGCTCCTCCCGGTCGACCTTGATGCTCACGAAGTTCTCGTTGAGCGTCCGCGCGATGCTCGGGTCGCTGAAGCTCTCGCGTGCCATGACGTGGCACCAGTGGCACGTCGCGTATCCGATCGAGACGAAGACCGGCACTCCGCGCCGCGCCGCATCGGCGAACGGTTCCGGCCCCCACTGCCGCCAGTCGACTGGGTTCTCTGCGTGCTGGCGCAGGTAGGGGCTGAGCGCGTCAGCGAGGGCGTTGGGCATGTTCCCACCGTACGCCGACGCGCCTGCGCGGGCAGGGCTAGCCTGAAAGGGTGACCGAAGACCCTCTCGCTCGTCGCGATGCCGCCGCTTCAGCTCCCGAGCGCGTGGTGGCCTGAGATGCCATCGCGACCCTCCGTGACAGGAACGATCGAACTCGACCTACCGGAGTTCGACCACCCACCGGCCGACCCCATGCCCCTGCTCGTCGCCTGGGCCGACGCGGCCGAACGGCTCGGCGTCATCGAGCCGTACAACATCGCGCTCGCCACGAGCAACCGCGTCGGCATCCCCACAAACCGTTTCGTGCTCGCGAAATCCTTCGACACCGAGGGCGTCACGTTCGCCACGCACTCGGAGAGCGTCAAGGGCCGCCAGCTCGCGGACAACCCCAGGGCCGCCGTCGCCCTCTACTGGAGGGAGACGCGTCAGCAGCTGCGGCTCGCGGGTGCCGTCGAATTGCTCCCAGATGCGGAGTCCGACGCGATCTGGGCGGACCGACCGTTGCTGTCGCAGGCGGCGTCCGCCGTCTCGAAGCAGAGCGCGACGCTCGAGGACCCAGCCGAGTTCCAGGCCGAAGCAATCAGGCTCGCAGAACCGGGAACACCCTTGACGCGCCCGGCCGGCTGGAACGGCTACCGCCTGCGGCCCGACTCGATCGAGTTCTGGCACGGTGGGGCGGACCGGATGCACCGCCGCCTGCGCTACGACCGCACCATCGACGGCTGGACCCACGAACGTCTCTACCCGTAGTTCCTCCGCCACGGCGTGGGCGCTCACACGAGGTGACCAGCGAGCCCCGCTTCGTGACGCGTGCTTCGACCTCCTCAGGGGGCGGGGCTCAGTTGACGGTGTTCGGGTCGCTGCTGACCCGGCCCGCGCCGCCGCGCTCCAGCCCGTTGATTGCGGCGAGTTCGGCATCCGTGAGCTCGAAGTCGAAGACGTCGAAGTTCTCCACCATGCGTTCCCGGTGGTTCGTCTTCGGGAACACGATGTACCCGCTCTGCAGGTGCCAGCGGATGACGACCTGGGCCGGTGTCCTGCCATGCGCCGTCGCTGCGGCGGTGATCTCCGGCAGCTCGAGCAGTGGATACTTCGCCTGCCCGAGCGGCCCCCACGACTCGATCGCGATGCCCTGCTCGCGCGCGAAGCGCGTGACGGCGGGCTGCTGGTGCGCGGGGTGCAGTTCGATCTGGTCGACGGCGGGTGCGACATCCGTCTCGGCGAGCAGCCGCTCGAGGTGCGGCACGAGGAAGTTGGCGACGCCGATGCTCGTCGTGAGTCCCTGGGCGCGCAGGTCGATGAGCGAGCGCCAGGCCTCGACGTAGCGGTCGTTCCCTGGCGCCGGCCAGTGTACGAGGTAGAGGTCGACCCGGTCGAGCCCGAGCTTGTCGAGGCTCTCGGCGAGTGCGGCGGCGGCATCTCCGTGGCGGTCGTTCCACAGTTTGGTCGTGATGAAGAGTTCCTCGCGGGGTATTCCGGATGCCGCGATCGCGCGCCCTACTCCCTCCTCGTTCCCGTAGATGGCGGCCGTGTCGATGTGCCGGTAGCCGACCTCAAGCGCTTCCCCCACGATCCGCTCGGTGTCAGCGGGGTCGATCTTGAAGACCCCGAAGCCGAGCTGGGGGATGGTGGTCGCGTCGTTGAGTGTCAGGCTGTCCATGCCTCCAGCCTAGGTCGGCGGCGCGGGCGGCAGTTCCCGCGGAGCCCGCAGCGCGTTCCACGCGAGCTGGATGGCGCAGTAGACGAGCAGGAGCGCGAACAGGATGCTGCCGAGCGCGGGCGGCACAGCCCATGCCAGCGCGGCGCCGCCGATCGAGGCGGGGACCGAGAGGCATCCGATGATGGCCGCAGCCTTGAGGTCGGAATGGCCGCGCCGCACGTTGGCCAGGGTCCCGGTGATCGCGGTCGGAATCATCATGAGCAGCGAGGTGCCCTTCGCGATGATGTCCCCTACGCCGAAGACGAGCATGAGCATGGGCACGACGAAGACTCCGCCGCCGACTCCGAGGAGCCCGGAGAGCAGGCCGGTCACGAGGCCGAGCACGATAAGCCCCGCGATGACCCACGGCGTGAAGTCGAGCAGAACCGACCTGTCGGGGATGAGGAAGAACATCCGGATGGCGACGAGCGCGAGGAAGGAGACGAAGATCCAGCGCAGCACCGTCTGGTGCACGCGGTGGAGCAGCCAGGTGCCCACGAGGGAGCCGGCGATCGCCCCGGCCGCGAGCAGGCCGCCCGCGATCCAGTCGACCGAGCCGTGGGCCGCGTACGCGATCATGCCGGCCATCGCGGTCGGAAGCACCGCCGCGAGGGAAGTGCCGCTCGCCCTGCGCTGTGCGAAACCGACGACGACGATGAGCAGCGGCACGAGCACGATCCCGCCGCCGACCCCGAAGAGGCCGGAGAAGAACCCGACGACGAGACCGATGCCGGCGAGCCGAAGCATCCGGCCCCTGGTACCAGTCACGGTACGAGACTACTTGGTGGCGACGTGCCTCTCCTCCGGCCCGTTGTAGGCGGAGAGCGGGCGGATGAGGGCGTTCGACGCGAGCTGCTCCATGATGTGCGCGGTCCATCCGGTGATGCGCGCCATGACGAAGAGCGGGGTGAAGAGCTCCGTGTCGAACCCGATGAGGTGATAGGCCGGGCCCGACGGGTAGTCGAGGTTCGGCTTGATGCCCTTGCGCTCGTCCATGGCCTTCTCAAGTGTGTCGTAGAGCGAGGCGAGGTCGGGCCGGTCGTACTCGGCGACGAGCGTGTCGAGCGCGGCCTTCATGGTGGGCACACGGGAGTCGCCGTTCTTGTAGACGCGGTGACCGAAGCCCATGATCTTGCGCTTCTTCGCGAGCGCGGAATCCAGCCAGGCCTCAGCCTTGTCGGCCGATCCGATCTCGTCGAAGACGTGCATGACGGCCTCGTTGGCGCCACCGTGGAGGGGCCCCTTGAGCGCGCCGATGGCCGCGGTGACCGCCGAGTACAGGTCCGAGAGCGTGCTCGTGACGACCCTCGCCGTGAAGGTCGAGGCGTTGAAGGAGTGCTCGGCATACAGGATCATCGAGACGTCGAAGGCGTTCACGACCGTGACCGACGGCACTTCGCCGAACGTCATGTGCAGGAAGTTCGCCGAGTAGGCGAGGTCATCGCGCGGCTCGACCAGTTCGAGCCCGCGCCGGCGGCGCTGGTCGTAGGCGACGATCGCGGGAAGCTGCGCGAACAGGTGGATCGCGCGCTCGGCATCGGTGTCCCGGATGCCGTCAGGGCCGCCGTCATCGCACGCGCCCATGACGCTCACGGCGGTGCGCACGACATCCATCGGATGCGCCGTGAGCGGCAGTTCGTCGATGATCCGCCTGGTGCGCGGTTCGAGGGCGCGCATCGATCGCTCGAGCTTCTGGAACTGCTCGAGCTGCAGCGGGTTCGGGAGCTCCCCATTCCACAGCAGGTAGGCGACCTCCTCGAACTGGCAGTTCGCGGCGAGCTCCTGCACGGGGTACCCGCGGTACAGCAGCGAGTTCGTGTCGGGGTTGACTTTCGAGATCGCGGTCGTGTCGACGACGACGCCGGCGAGGCCCTTGTGGATGTCTGGGTCGGTCATGTCAGTCCTTGTTGGTCTCGAGCGTGAAGTTGAAGACGCCGGAATCGAAGGTTCCGTAGGCCTCGTAGTCCAGGAGTTCGTACAGGCGCGCCCGCGTCTGCATCTCGGTCACGACTGGTTTCAGAGTACCGGCGGCGGCGAGAGTGTCGAGTCCCCGTTCCGCGGCCCCCATCGCAAGGCGCAGGAGGCTCACCGGGTAGATGACGATGTTGATGCCGACGCCGGCGAGCTCCTCGGTCGTGAAGAGCTCGCTCTTGCCGAATTCGGTCATGTTCGCGAGGACCGGCACGTCGACAGCGGCCCGCACCGCCTCGAACTCGCCCAGGTCCTTCATCGCCTCGGGGAAGATCACGTCGGCCCCGGCGTCGACGAGCTGCTTCACGCGGTCGATCGCGGCAGCAAGCCCGTCGACCGCCCGGATGTCGGTGCGCGCGATGATGAGCAGGTTCGGGTCCCTGCGCGCCGAGACCGCCGCACGGATGCGCTTGACGGCAGTGTCGGAGTCGACGACGGCCTTACCGTCGAGGTGACCGCAACGCTTGGGGTTCACCTGGTCCTCGATGTGCAGGCCGGCGATCCCGGCATCCTCGAGGGTCTGCACCGTGCGGGCGACGTTCATCGGCTCGCCGAAGCCGGTGTCGGCATCCACGATCGACGGGAGGTCGGTCATCCGCACGATCTGGCCGGCGCGCTGGGCGACCTCGGTGAGCGTCGTGAGGCCGATGTCCGGGAAGCCGAGGTCGGCGGAGAGCACGGCGCCGGAGATGTAAACACCCTCGAAGCCCTTGTCCTGGATGAGCTTCGCACTCAGCGGGTTGAAGGCGCCGGGGAATCGCAACAGGTCGCCGCTCGCGAGGCGCTCGCGCAGCACCTGGCGCTTGGTGGCGGGGGTGACGGTCGTGTACAGCATCAGAAGAGTCCTTCCGGGGTCGGGACGGAGGCGAGCAGTCCGGGCTTCGCGACGACCGTGAGGCCGGCGAGGTCCTGCCCTCCCAGTTCGGGGAGCCGCTGGACGAGGGTGAGGAACCGATCGATCTCCTCCTCATCGAGCACGTGCTCGGCGAGGGTGCGGAACTTGTGGATGTACTGCTCGCGCGCGAAGGGGCGCGCGCCGAGCGGGTGGGCATCCGCGACCGCGATCTCGTCGACGATCGTCGTGCCGTCCTTCATGGTGATCTCGACGCGTCCGCCGAAGGCCTTCTCTGTCGGGTCGATCGAGTGGTAACGGCGTGTCCACTCCGGATCCTCCTGCGTCGTGACCTTCTTCCAGAGGGCGACCGTCGCGGGGCGATTCGCTCGCTCCGGCGCGTAGGAGCGCTCGTGATGCCACTCGCCGTCCTCGAGTGCGACGGTGAAGATGTACGGGATCGAGTGGTCGAGAGTCTCGCGGCTCGCGGAGGGGTCGTACTTCTGCGGGTCGTTCGCGCCAGAGCCGATCACGAAGTGGGTGTGGTGGCTCGTGTGGATCACGATGCTCTCGACCGTCTCCGCGTTCAGCTCCGGATGCTCGTGGTGCAGTTTGCGGGCGAGGTCGATGAGCGCCTGGGCCTGGTACTCGGCCGAGTGCTCCTTCGTGTAGCTGTCGAGAATGGCGGCCTTCGCCTCGCCTCGGGAGGGGAGTGGAACGGTGTAGCGCGCATCCGGGCCGTCGAGCAGCCATGCGATGACGCCATCCTCGCCTTCGTAGATGGGGGTCGGGCTCGTCTGGCCCCGCATTGCGCGGTCGACGGCCTCGATCGCCATCTTGCCGGCGAAGGCAGGGGCGTG
>DAITPJ010000067.1:0-3417 GCA_036833635.1 Terrimesophilobacter sp.
CGCCGATCATCAACCAGCCGGAAGTCGCGATGCTCGGTGTGGGCCGCATCCTCGATCGGCCATGGGTCGTCGACGGCAAGATCGTCGTGCGCAAGATCATGGTGCTCTCGATGGTGTTCGACCACCGGGTGTGCGATGGGGACGTGCCGAGCGAGTTCATGGGATTCATCACGCGCTGCATCCAGAACCCGATCGCGCTGCTCGGGGAGCTTTAGGCCGGGAACTCGACCCGGTCGCCGACGGCGATGGCCGCCGCGCCGCCGGTTTCTACGCCGCCGGGTGCGACGCCGACGGGCGTGAGGCGGATGCCGAACCACGTCTTGCCGTCCCATCGCCTGTGGCGGGCGAGAGTGCGAATCGGCTCCTTGCCGCCCTCGAGCGTCGTGGGCTCGATCGTCGTCATGACGCAGCGGTCACACAGGACGGTCTTGCGGAAGGTGACGTCCCCGATCCGGATGTCGTTCCAGTCGTCTTCGGCGAACGGCTCGCCGCCCTCGACGATGACGTTCGGGCGGAAGCGCACGATGTCGAGAGGCTTCCCAGCGCCGGCGTCGCCGCTCAGGTCGCCTGGGTCGAGGTCGGGCAGGTCGGGAAGCTCCTGGTCGGCGGCGACCCATTCGTTGAGCTGCCGCATCGACGCCTCCGTGACGAGCAGAAGTGGGCCATCGTCTGCGAGGGAGAGCGATTCGCCCGGCTTGCCGCCGTGCTTCTCGGCGATGGGGCGGAGGGTCGGGTCCTGCTGCCAGACGAGGCGCAGCGGCAGGCCGATGCGTTCGCTGATCCAGGCGGACGCCGCGGCGTCGGCGGGGGTCGCGCGGTCGAGGCCCGAGAATCCGACGGCGACGGTCGCGGCATCCGCTGGCGCGGTCACCGTGATCGACTCGCCGGCGCGGTCGAGAATCCGGATGCTGTCCGCATCCACGATCTCGGCCCTCAGGCCCAGCAGTCGGTGGACCTTCCTGGCGTTGACGTTCTTGCCCGCGTCATCCACGAGCGCCCAGCGGCGATCGCCGACGAGCCCCCACGGCTCGACGGCCGCCGAGGTCACGTCGTTGCCCGCGAAGGACTTGACCGGGTAGGTGCGCAGGCGACTCACCTGCAGCTGTTCCGCCATTCCTTCAGACTATGACCCTGGGAGACGAGGGCTCAGCGTCCCGTCGCGAGACGGAACAGGATGGGCTGGCCCGGCCGCACCTGCGCGAGCAGGTCGAGCGAGGCATCCGTGACGACCGCGATGACCGGATAGCCGCCCGTGACCGGATGGTCGGCCGCGAGGATCGTGGGGGCGCCATCCGGTGACACCTGGATGGCGCCGGGCACGAGCCCCTCGCTCGGAAGCTCACGCGCATCCGTTCGTTCGAGCGCCGGCCCTTCGAGGCGTAGGCCGCGCCGGTCCGACCGCGGGGACACGTGCCACTCGCTCTCGAGCAGGGCGCCCCAGGATTCGTCAGCGAACCAGTCGCGGCGCGGCCCCGGCCGGAGCTCAAGCACGACGATGCCCTCGATCGGGGCGTCGACCGGCACGATGTCGACGGTGGGGATCGGCGTGGCCGGCTCTGGACCGACGGGGACGACCTCCCCAGACCGCAGCGGCTCCGGCCCGAGTTCGGCGAGCGTGTCGCGGGAGCGCGATCCGAGCACAGGCGGAAAATCGATCCCGCCGCGGACTGCCAGGTAGTACCGGATGCCGCGCTCGGCGAGCGGGATCACGAGCCGCTCTCCCGCGTCCAGGCGCGTCGCGGTGTGCGGCTCGACCGCGCGGCCGCCGGCCGTCACATTCCCCCGGGCCCCTGCGACCGCGAACCACAGAGGGGCATCCGCTTCCAGCTCCGCGCCGCCGAGGAGGATTTCGATGCCGGCGGCATCCGGATCGTTGCCGACGAGCCGATTGGCGAGGGCGAGGGCGCCGCGGTCCATCGCGCCTGCCGCGCCGACGCCGAGGTGGGCGAGGCCGGGGCGGCCGCGGTCCTGCACGAGTGCGAGCTGGCCGGAACTCAGGAGGAGGATCTGCGTCATGGTTCGACCACTTCGAAGCGCACGGACATACCGGGCGCGATGAGGGATGGCGGCTCGCGATCCACGTCCCACAGCACGGCGTCGGTCGTCCCGATGAGCTGCCAGCCTCCGGGCGAGCTGCGCGGGTAGATGCCGGTGAACTCGCCGGCGAGTCCGACCGATCCGGCGGGTACGGCCTCGCGCGAGGTAGCGCGGCGGGGCACCTGGAGGCCGCCGCCCGCGAGGTAGGCGAAGCCCGGGGCGAAGCCGATGAAGGCGCAGCGCCACTCGGCGAGGGAGTGCCTGGATACGAGTTCGGCGGGGGTCATGCCGAGCAGATCTGCCGTGGTGGCGAGGTCGGGGCCGTCGTAGCGCACCGGGATCGTGACGCGGGGGGCGGCATCCGGGATCGCGCGGTCGCGGTCGCTGCCCGGTGCATCGGCCCGCTGTTTTTCGATCTGCTCGATGAGCCACTGCTCGGCTGCCCGGAGCGAAAGACGCGCCGGGTCGATGCTCACAAGCACGGTGCGGGCCGCGGGCACGAGCTCGAGCACGCCCGGGAGTCGCGGGCTGTCGAGCATGCGGAAGGCGTCCATGGTCGCCTCGAGGCTGTCGAACTCGGCGAGGATCGCGCGGTCGCCGAAGGGGAGGATGTTCATGCTCGGTGCCGGGCGAACGCTCGCAGTTCCACCCCGGCCGCAGCGAGCCGCTCCCGCACGGCCGCCGCCATCGCGACGGCGCCCGGGCTGTCGCCGTGTACGCACAGCGAGTCGACCTCGACGCGGACCAGGGTGCCATCGAGTGTCTCCACGCGCCCGTCGACCGCCATCCGGACGGCGCGCTCGGCGGCCACGAGAGGGTCGGTGATGACGGCGCCTTCTGTCGAGCGCGGCGCGAGGGTTCTGTCGGGCAGGTAGGCGCGATCGGCGAAGGCCTCGCGGAAGAACGCGACGCCGTGCCGGTCGGCCGCAGTGTGGATCGCGCTGCCGGCGAGGCCGAGGAGCGGGAGGGCGGCGTCCTTGGCTGCGAGGGCGACGGCATCCGCCTGGACGGGATCGACGGCGATGCGGTTGTAGAGGGCGCCGTGCGGTTTGAGGTAGCGGATGCGCGTGCCGGCGCGCGTGGCGATCGCCGCGAGCGCTTCGATCTGGCGCAGGATCTCGTCGCGCAGTTCGCTGGCGTCGATCTCAACCGCGCGGCGTCCGAACCCCTCGCGGTCGGGATACGACGGATGCGCGCCGAGGCTCACGCCGTGCTCGATTGCGAGCGCGACGCACGCGCGCATCGACTCGTCGTCGCCGGCATGCCCGCCGCACGCGACGTTGGCGCTCGTGACGATGCCGAACATCGCGGTGTCGTCGCCAACACCCTCGCCGAGGTCGCTGTTGAGGTCGATCGCTGCCACGTTCGAAGACTAGCCAA
>DAITPJ010000067.1:3517-10572 GCA_036833635.1 Terrimesophilobacter sp.
CCGGTGACCCTCACCGATGAATCGACGATGGCGGATGCCCTCAAGGCGATCGCGCTCAACCTCGCCGAGACCGCTCCCCCGCGCCAGCTGTTCGCGCTCAAGGACGACGCGCTGCTCGAGACCACTGCGGCGATCGAACATCTCGGGCGCTATGTCGACGCTCTTCGGGTCGAGGCTGCCGGGGAGATCGCGCACCGCTCGAAGGGATTCGTGAGCCCCTCGGACGGGCTCGCGGCGCGGAAGGGCTGCCGCAACGCGGTTGAACTCGTCGAGCGGGTGACGCGCATCTCCGGCGCTTCCGCCGCCAGGCGCATCAAGCTCGGTAGCGAGACGCGATCATCCGGCCGGGAGCTCTCGTTCCCGCCTCGATTCCCCGTGCTCGCGGATGCGTTCGAGTCCGGCCTGCTGGGCACGGATGCCGCATCGGCGATCCTCGCCGGCATCCTTCCCGCGTTGCGCCATTGCTCGATCGCGGGCCTCAAGGCCGCGGAGGAAGAACTCGTCGCTGCGGCGATCGGGACGAGTGAACTGGTGCCGACGGCATGCACGGCGGACGAGGTCCGCCAGCAGGCGATGGTCTGGCAGGCGTATCTCGACCCGGACGGCATGGAGCCCGTCGAACGTCGGGCATGGAAGGGTCGCGGGTTTGAGGCCGGAACTCTGAGCGACGGTCTCGTCCGCGGGCGGTACGCGTTCATGCCCGAGGTCGCCGCGAAGCTCAACCGCGTCTTCGACGCCTACTTATCGCCGCGGTCGACGACGGAGTTCCGCACCCCGGAAGAGCAGGCCGAAGTCGACCTCGCCGCTGACCCCCGCAGTCGCGACCAGCAGCGCCACGACGTGATCGCGTCCATGGTGGACCACTACGCGCGCACCGACGTGCCACCGAAAATCGGCGGGGCGGCGCCGACGGTGCTCGTGACCGTTCGCGCGGAGGATCTCGCCGCCCGAGAGGGCCGCGGCCACATCGACGGGGCGAAGGCGCCGATGTCGCTCACGACCATCCGCCACCTGGCGTGCAACGGCGGCTACCAGTTCATGTCGGTCGACGCCAACGGCAGCATCCACGGCCTCGGATCGCCGCAGCGCTGCTTCACCGCAACTCAGCGGAGGGCGATCATGGCTCGCGACGGCGGATGCGTCATCCCCGGATGCACGATCCCCGCCGCCTGGTGCGAAATCCACCACGTCGACCCGGCCGAGAACGACGGCCCCACTCATACAGACAATGGAGTCTTACTTTGCTGGGCCCACCATCGAACGATCGAAAGCTCAGGCTGGAAGATCGAGATGTTCGAGGGCGCGCCCCACGTCCTGGCTCCACCCTGGATCGACCCCCATGCCCAGTGGCGACCAGCCACCAAGTCCCCCACCATGCTCATCGGAGTCGTCGAGAGGCGCGTTGAGCGCTGCTAGAAGGGTTCGCTCGAACTCGGGGTGATCGGCGGGTAGTGCTGTCCCTCCGGATACGTGGTGCGGGATGCCCGGATGCGACGAGCCTCAGACCATTTCTCATGGTCGCGAAGCGCGTGCATCACCGCGAGTCGAACGACCAGATACAGGAGCACGAGCGCGACAAGTGGAATCAGCAAGAAGTAGGTCGTCGGGTTGTTGAGACTTTGCCAGATGTCATCCATGATTACATCCTCGCAGTTGGATTCGGCGCACGCGTCAGCTAATCGTCGTCGATAACCAATTCCGGACGAATAACCTCGTTGCGAAGTATTTTCGCGATCTCCGACGGCTCCGGGTTGTACTTGCTTGCCCGCCTGATCTCCCTCCGTAGCGCGTCCAGGACCGGCTCACTGAGCAAGATGTCTGCGAGCGACCTCGGTGCGGTCGCGACCTTGCGCTTCCAAAGATCGTCGATGAGCTCCCTCTTGAGGGCGGCGCGATGGAGGTAAAAGAAGCCATCGACCTTGCGACTCGTAGGTTCGTCTCCCAGGATGTCGATCTCAAGGACGAGGTGAGTCGCGACCTGCTGGCCCGTCTTCGCGTACACGTGATAGACCTGCCAAACGTGCCCGTTGGTCAGGAGGATCCATTGCAACCCTTCCTTGACCGCGTAAGTTTCGACCTGTCGAAGGTGGCGCATGTTGAGCTTCTGAGTCGCCCGCTTCACCTCGATGAAGGCGACTAATTGCTTGTCAATTCGGATGCCGTAGTCGGCGAATTCTCCTCTGACGGCAAACTCTGTGGTCAAGTCATCGAACTTGTCGTAGCCGAGTGCCTCGCAAAGGAAGTCGGTGATGATGAGGCGCGTGTCGCCTTCATTGGCGTCACGCGCGACGATCTCCTTCAGTGGCTTCGTGAAGCGGCGAATCGCCGTCCTAATTGATGCACGCGCATCTTGTTCCCACTTCGGCCGCGTTGGACCCTTTGGGACCTCAGAGCTTAAGTCAGTCATGCGTGGCGCCCCCGTTCGTGAGCAAAGCCTATCTAGGGAACCCGCAGGCGGCTAGGTCGCGCTGTCGATAAGTGATGCGGTTTCGGCGAACTACGTCACTCGCCGGTGAAGCCGGCTCTGCGCTTTTGTTGGAAAGCGGCGAAGCCTTCGCGGTAGTCGGCCGTCGTGCGCAAGCGCTCCTGGGCTGCGTTCTCCTCGGCTAAGGATGACCAGAGGCCGACTCGGTCGTCGCGGAGTTGAGCGATGAGGTTCTTGCTTGCCAGGAAAGCCTGCGTTGCGCCCTGGGCGGCTGTAGCTGCCTTGGCGCGCGTGAAGTCGAGGAGCTCGGCATCCGGGATCGCGCGGCTGAAGAGGCCTGCGGCGACCGCCTCTGCGCCGGTCATGAGCTCGGCGGTGTAGATGAGGTCTAGAGCGCGGTGGGCACCGAGCCGCTCGAAGAAGAGAGCGTGGCCACCGGAGTCGAGGGTCGCACCGAGGTTTGCGAAGGGAGAACCCAACTTCGCACCCTCAGCGACGTAGACGACATCCGTCGCGATGAGGAGGCCAAGCCCGATGCCTAGGCAGGCTCCCTGCGCGGCCGCGAAAGTCGGCGCCGGGAAGTCGGCCATGACCCGCATGACCGGGCCGAAGGAATCACGCAGGAAGGCGAGTGCGTCATCCGTCTCCGGGTGAACGTGCGAGATGTCGCGGCCGGCGCAGAACGCGCGGCCCTCGCCGCGGAGGAGGAGTGCGCGCGGGGCTGCGGCTTGAGCCTCCTGGAGTGCCTTGCCGAGTTCGGCCAGCGCTGAGTCGTCGAGGGCGTTGAGTTTTTCGGGGATGTTGAGGGTCAGCTCGGCTACGTTGTCGGAGATGGTCAGGTCGATCATGGGTTGCATCCTATTTTGGTTTCGATACGCTCCGCTTCGCGAAGCTACTCAACCAGCGAAAAGGGCGATTCCCGCTTCGCGGAGCTACTCAACCAGCGAAATGGGCGATTCCCGCTTCGCGAAGCTACTCAACCAGCGAAAAGGGCGATTCCCGCTTCGCGAAGCTACTCAACCAGCGGAAGTGGTTATGCGTCGTAGTTGACGGTGACCGCGTCGCTCGTCGGATGCGACTGGCAGGTCAGGACGTATCCGCGCTCGAGCTCCTCGGGCTCCAGGGCGTAGTTCTCGTCCATCGTCACCGTTCCGGACACGAGCTTCGCCCTGCAGGTCCCGCACACGCCCCCTGCGCACGCGAACGGGACATCCGACCGCACCCGCAACGCAGCGTTGAGCACCGTCTCCCGACTGTGCAGCGCCGTCGTCACCGTCGCCGACACCCCGTCGAGCGTGAAGTTGATCGTGCGCACGCCCTCGCTCTCGTCCACGACGACCGGCCGGCCGTGATGCCCCTCCGGCCGATCCGGCCGGTCCGTCGTGAACAACTCGAACCGCACGTGCTGGCGGTCGACACCGGCCTCCTCGAGCGTGTCCCGCACGAGCTGAACGAGCTCGAACGGGCCGCAGATGAACCACTCGTCGACGTCACGCGGTCGCACAAGATGGTCGAGGAAAGTCTGCAGGCGCTCCGCGTCCAGCCGGCCGGAGAAGACATCCGAAACCCGCCGCTCCCGCGTGAGCACATGGTAGAGCGCGAACCGCGACGGGTAGCGGTCCTTGAGCTCGGCAAGCTCCTCGAGGAACATGACATCCTGCGCCGTGCGGTTCGAATACACGAGACTGAAACGGGTGCGGGGCGACGCAGCGAGGATCGTTCGGGCGAGCGACATGACCGGCGTGATCCCGGATCCCGCGACGATCGCCGTGTAGTGGCGATCCGTGTCCGGCCCGACCTTCGTCGTGAACGTGCCCTGCGGGCTCATGACGTCGATGACCGTGCCCGCCGTGAGCGACTCGTTCGCCCACGTCGAGAACTCGCCGCCGAGGTCGCGCTTGATCGCGACGCGCAGCTCACCTGGAACGGGCGCCGCGCAGATCGAGTAGCTGCGGCGCAACTCGCGGCCGTTCAGGTCCATCCGAAGCGCGAGGTACTGCCCCGGCGCGTAGTCGTACTCGTCCGCGAACTCCTCGGGCACATCGAAGGTGACCTCGATCGAATCCTCGGTCAGCCGCCGCACCTCCCGGACGGCGAGCGGATGAAAGCGGGCGCGCTTGCGCTGCGCCGCAGGCTCGAGCGCCACCTTAGAGCACCTTGAAGTAGTCGAAAGGCTCCTGGCACGCGTTGCAGGTGTAGAGCGCCTTGCAGCTCGTCGAACCGAACCGCGAGACTTCGCGGGTGTCGAGCGAACCGCACTGCGGGCACGGCACCGAGAGGACGACCCGGACGGATCCGGTACGCCTCACCGGCGTCAGGCCCGACGGCGGCGCGATCCCGTACTCCTCGAGCTTGCGCTTGCCTGCCTCCGACATCCAGTCGGTTGTCCAGGCCGGTGAGAGCACGAGTTCGACTGTGGCATCCGGATGCCCGGCTGCGGCAAGCGCGGACACCACGTCGTCGCGGATCGAGTCCATCGCGGGGCATCCGGAGTAGGTCGGCGTGATCGTCACGTGCGCACGACCGTCTATGACCTCCGCGGAGCGCAGCACTCCGAGATCCTCGATCGTGAGCACTGGCACCTCGGGGTCGAGCACTGTCGCGGCGATGTCCCAGATGCGAGCGGCCGCCACGTCGGTCGGCCGCGGCCGGGCGGTCGTCTCGAGCGTCTCCATCAATGTGTCCATCACCACGTCGCCTCCGGATGCGCGCGGGCGAGCACCTGCAGCTCCGCCAGGAGCGGCCCGAGGAACTCGGTGTGCACGCCCTCACGGCCACCGCCGCGCGCGATGAAACCCTCCGGGCGCTCGAGCTCGACGCGGGCCAGGACCTCGCCGGTCAGACGGTCGAACCCTTCGCGCAGGGTCGACGGGAGCACCGCGATGCCGTCCAGGGACGAGACAAGCCCATCGTCCCGGAACAGCTCGTCGACGTACGGCCACATGACCCCGAGGCCGGCGATCATCCGCCGACGCGACTCCTCCGTGCCGAGCGCAAGGCGCAGGACCCACTGGGTCGCGTGATCGCGGTGGTAGTCGACCTCCTTGACCGCCTTCGCGGCGATCGCGGCGAGCGTCGCATCCGCAGAACTTGTGAGCCGGCGGTAGAGCTCGAATTGGTAGTGGGCGGCGATGAACTGCCGCGCGATCGTGTGCGCGAAGTCGCCGTTCGGCTGCTCGAAGAGCTGCGCGTTCGTGAACTCCGGCTCGTCGCGGAAGTACGCCAGGCGGTCCTCCGTCGAATCCCAGGCGAGCGCCGCGTAGCTCAGGAACGAGCGGGCGTGACCCAGCTGGTCGAGCCCGATGTTGCCGAGGGCGACGTCCTCCTCGAGCTCGGGGCCGCGCGCGATCCACCAGCCGAGCCGCTGGGCGAGGATGAGCGCGTCGTCGCCGAGGCGGAGCGCGTACCTGGCAATCGGCTCCGTTGGCTTGGCGCCCGCCGCCGTGATCGCCTCGGCGGTGAGAGCCTCGCCTGCCGAGATCCTGAAGGAGGTGTCGCTCACAGGTGCTTCACCCCCTCGGATTCGGTGTAGTAGCTCGCGTGGCGGTACTCCTTGCCGCGCGGGCTCTCGAAGAACGCACCCTTGGCGTCGGGGTCGGATGCGGTGATGTCCGAGGAGCGCACGACCCAGATCGATACGCCCTCGTTGCGCCGCGTGTAGAGGTCGCGCGCGTTGCGCACGGCCATCTCCGCGTCGGGGGCGTGAAGGGAGCCGGCGTGCAGGTGGGACAGCCCGCGCGAGGAGCGCACGAAGACTTCCCAGAGCGGCCAGGGCTCTGTCTCGTCGGCGCCAGGCGACGTCATGACGCCAGCCTCTCGGTTGCGGCCTCGCGCGCCGCGTACGCTGCGGCGGCCTCGCGCACCCACGCGCCATCCTCGTGAGCCTCGCGGCGGCGCTCGATCCGGATCGCGTTGGCCGGGCCCCGCCCCTTTAAGACCTCGCTGAACTCGTTCCAGTCGAGCTCGCCGTAGTCGTAGTGGCCGCGCTCCTCGTTCCACTTCAGGTCGGGGTCGGGAAGCGTGAGGCCGAGCACCTCGGCCTGCGGCACGATCATGTCGACGAAACGCTGGCGCAGGTCGTCATTGCTGAACCGCTTGATGTTCCAGGCCATGCTCTGCGCGGAGTTCGGCGAGTCGGCATCCGGAGGACCGAACATCATGAGCGCGGGCGCGTACCAGCGATTCACCGATTCCTGCGCCATCTCGTGCTGCTCCGCGGTGCCGCGCGAGAGATGCAGCAGGATCTCGAAGCCCTGCCTCTGGTGGAACGACTCCTCCTTGCAGATGCGCACCATCGCACGCCCATACGGGCCGAAGGATGCGCGGCACAGCGGCACCTGGTTGCAGATCGCGGCGCCGTCGACGAGCCAGCCGATCGAACCCATGTCGGCCCAGGTCGGGGTCGGGTAGTTGAAGATCGAGGAGTACTTGGCGCGACCCGCGATGAGGTCCTCGGTCATCTTGTCGCGGGTCACGCCAAGGGTCTGCGCCGCGGAGTAGAGGTAGAGGCCGTGGCCGGCCTCGTCCTGCACCTTCGCCATGAGGATGGCCTTGCGCTTGAGGCTCGGTGCGCGCGTGATCCAGTTGCCCTCGGGCTGCATGCCGATGATCTCGGAGTGCGCGTGCTGGG
>DAITPJ010000068.1:0-380 GCA_036833635.1 Terrimesophilobacter sp.
ACCTCCTCGAGGATGTCGTCGTCTGGACGAGGGGGAAGGTCGAGCGAGGCAACGACAACGCCGCGACGGTCTTCCGCTCGCGCGGCGGCAGTGCGGCAAACGTGGCCGCCGCGGCCGCCCGCCGGTGCAACGTGCGCTTCATCGGGCGGGTCGGCAACGACCCCCAGGGCGATCAGCTCCTGGCGGAACTGCAGGGAACGGGCGTCGACGTGCGAGTGCAGCGAGGCGGGCGCACTGGCACCGTCGTTGTGCTGGTCGACGCCGAGGGCGAGAGAACGATGTTCCCGGATCGCGCGGCGGCGAGCGAACTCGAGGCGGTCGACCCTCAGTTCCTGGATGGGGTCGGATGGCTGCACGCGCCGATGTACGGACTCACGACC
>DAITPJ010000068.1:390-10404 GCA_036833635.1 Terrimesophilobacter sp.
CCGCGATCGTCGGACTCATGACGAGGATGAGCGAGTGTGGGCGGCCGACGAGTATCGACGTCTCCGCGGTCTCCGTGCTGCGTGAGATCGGCACGAACGCGGTGCTCGAGCTGCTAAACGAGATCGCCCCTCGAGTGGTCTTCGCAAACTCGGACGAATCGGACTTTCTCGGACTCGACCGACTCGTTCCACCCACGGGTCGAATCTGCGTCATCAAGAGGGGTCCCGCGCCGGTCGAGATCCGCACCGAGCATGGCACCGAGTTCATTCCGGTGCCTCCGCTCACCGAGGTACTCGACTCCACCGGAGCAGGAGATGCCTTCGCTGCCGGCTTCCTCTCCGCGACGATCGGCGGGAGCGAGGTCATCGATGCCGTCCAGACAGGGTCTGAACTGGCATCCTTCGCGCTGAGCCGGCCAGGAGCCCTCGCCGGCTGAGCCGTCGAGCCCTCCGGCAGTGCCGTAGATTGACAACCGACCGGGCAGCAAGGAAAGCGAGTCCACAGGCATGAAACGAGTGACCTCACGCGATGTCGCCGAGTATGTCGGCTGCTCGGTGGCCTCCGTCTCGCTCGTGGTCAACGGCCGGCACGAGGGCCGCATCAGCGACCAGCTGCACTCGAGGATCCTCGAAGCCATCGCTACCCTCGATTACCGTCCGAATCAGAGCGCCCGGAGCCTCGCCACCAGGAGTCCCTCCACGGTCGTCCTGGTCTGCCCCGACATCCGCAACCCCTTCTTCGGCGATGTCTTCCACGGCCTCGTCGAGGCTCTCACCGGAACCTACGGCGTCGACCTGCGCGTAGGCCCCCGCGGCGCTGACTACGACGCCGAGACCGTGCGCGAGGCACAGGCCGGGAACATCGCCGGACTCGTGCTGGCCAACCCGTCACACGAGGTTCTGGCCCTGTTCCAGGCGACCTGCCCGACCGTCCTCATCGACTCGCCCGACGCGACCGTGCAACTCGACCACGTCGATATCGACATTCGGGGGGCGTCTGAGCAGATCGCGGAGCATCTCGCCTCCCTCGGTCACCGTCGGGTCGCCTATCTGGACGTCCGGCGATCCAAGGACACCTTCGTGCAACGTCGCGAGGGGCTCGAACAGAGTCTGGCGAACCGCAAGGCGCACGTCGTTGGGATCGCCTTCGCCGACGAGCTGAGCGTGGCCGAAGGTTCCAAGGTCTTCCTGTCGACCTGGCCGGAGTGGGAGGCCCTCGGCGTCACCGCCATCGTCTGCGCTGACGATCTGCTCGCCTTCGGCGTGGTCGGTGCCGCACACTCCCTCGGCATCCCGATCCCCAAGCAGCTGAGCATCGTCGGCTACAACGACATCTCGTTCGCACGGCTTCTCGACCCGCCTCTGACGTCGGTCACCTTCGACGGGCAGGAGCTCGGCCGCCTGACCGGTGGCAAACTCCTCGATGTCATCCAGGGCGCGCCGAGCGGCAGCCTCACAATGGAGACGCGTCTGCAGGCCCGCGCCTCTACCGGCCCGGCCCCGGCGACTCCACCGGCGTGAGTTCGAACACGGGGTTCTCGATGACGCCGACGATGTTGGCGACCGGGTCCCGCACGGTGCCGAGCCGGATGCCGTCCCCGACCTCCTCAATCGGCTCGAGCGGCGTCGCGCCCGCCGCGAGTAAACGCGCATAGGCGGCGTCCGCATCCGGAACGCCCCAGTAGCTCAGCGCACCGAGCGCAGGGTCCGCGCCCGGGTTGAGGCCGAGCTCGTAGCCGCCCGGGCTGAACCCGACGAAGAAAGGCTCGTCGAAGTACGGCTCGATGCCGAGCACCCGAATCCACCACTCCCTGGCGGCGGCGAGGTCGGGCGCGGGATAGATGACGGTTCTCAGGCCGAGGAACATGCGGTCTCCCATCGTTGACACCAGTCAATCGCGACGGTGCGACATTCGCACCCGTTTCACGCCCCAATCCGCCCGCGCGGGGCGTGGCGCGACCGACCGTCGGATGGGCGTGAGACGATGCGGGCATGGGACTCGACTTCACCGCCATCGATTTCGAAACCGCCAACTCCAACAGCGCCTCGGCCTGCTCGGTCGGCATGGTCAAGGTGCGTGACGGGAAGGTCGTCGACACGGCAGGCTGGCTCATCCATCCGCCGCTCGGCTACGACGCGTTCAGCGAGTGGAACACCCGCATCCACGGGATCATGGCGCCGGATGTCGTGGACGCGCCGCTCTGGAGCGAACAGCTTCCCGACCTCGTCGGCTTCGCCGCGGGAGACGTGCTCGTTGCCCACAACGCTGGATTCGACATGGGAGTCATAAGGGCCGCGTGTGCGGCGAGCTTCGTCGAGTGCCCCGACTTCTCCTACCTGTGCAGCCTGCAGGTCGCGCGCCGCACCTACCATCTCGACTCGTACCGCCTGCCGGTGGCTGCCATGGCTGCGGGCTTCGAGGACTTCGAGCACCACAACGCCCTCGCCGACGCCGAGGCCTGCGCCGCCATCATGGTCCACGCCGCGAACCGCCACGACGCCATCGACCTCGCACACTTGGCACAGATTACGAGCCAGCGGGTCGGGGTCATCGGCGCGCAGGCGCGCGCGACCCAGGCGGAGACCCACCGGAGCATGGCGCTCGGCTAGGGCCGCCCCGCCGACGTCGGCACCGCCTGCCACACTGGGGACATGGACCCACTGCTCGCGCTACTCATCGGGATCGGCTCCGGCCTCATGCTCGGTGCCGTCATCGGCTGGCTCGTCGGTCGCCTGCGGCGCACCACGACGGGCGGCGATGACCCGGCCGTGCTCGAGGCGCGTCACCAGACTGCTCTTGCCGAACTGAAAGCCGGCGAACAGGCGGCCCAGGCTACGCTCGCTGCCGAGCTGGCATCCGTGCGGGCGACCGCGATCGCACTCAAAGAGCAGGTCGGCGGGCTGCAGGAGCAGCACCGGGAGATTCTCGAGAGACAGCGCACCGAGCAGGAGGCGCAGAAGGAGCGCGAGCGCGCCGAGAGCAAGGTGCTGCAGATGCTCACCCCCGTGCAGGAGAACCTTCGCGCCATGCAGACCAAGGTCACCGAGCTCGAGACCCAGCGTCGCCAGCAGCACGGCGAGCTCAGCCAGCAGCTCAAGTCGGCCACCGAATCCGAGGAGCGCCTTCGCAGCACCGCCGAGTCGCTCGCGGCCGCGCTCAAGAGCAACAGCACGCGCGGCGTGTGGGGTGAGACGCAGCTGCGCAACGTCGTGCAGGCGGCCGGGCTCGTCGAGCGCGTCGACTTCGACGTGCAGTCGAGCATCAATTCGGATGCCGGGGCCGGCCGGCCGGACATGGTCGTGCACCTGCCGGGCGGCAAGAACATCGCGGTCGACGCAAAGGTGCCGTTCAACTCCTACCTGGAGGCGAGCGGCATCCCGGTCACCGCGACCGGCGACGAGGGTGCAAAGCGCGAGCGGCTCATCAAGGAGCACGTCAAGGCCCTGCGCTCGCACATCGACACCCTCGCCGGCAAGGAGTACTACGCGGGGCTCGATGCCTCCCCTGAACTCGTCATCGCGTTCATTCCGAGCGAGTCACTCGTCTCGAGCGCCATGGAGGCCGACCCCGCAATCATGGACTACGCCTTCGGCAAGCGCGTCGCCCTCGCCTCGCCCGTGACGCTTTGGTCGGTGCTCAAGACCGTCGCGTTCTCCTGGCAGCAGAACGTGCTGACCGAGGATGCCAAGCTGCTCTTCGACCTGAGCAAGGAGCTCTACGGCCGGCTCGCGAAACTCTCGGAGCACGTCGAGAAGCTCGGCCGCTCGATCGAGCGCAGCGTCAAGGACTACAACACCTTCGTCGGCTCGCTCGAACGCCAGGTGCTGCCGAGCGCACGCCGCCTCGGCGCACTCGACGAGTCGAAGGTGCTCGGAACCCTGCCCGGCATCGAGGAGGCGCCGCGCGAGCTCACCGCCTTCGAGCTCACGACCGACGCTGACGCTGACGCCGCTGCATCCCTCCCCTGACCGACAGCCCGGGTCCCTGACGCCATCCATCGCCGTAGCGCGGGTGTTTTCGTCGCGCGCGGGCGGAAATGCACCCGCGCGTGACAAATTCACCCGCGTCGCGCGATCACCTTCTACCATGACGGGATGGCGAACGAGTGGCGTCCCGTGATCGCGGCGCTCGCGAATCCGGATGCCCGCAGCGTGTACGCGGAGGTCGTGCTCGGGCTCCCGGATGCGGCGGGCCTCTCCCCGAAGAAGCGCGAGCGCGCCGACGAGGGTCTGGTCGTACGCACGCCGTCAGGTACGAACTACTCCCGAGGATGACGCGGGCTCGGTTTCGATACGCGCTTCGCGCTACTCAACCAGCGAGCAACCCGACCGCTGGGGAAGGAGTGTTGATCTGCGAGCGAGTTTTGAGTTCGTAGGCTGACCCGGAGCGACGCCGTGCGTCGCGGAGCGGTCAGACTACGAACTCAATGTTTGAGCGGAGGATCAACACTTCTTCCCCAGCGGCCGACCCGCGCTACCCCAGCCACTTGGCGACAAGGTGCTCCGCGACGACCCGCCGGATCGTGCCCGACCGCGACCGCAGCACGATGCTCTCGGTCCGGATGATCGGCCCTTTGCGGCGCACGCCGTCGACGAGCCCGCCATCCGTGACCCCCGTGGCGACGAAGAACGTGTTATCCCCGCTCACCATGTCGTCGACGCTCATGACGGCGTCGAGGTCGAGCCCGGCATCCTTCGCCTTCTCGCGCTCGTCGTCGGTCCCCGGCGCCAGGCGGGCCTGCATGAAGCCGCCGAGCGCCTTGATCGCGCACGCCGTCGTGATGCCCTCGGGGCTGCCCCCGATGCCGACGCACAGGTCGATACGCGTCTCGTAGCGCGCCGCGTTGATGCCGCCGGCGACGTCACCATCGAGCATGAGTCGGGTGCCCGCGCCGGATGCCCGGATGTCGTCGATGAGCTGGATGTGACGGGGCCGGTCGAGCACGGCGACCGTCATCTCGCCGACGGGCTTGCCCAGGGCTTTCGCGAGCGCCCGGATGTTGTCCCCGATCGGTCGGTCGAGGTCGAGCACGCCGTGACCCTCAGGGCCGGCGACGATCTTGTCCATGTAGAACACCGAGGAGGCATCCAGCATCGTGCCGCGGTCGGACACGGCGATCACCGAGAGTGCGTTCTGGCGCCCGGCCGCAGTGAGCGACGTGCCGTCGATGGGGTCGACCGCGATGTCGCACGCCGGCCCACGCCCATTGCCGACCTTCTCGCCGTTGAAGAGCATGGGCGCGTGGTCCTTCTCGCCCTCGCCGATGACGATGACGCCTTCGAAGTTGACGGTTCCCAGGAACTTGCGCATGGCGTCCACTGCCGCGCCGTCCGCCGCCATCTTGTCGCCGCGCCCGATGAACGGCCACGCCCGGATGGCGGCCGCCTCCGTCGCGCGGACGAGCTCCATGGCGAGGTTGCGGTCGGGATGGAGCATGAGGGAGGCGGTGTCGGTGTTCACGCTTCCCACCCTATTGACTGGCGCGGTGCGGCGAACCGGCCGGCGATCGAAAGATCGGCCATTCTTGAGCCTCAGCTCACGTGGATGTCCTTGCGACGCTCGACGACCTTGCCCGGGAGCGCGAAGACCGACAGGCCGGCCTCGATGGTCGTCACCCTCACGACCGGGATCTCGACACCGAGCCAGCGCCCGAAGCGTCCCGCCCGAGGCTTGATGCGGTCGAAATCGTCGACGACTTCGGGGTCCGGATGCCGTAGGTAGAAACGTTCACGGCTTCGGGTCCGAAGATAGCCGACGGTAAGGATGCCGAAGGCCAGCAGGGCGATGACGCCCGTGAGGAACACCGTCAGCCGGAGAGTCCCGAGCTGTGCGGAGTCGGCGAAGACGGAGAACGTGAAGGCGAGCACGATGTAACACAGGGCGAAGAGCATGCTGAACCCGCGAAGCCCGGCATTCGCGTAACTCGCGATGGCATTCTCCCAGGTGCGGTTACCGAAGGCGATGAGGCCGGCCGGCAGCAGGAGGAGCAGGCTGACGATGCTCTGGTTGCTCGCGCTGTTCTCGACGAGCACCGCCACAATCGAGGGCAGGGTGACCACGAACAACACGATGACCGTGACGAGCCCGAGAAGGAAAGTGCTGCCGAGGCGCTGCGATGACGGCGTGCGCAGGATGAGGCGCGCGTCCTCCGCCGGCGACGCCGTGAAGTGGGCACCTCCATGGGCGATGCTGCCCTGATCGATGTCGACGCGCTTCGAGGAGCGTTCCTCGCGCGGAAGCTCCATTCGGTCGTAGGCGAGGCCAGCGGGGATGTGGATTTCGATGTGATAGCTCGCCGCGAACGCCGCCCCCGTCACGTCGATGGAGTAGACGAAGGGCCACCACCCGCACCGTCGGAAGAAGAGCGACAGGCTTCTGCGCAGCGACCAGCCCGACTTGCGCTGGGCATCCGGTTGAGCCCAATGCGAGGAGTACTTGAGCAGGCTTCGCCGACCGAGGTGGGAGCTGTCGAGGACGACGATGAGCAGGAAACCGCCCGCCATGTCCATAATGAACCGGCGCAGTGGCTCAGAGAGCGCGAGCGCGTCGAACCCTTCGAACGCAACCTCGCCCGAGAGCAGCGCCTCCGCCTGTTCCTTGGCAAGCGCCGGCTTGTTTCGGGCGATCTCATTAAGTGCGGTGAGCAGCGCGTCATGCACTGTGTGCCCCTCGTCTTCGATCTTCGAGACCATCGCGCTCACCTCCACCGTTTCGAAGGTCGACCGTTCAGCCATCGACAGGCGCACGCCGGCGGCATCCTCGAGGTCCAGGTTGCGGATCTGCACCTTCGAGAGGATTGCGATGGGAACGAGGAACTGGTCGCGCGAGCCGTCGGGGTCGATCGCGGCCGGTCGATGGAGGACGAGGCCGGCGTCGGCCGGCGGTGTGCAGTCGACGGAGACCCGCCGTCGTCCGACTTCGCCGTCGAGCATGTGGAGGCTCTCCACCTTGCGGTGGATCCAGCTCTGCGACGACAGTACGGCGTCGTAGGCCGCCCGGCCGAGGCGTCGGTCGATCTTCTCTCGTGTGACTGCCACAACGGGCCCCTTCTACTCGGCCCGACGTGCGTCGACGCTTCCGGATGCGCGCCGGCGGGTCATCCGCACGACGCCATCGCGCGGGTCGACGACCCAGGAGTCTGTCGTCCATCCGGTCTCATCGGCGACGACGCCGCGAAGTGCGAATCCGTCGGTGACCGCGGTCAAGAACAGGTACCCATCCCCTGCGACGAGGTCGTCGAGGCCGAGGACCCGCTCGGTCGAGTATCCGCCCGCGGTGGCCGCGGCGATCTCCTCCGGCTTCTGCGGGGCGAGCCTGGCCTGCATGAACCCGCCGAGGCTGCGGACCGCCGCGGCGGTCAGCACGCCCTCCGGGGCGCCGCCTATCCCGATGAGCAGATCGATGTCGCCGTCGGGGTGCGCGGCGCGGATGGCCGGCGCGACGTCGCCGTCCTGGAAGTCGACGACGACGGCTCCAACTGACCTGGCCGCCGTCGCGTAGTGGTCGTTGCGCGGGCGTGACTGCACCGCAACCCGCAGCGAGTCGACGGGACGGTCGAGCGAGGCAGCGAGACTTAGGAGGTTCTGCTCAAGGGGGCGCACGAGAGAGAGCGTCGCCGCGGTCCCCCGGCCGATGAGTTTCTCCATGTAGAAGACCGGCCCCGGGTCGAAGAACGCGCCGGCACGCGCGACCGAGAGCACCGCGACAGAGTCAGGAAGGTTCTCGGCGGCGAGGCGGGTACCGTCGACCGGATCGACGGCGATGTCCACTTCGGGTCCCGCGCCGGAACCCAGCCGCTCGCCGGCGTACAGCATGGGCGCGTGGTCCTTGACGCCTTCACCGACGATGACGACTCCGTCGACGTCGATGCGATCGAACGCGAGCCTCATGGCCTGTACCGCAGCACCGTCGACGGCCTCGCGGTCGCCCGAACCGACGTGGGCGTGCGCCGCGATCGCCGCGCTCTCCGTGACCGTGAGGATCTCGGAGACGAGCCGCTCGCTCAGCCGCAGGTTGTTCACGAGTACCATCATGCCGGTTGGCGCGGGCCCCTACGCTTCACAGCGGAGTTCGTGCACCGGCCGAGCCGGCCCGCTCGCCGTAGACTCGAAGCACACCGTTCTGCCGAAGGAGTCCTCATGCCCATCGCCACCCCGGACCAGTATGCCGAGATGCTCGACAAGGCCAAGAGCAACGGTTTCGCCTACCCGGCGTTCAACGTCTCCTCCTCCCAGACGATCAACGCGGTCTTCCAGGGGCTCACCGAGGCAGGGTCCGACGGCATCATCCAGGTGACCACGGGAGGGGCCGACTACTTCGCGGGCCAGAGCGTGAAGGCCCGAGCATCCGGAGCGCTTGCTTTCGCGGCGTTCGCGACGGAGGTCGCCAAGAACTACCCTGTGACGGTCGCCCTGCACACCGACCATTGCGCCAAGGACGCCGTCGACGGATTTCTCCTGCCGCTCATCGCGGCATCCGAAGCGATCGTCAAAGCGGGCGGCGAACCCATCTTCCAGTCCCACATGTGGGACGGCTCGAGCGTTCCACTCGGCGAGAACCTCGAGCTCGCGAAGGAGCTCCTTCCTCGGATGAAGGCGATCAACTCGATCCTCGAGGTCGAGATCGGCGTCGTCGGCGGCGAAGAGGATGGCGTGAGCCACGAGATCAACGAGCACCTGTACACGACCGTCGACGACGGCATCCAGATGGTCGAGGCCCTCGGGCTGGGCGAGAACGGCCGCTATATGGCCGCGCTCACCTTCGGCAACGTTCACGGGGTCTACGCACCGGGAAACGTCAAGCTCAAGCCAGAGCTCCTCGAGGAGATCCAGGCCGGCATCGCGAAGAAGTTCGGGACGGCGGCCAACCCGCTCGACCTCGTCTTCCACGGCGGATCGGGGTCGAGCGACGAGGAGATCGCGACCGCCGTCCGCAACGGCGTCATCAAGATGAACGTCGACACTGATACCCAGTACGCCTTCACGCGCTCGATCGCCGACTACATGCTCAAGAACTACGACGGGGTACTCAAGGTCGACGGCGGTGTCGGCAACAAGAAGCAGTACGACCCGCGTGCCTGGGGCAAGGTAGCCGAGTCGGCCATGTCGGTGCGTGTCGCCCAGTCGACGAGGCAGCTCGGCTCGGCGGGCAACTCGATCAGCGCCTGATTCCGGCCTTCACGCCGTCGGTCGCTGCTGGTTTTCCGGTGGAAGCCGGAACCGCAAGTGAAACCTCTCCCCTGGATCCCACTCGAGCTCATCGACCGTCGCGCGCAGGCTGACATAGTGCGGGGCGAGCAGTGTGAGCCTGCGCCCCTCGGGGAAGGTGACGTCGGTACTTAGCGCGACCGCAGTCGACCCGTCGGATTTTCCGCGCAACTCGATGAGAAGCGGGGTCGGGTTCGGAGTCATCCCGTCCGTCGCCGCTCGCAGCAGGCCAAGCAGGGCCGACCGCTGCGCAGGGCTCATCCGGTCGGCACGGTGATCCTGGTCGACGACCGTGAGATTCATCCGCCGCGCGAGAGAGTCGAGCCAGCTCCGGTTGGAGCGTTCCACGAGTTCGGCCCGCAGGCTCTCGGCGAGCACCCGCGCTTCCTCACGGTCGTTCGGGGTGACGACTCCGGTGTGCGCGACGCGCTCCAGGAGCGGCACGGCCCGCTCGCCGACGCTCGCGAGTTCCTCGCGCAGTATGCGCCGCTTCGCCGACTCGCCGAGCATCCCGCTCGACAGCACGGCGCCGGTTGCGGATGCCGCCCATGCGGTCGTGCGTTTGACCACCTGGTGCGAGAAGACCGTCGACGCCGCCGTGGCGACCGCGACGGATCCGGCGCCCAGCATCAACTGGACGCTCGGTGGCCAGTACGCCGGATGCGCGCCGACGAGAACCGTCCCCGTCGCCGCCACCATGGCGAGCGTGCTCGCGACCCCGACCAGTAGAACCCGGACGGCGGAGAGGTAGGGAGCGAGGGCCGCTATGAGGAAGGCGAGGCCGACGGGAGCCCACCACAGCTCGAT
>DAITPJ010000069.1:0-10216 GCA_036833635.1 Terrimesophilobacter sp.
TCGCCGTCGACCACTACCACCGCTACCGCGAAGACGTCGCTCTCATGAAGGAGCTGAACGTCGACTCCTACCGGTTCTCGCTCGCCTGGCCGCGCATCCAGCCCGGCGGCACGGGCGGGGCGAATCGTGAGGGGATCGCCTTCTACGATCGCCTGCTGGACGAGCTGCTCTCCGCGGGCATCCGGCCCATGGTCACCCTGTTCCACTGGGACACGCCGGAGGAACTGCAGCACTCGGGCGGCTGGCTCGTGCGCGACACGGCCAAGCGGTTCGGCGACTACGCCCTGCTCGCGGCCGAGGCGTTCGGCGACCGGGTGGACTCCTGGGTGACGATCAACGAGCCCGCGACGGTCACGCTCAACGGCTACGGGCTCGGGGTGCACGCGCCGGGGGCGACGAAGCTCTTCGACGCGCTGCCGGCCGCGCACCACCAGCTGCTCGGCCACGGGCTCGCCGTGCAGGCGCTGCGATCGGTCGGTGTCGCAGGGAAGATCGGCATCACCAACGTGCACTCGCCCGTCGTCGCCGCAAGGGATAAGACGACCGACCGCTTCTTCGCGAAGGTCTTCGACCTCGTCCACAACCGGATCTTCGCGGACCCCGTGCTGCTCGGCAGTTACCCGAAACCGCCGTTCGGTGCCGGCCGGCTGTTCCGGGCGCTCGAGGAGGTGTCGGGGGAGGACCTCGCGACGATCCACCAGCCGCTCGACTTCTACGGTCTCAACTACTACATGCCGACGCGCATCCGGGCCGGGGCCCCGAAGTCCGATGCGAGCCCGGATGGCGATTCCGACGTCATCCGGAACGTCCCGTTCTCGATCCTGACCTGGCCGGAGTTCCCGACGACAGGGTTCGGCTGGCCCGTCGCGCCGGAGTATTTCGGCGTCGCGCTAGCCGAGATCGCCGCCCGGTACGGCGAGGCGCTTCCTCCCGTCTACATCACCGAGGGTGGCGCGAGCTATCCGGATGTCGTGAGCGAGACGGGCGTGCACGACCAGGAGCGGATCGAGTACCTCGCGGATCACCTCGCGGTTGCCCTGAACGGTGCGGCGGGGATCGACCTCCGCGGGTACTTCGTATGGTCGCTCATGGACAACTGGGAGTGGGCGGCAGGTTTCGGCCAGCGCTTCGGCCTCGTGCACGTCGACTTCGACACCCAGACTCGCACCCCCAAGGACTCCTACCGCTGGCTGCAGCAGGTGCTCGCCTCCCGCCCCTGAGGACTTTTTCGGGCTCCTATTCCTCGCTCCTCTCGTTGACTCGGGTCATGTTGCGGGTATTGGCGCCCCGGAAGTCGCAAGATGACCCGAGTCAACGGACAGCGCGGGCGGATGCGGTGCTGGGTCGCGCGGGACCGCGGGGGCGGCGAGCGGATGCTGCGGCAGGGCCGCACTCCCCAGGGCTTCTACCGCTGGCTGCAGCAGGTGCTCGCCTCCCCCTGTTGACTCGGGTCATCTTGCGGGTAGTGGCGCTCCGGAAGTCGCAAGATGACCCGAGTCAACGGAGAAGGTGGGCGGATGCTCGGATGCGGCAGGGCGAGGAGGCGCGGCCGGGTGCGGCCGTCCGCGGCGGGGCGCGGCAGGGCGGGGCGGGGCGGGGCCCGCCCCGGCTACGGCGTGCGTCGGCGGAGAGTGATCGAGCCGAGCACGATCGCACCGACGATGAACGCCGCGATGATGAGCAGCTTCACGCCGACGTAGCCGGCATCCTCCGTGTCCCGCGCGACCGCGTTGAGCGCGTCGATCGCGTGGGAGAGCGGAAGCCAGTCGGAGATCGCGAACAGCATATCCGGCATGTCCTCCCGCGGCAGCAGTAGGCCGCCGAGCAGAATCTGCGGGAAGACGAACGCCGGCATGAACTGCACGACCTGGAACTCGGTCTGTGCGAAGGCGCTCGCAAGCAGGCCGAGCGCCGTGCCGAGCACCGCATCCGCAACAGCCACGGCCAGCAGCAGCCAGATCGAGCCATCGATCGTCAGCCCGCACACCCAGACCGCGAAACCGACAGCGATCGACGCCTGCAGGATCGCGAGCAGCCCGAATGCGAGCGCGTATCCGAGAATGAAGTCGAGTTTGCTGATCGGCAGCGTGAGCAGGCGCTCGAGCGTTCCGCCGCGGCGCTCGCGCAGGGTCGAGATGCTCGTGATGACGAACATCATGATGAACGGGAAGAGGGCGATCATCGCGGGTCCGACGAGCTCGAAGATCGGAGTGTCGGTGAACAGCCAGGCCATGAGCCCGATGAGGATGCTGGGCACGATGAGCAGCAACCCGATCGTGCGGGGGTCGTGACGGATCTGGGTCAGCACGCGGCCCGTGGTCGCGAGCGTGCGGCGCAGGCTCATGATGCCTCCTCGCTCTCGACGCTCGGCCGGTGATTGCTCGGATCGAGGTGCTTCGGATGCCGCCGGATGAGCGCGAGGAACGCACCTTCTGCATCCTCCGCGCCCGTGCGCTCGAGGAGGCCCGCCGGCGTCTCGTCGGCCAGGATCTCCCCCTCGCGCAGGAGGACGAGCCGGTCGCAGCGGGTCGCCTCGTCCATGACGTGGCTCGACACGAGGAGCGTCGTGCCGCCTTCGGCGAGCCGGCGGAACAGGGTCCAGAGCTCGACGCGCAGGACGGGGTCGAGCCCGACGGTGGGTTCGTCGAGCACGAGGAGTTCGGGGGAGCCGAGGAGGGCGGCCGCGAGCGAAGCCCGGCTGAGCTGGCCGCCGGAGAGCGACCCTACGAGCTGGTTGGCCTGTTCAGCGAGGTCTGTGGCCTCGATGACGCGGTCGACGTCGGCCCGCTCTGCGTGAAGGATCGAGGCGAAGTAGTTGAGGTTCTGACGCACTGTGAGGTCGCCGTAGACGCTCGCATCCTGGGTGACGTACCCGACCCGGTGCCGCAGGATCGCGCTTCCCGCGGGGTGCCCGAGCACGGTCACGGTTCCGCTGACGTCGCGCTGCACCCCCACGATCGCGCGCATAAGCGTCGTCTTGCCGGAGCCGCTCGGCCCGAGAAGTCCGACGAGCGACCCCGAGGGCACATCGAACGAAACGGAGTGCAGCACCTCCTTCTTGCCGCGCCGCACCCGGAGCTCTTCCGTGTGAATCGCATAATTCACCATGTGACGAATTATTCTGCAGGGGGCACGCGGGTGTCAAGAGGCTCCGGGTAGCCCGTGAGGTGCCACTGGATGACCGGGCCGATGCGCGCCGCGACCTCGGCGATCGGCGCGCTCGCGAGCGGCTCGATCCTCACGCCGTACCGCACCAGGAACAGCCCGACGAGCTGGGAGGCGACCGCGGTGGCGCGCAGCTCGCCGTCGTCGACCTCCAGCTCGTCCGCGATCCTGCGCATGACCTCGCGCACGAGGAACTGCCGCAGCATCGTCGCGGCGAAGTCGTGGCCGAGCGCGGTGCGGATGAGGCTGATGACTCGCGCCCGTGCGTTCCCCGTCTCCATCGCCGTGAGCGCAGCGGTCACGAGGTTCACTCCGACGGAGTCGCGTGGGCCGCGCAGCACCTCCCGGATGATCTGGTCGGGCCGGATCGGAACGCTCACCGACTCGGCGAACAGCTCAGCCTTGTCCGCGAAGTAGTGGTGCACGAGCGCCGGGTCCACCTCTGCCCTGCGGGCGATCGCGCGCAGGGACGCCGCGTCGTAGCCGTGGGCGAGGAACTCTTTCGACGCCGCGGTGACGATCTGCGCGCGAGCGTCAGCATCACCGGTTCGACGACGTCCGCGCGACCGCGCCGACGTTCCGTCGCTCGTCGCCCGTGACATACCGAAAGGGTAGCGCGCACTCTCACGGGCGTGGGCCGCACGTTCGCTCCCAGCGCGGGAATTCCCAGTAGGAGGCGAGCCTACGTTCGTTATAGTTGACGAGAACGCGGCACGCCACCGGCGCGCAGCGTGCAGTGCGCTACGCCCCACGGCAGCCAATAAGGAGCTTTCAGCACATGGAATTTCTCATCGTCATCGGCATCATCGTTCTGCTCGTCGTCATCATCGGGATCTACCTGTGGTCGACGTACAACGGACTCGTCCGCCTCAACGTACGTGTCGACGAGGCCTGGAGCGACATCACCGTTCAGCTCAAGCGTCGTGCCGACCTCATCCCGAACCTCATCGAGGCCGTGAAGGGCTACGCCGCACACGAGAAGGGCGTCTTCGAGGCGGTCACCAAGGCCCGCGCCGAGTCGCTCACGGCGGGCACCCCCGGCGAGGCGGCGGTAGCCGAGAACCACATGCAGGCCGCACTCAAGAGCATCTTCGCCGTCGCGGAGGCCTATCCGCAGCTCCAGGCCAGCCAGAACTACCTGCAGCTGCAGGGCGAGCTGGTCGACACCGAGGACAAGATCCAGGCTTCGCGCCGGTTCTACAACGGCGGCGTGCGCGAGCTCAACACCAAGATCAAGGTCTTCCCGAACACCCTCTTCGTGCGCGGCCTCGGCTTCACCGAGCGCGAGTTCTTCGAGGTCTCGGACTCGGCCGCGATCGCGGAGCCTCCCCGCGTGCAGTTTTGAAGTGAAAGTTGAAGCTTCGAAGAAGGTTCAACTGTAACTTCAAGATTGAGTAGCGCCGCATGCGGCGCGTATCGAAATCTCACCGCGAATCACCCGCCAACCCCACGCCATGAAGCAGCCCCATGTATAGAGCCATAGCGCGCAACAAGCGCAACACCGTCTTCATCATCGCGCTGTTCCTGCTGCTCGTCGCCGTTATCGGCTTCGTCGCGAACCTCCTCACCGTCGGCAACCCCTTCGACAGCAGCAATCCCTTCGATCCCGGCAACTGGACCATCACGATCGCAACGATCATCGGTGCGGGCATCTACGTGCTCATCCAGTACTTCGCCGGCAGCAGCGAGGCGCTCGCGATGGCCGGCGCGCGCCAGATCGAGAAGGCCGACAACCCCAGGCTCTACCGCGTGGTTGAGAATCTTGCGATCACGAAGGGCCTCCCGATGCCGAAGGTCTACATCGTGGACGACCTGGCGCCGAATGCCTTCGCGACCGGCCGAAAGCCCGAGCTGGCTTCGGTCGCCGCCACGACCGGGCTCCTCGACATGATGACCGACAGCGAGCTCGAAGGGGTCATGGCGCACGAGATGGGCCACGTCGAGAACTTCGACATCCGCCTCAATACGATCGTGTTCGCGCTCGTCGTCGCGATCGGGGTGATCGCCGACATTCTCATGCGGATGCTGTGGTTCGGTGGCGGGCGCCGCAACAACAACTCGGGCTCGAATCCGATTCTGCTCATCGTGGGAATCGCTGCCCTCGTTCTCTCGCCGATCGTGGCTTCGCTCATCCAGGCCGCGATCTCGCGTCAGCGCGAGTACCTCGCGGATGCGACGGGTGCCATGACGACGCGGCATCCGGAGGCGCTCGCGAGCGCTCTGGAGAAGCTCGGCCAGTACGGTCGGCCGATGCGCAAGCAGAACTCGACCATGGCCCACATGTGGTTCGCCGACCCGTCGAAACCGGGACTCATGGTTCGCATGTTCGCCACGCACCCCCCGATCTTCGATCGCGTGCAGCGACTGCGCGACAACGCCACCAAGTTCTAGCCGGGTGTGTCCTCGAGGGCTCTCGCGAGCGCGAGGAGCACCTGCGGCACCGTGGGAACGCCCTCGGCGCGGAACACCTCGGTGCCGTCGTCTTTCGCGATGACAACGGTCGGTGTCGTTCGGATGTCGGCGGCTTCGGCGCGTTGCGGATCGCTCGCGACGTTCGTCTCGGTCAGCTGTGCGGCCGGAACGAGCCGCGCCGCCTCGGTGAGCGCCGCCCGCGTGGCGGTGCACGCGCCGCAGAACGACGACGAGTAGAGACTGACCTTCACCTCAAGTGCAACGCTCGCGCGGGCGGGTGCTATTCCGCCGCGGGCGCGGAGAGCATTTGCGTTGGGGGATGAAAGTTCGTGGACGGTACGATCAGGGATCGGTTTCATGAGCGCGGGAGCAGCGGAACCCCGAGCTCTCCCGCGACGGCCGGTGCCAGATCGCCCCAGGCGGCTACGGAGACCGAGTCGAGGCCCTGCCAGGATGCCGTCGTCGCCAGGAGAGGAGCCAACCGTTCCGCGATGCCCGCCGCATCGGAGCCCTCCTCGTGCCACGCCGACTGGACGCGCAGCACGCCGGCCTGGCGGTCGCTCTTGAGGTCGACACGGCCCACGATGCGGTCGTCGAGGAGGATCGGCAGGCTGTAGTAGCCGAAGACCCGCTTGGGGGCAGGGGTGTAGATCTCGATCCGGTAGTGGAAGTCGAAGACGCGCTGCGCCCGCTTGCGCTCCCAGACGACGGGGTCGAATGGGGAGAGGACGGCGGTCGCCGCGATCCTCCGAGGAATCCGCGCGGTGGTGTGCAGCCAGGCCCGCTCCTTCCACCCGTCGACCGCGACCGACCTCACGAGGCCTTCATCCTCGAGCTCGTGCAGGAGCCCGGCCACATCGACCTTCTTGAGCCGGAAGTAGTCGGCGAGATCCGAGGTCGTCCCGACGCCGTGCGCGCGTGCGGCGTGCTCGACGAGCCGCTTGTGAGCCGCGCGCGCCGGTATCTCGTGCTCCAGAAGTTCGGCCGGCATGAGGTGCTCGGCGAGCCCGTAGACGCGCTCGAACCTCGTACGACCGGCGCTCACGACCTCGCCCCAGCGGAACAGCACCTCGAGGCCGGTCTTGACGTCCGACCAGCCCCACCACGGACCGGAGCGGATGTTCGCATCGTGTTCGACCTGACTCGCTGCGAGCGGTCCCTTCTCGGCGAGCTCGGCCCGGAGCCAGTCGAGGATGTCGCGGTGAGACGACGACCACGACGTCAGGTCGTGCGAGGCGTCACGCCGGTAGCTCTCCATCCTCCAGCGGAACAGCGGCCACCATTCGCGGGGAATCACCGCGGCCTCATGCGCCCAGTATTCGACGTAGCGACTGCGCGGGGCGAACGTGAGGCGGTCGAGGAGCGCCTTGTCGTAGGGGCCGAGGCGCGCATAGAGCGGCACGTAGTGGCTGCGCTCGAAGACGTTGACGGAGTCGAGCTGCAGGAGGCCGAGCCGCTCGATGCCGAGGTTCAACTGCCGGGTGCCCACGGCATCCGGATGCGCCCGATCGAAGCCCTGGGCGGCGAGCGCGATGCGGCGCACCTGCGCTGCGGAGAGTGAGTCGACCATCGCCTCCGAGACTACCGGGGCCCGCCGACAGGTGACCGGATGCTGTCCACGGAATATGACCGGCGCGGAATGCCGGGCCGAATAGACTTAAGCGTGATTTTCCGCAGGCGAGATCCGATCGGCGATGTGAATCGGCGTGCCGTCGACGGCGCCCTCCCCGTCGGGATGCGCATCGCCGGTGCGTGGTCGTGGCGGGTCCTCGCCATCGCCGGGGTCGTCGCGCTGTTCGTCTTCCTGGTCATCCAGCTCAAGCTCATCGTCATCCCGCTCCTGGTTGCGATCCTGCTGGCGGCCCTCCTCGTTCCGTTCGTGCAGTTCCTGCAGCGCCACCGGTGGCCCAAGTGGCTCGCGGTCGCACTTGCCGAGGTCGGCCTCATCGGCATCGTGACCGGCCTCGTCTACCTCATCGTCACCCAGATCATCCGGGGCTTCCCCGACCTGCGCGACCGCAGCGTCGAGTTCTTCGACGAGGTCAAGGCGCTGCTCCTGGCGTCACCCCTGCACCTCACCGAGGCGCAGATCAACGACTACCTCGCCCAGAGCTGGGAAGGGATCCAGCGGGACAGCCAGTGGCTGCTCTCCGGCGCGGTGTCCTTCGGGTCGTCGTTCGGGCACTTCCTCGCCGGCATCCTGCTCGTGCTCTTCGCGACGCTGTTCTTCCTCATCGACGGGAAGCGCATCTGGGAGTGGACGGTTCGGCTCTTCCCGAGGCGCGCACGGGCGGCGGCGGATGGCGCGGGCCGGGCAGGCTGGGTGACTCTCACCGACTTCGTCAAGGTGCAGATCTTCGTCGCCTTCATCGACGCGGTGGGCATCGGACTGGGAGCCTGGATCCTCGGGCTCTTCTTCGGCGGATTCCCGCTCGTCATCCCGATCGCGATCGCGGTCTTCCTCGGCTCGTTCATCCCCGTCGTCGGGGCCGTGCTGACGGGCGCGATCGCCGTATTCGTCGCGCTCGTCTACCTCGGAATCTGGCCGGCCGTCATTATGCTTGGCGTCGTTCTGCTCGTGCAGCAGGTAGAGGGCCACGTGCTCCAGCCGCTCGTCATGGGCACGGCCGTCAAGGTGCACCCGCTTGCTGTCGTCTTCGCGGTCGCGGCCGGCGGTTTCCTCGCCGGCATCGCGGGTGCTCTCTTCGCGGTCCCCGTCGTCGCGACGCTCAACATCGTCGTGCACTACGTGGCACGCGGCGAGTGGCGCGAGCATCCTCATCCGACGCTCAGGGACGTCCTGCGCGATGAGTGAGTCCGCCATCCCGACGCTCGACGAGCTCGAGGCGGCACGCGAGGTCGTCGCCGCCGTTGCGAACGTGACCCCCATGGAGAGCTCCCGCTACCTCTCCGAGGTGCTCGGCTCGCCGGTGCACCTCAAGTGCGAGAACCTTCAGCGGACGGGCTCCTACAAGGTGCGCGGGGCGTACAACCGGATGGCGCGGCTGAGCCCGGAGGAACGCGAACGCGGCGTCGTGGCCGCCTCGGCCGGGAACCACGCCCAGGGGGTCGCGCTCGCCGCACGCGAGCTCGGCATCCGGGCCACGATCTTCATGCCGGTGGGCGTCGCGCTTCCGAAGCTGCAGGCCACCAAGAGCTACGGTGCGGATGTCGTGCTGCGCGGGCACACCGTTGCCGAGCCGCTGCGCGCGGCGGCCGAATTCGCGGCGTCGACGGGCGCGATCCTCATCCCACCGTTCGACCACCACGACATCATCACGGGGCAGGGGACGCTCGGGCTCGAGATCCTCGACCAGGTGCCGGATCTCGAGACCGTCATCGTGCCCATCGGCGGGGGAGGGCTCATCTCCGGGATCGCGAGCGCGGTCAAGCAGCGCGCGGCTCGCGATGGCCGCACGATACGGGTCATCGGTGTGCAGGTCGAGAACTCCGCGCCATACCCGCTGTCGCTCGAGGCAGGCGAACCCGTCGAAGTGCGCATCAAGCCGACGATCGCCGACGGCATCGCGGTCAGCAAGCCGGGACAGCTCAACTTCGCGATCATCCGCGAGCTCGTCGACGAGATCGTGACGGTCAGCGAGGACGATACGGCGAGGGCCCTGCTCGTGCTGCTCGAGCGGGCGAAGCTCGTCGTCGAGCCGGCCGGGGCAGTGGCGGTCGCCGCGATCGTGACCGGCAAGGTGCGCGACCTCGGAACGACCGTCGCCATCCTGAGCGGTGGCAACATCGACCCGCAGGTCATGGAGCGCGTCATCTCGCTCGGCCTCGTGGCCTCCGACCGCTTTCTCAAGCTCAAGGTCAAGCTGCCGGACCGGCCGGGCCAGCTCGCCCGCATCGCCGAGCTCATCTCGGACGCCAACGCGAACGTCATCGAGGTCTCGCACGCACGCCACAGCCGTGGCGCACTTCTCGGCGAGGTCGAGCTCGAGCTCAGCCTCGAGACGCGCGGCCCTGAGCACGTGCAGAGCGTACTCGAGCACCTGCGGGATGCCGACTACGACCCCCGCGTCGAACTGTAGACCGCAGTCTAGAAGCTGTAGGTCTTCACCTTGAGCAGCTCGACCGTGATCTCCTTGCCGTTCGGGGCGGTGTAGGTGACCGAATCCCCCTGCTTGTGGCCGATGATGGCCAGGCCGAGCGGGCTCTGCTCGCTGTACACGTCCAGGTCGCTGTCGCCTGCGATCTCGCGGTTGCCGACGAGAAACTCGCTCTTCTCCCCGCCGATCTTCGCGGTCACGACCATCCCCGGCTCGACGACGCCGTCATCCGGGGGGTTGCCGACGCGCGCGGAGCGCAGCAGCGTCGTGAGCTGGCGGATGCGGGCTTCGATCTTGCCCTGCTCCTCCTTGGCGGCGTGGTAGCCGCCGTTCTCCTTGAGGTCGCCTTCTTCGCGAGCGGCCTCGATCTTTTTGGCGTGCGCATCCTTCATCGTCGTCAGGCCGACCGATCCGTTCTGCCGCGCGTACTCTTCGTTGCCGACACGAATCAGCGTCTTCTCGAGCAACTGCACCACCGCCGCCAGGACCTTTTCTCGCGGCAGTCCGGGCCGCCTGAGATCGGCCTCCGTCCGACGGCGAATCATCGGCAGCGCACTGGCAAACGCGATCAGCCGGCCGTA
>DAITPJ010000070.1:0-10212 GCA_036833635.1 Terrimesophilobacter sp.
GCCTGCTCCTTCTCGGGTCGAGCCTGCTCCTTCTCGGGTCGAGCCTGTCGAGACCCCCGCGAACACCCAAGGCCGACTTCGCACCTCCCCCCTCGCACGCAAAATTGCGAAGGAGCACGGCATCGACCTCGCGAAAGTAGCGGGGACGGGGACCCAGGGGCGTATCGTCCGAGCGGACGTCGAGGCCGCGATCGCGGCAGGCGCGTCTGCGGCACCCTCCGCAGGTCCAGCACCGGCCGCGCGGGCTGTGCCAGCGACTGCGGCGCCGACTGCGGGTCCGGTCGGGGAGGACGTGCGCCTTCCCGCAAATCGCCTCCGCACGGTCGCGGCGCGGCGGCTCACCGAGAGCCAGGCTGTCCCGCACTTCTTCCTCACGAGCGTCGTCGATGTCGAGAAACTGCTCGCGTTCCGCACCGAGGTCAATACCGCGCTCGAGGCCCAGGGGCTCAAGGCGAGCATCAACGATGTCATCGTCAGGGCCGTCGCGGTCGCGCTGCGCCAGCATCCTGAAGCCAACGCATCCTGGGCCGACGACGCCGAGGGGCAGGGCGTCATCCAGCGCGCCCGCGTCAATGTCGGCATCGCCGTCGCGACGGATGCGGGCCTGCTCGTGCCCGTCATCCGGGACGCGGACCGCAAGTCGCTCGGCCAGATCTCGACCGAGACCGTCGCGCTCGCCGAGAAGGCGCGCGACGGCAAGCTCAGTATCGACGAGATGACGGGCGGCACGTTCAGCATCTCCAACCTCGGCATGTTCGGGATCGACCAGTTCACGGCCGTCATCAACCCGCCGGAGGCCGCCATCCTCGCGGTCGGTGCTGCAAGCCCGGTGCCGACCCTGCGCGACGGCGTGCTCGTCGACGTGCCGAAGCTCAAGATCACCCTCACCGTCGACCACCGTGTCATGGACGGCGCCGTCGCTGCCGGCTTCCTGCGCGACCTCGTCGGCATCCTCGAACAACCATTGCGGATGCTCCTGTAACCGGCACCGTGCAGCCGCAGCGAATGCTGCTCTGAGTGCGGGCCCGCCCTCACCGCGGGTCCCGCCTCCATCCATGCGAGCAAGGCCATCCCATGAGTCGGGTCATCCTGCGGGTTTCTGGCGGCGCCTACTCGCAGGATGACCCGAGTCGCGGAAAGCGCGCCGGCGAGCCGGATAGACTATTCGCGGCCCCTCGTGTGGCGCCATCCAGGCCAACTCCCCCAGGGCGGAAACGCAGCAAGGGTAACCGGGCTCTGGCGGGTGCGCGAGGGGTTCTTCGCGCCCCGGCCTCCGTAGGATGGAGGGGTGACCTGGTCGTCGAGGGAACCCGCTCCGCTGGACGCCGAGACGTCGGCTCGCGTCGACGCGTGGTGGCGGGCGGCGAATTACCTGAGCGTCGGCCAGATCTACCTCCTCGCGAACCCGCTCCTGCGCGAGCCACTCACGGCCGACCACATCAAGCCGAGACTTCTGGGCCACTGGGGCACCGTCCCCGGTCTCAACCTCGTCTATGCGCACCTGAACCGCATCATCCGGGAGCGCGAGCAGCCGGCGCTCTACGTGTGCGGACCGGGTCACGGCGGCCCGGGGATGGTCGCGAACGCGTGGCTCGACGGCACATACTCCGAGTTGTACTCCACGATCGACCGCACCGGGGACGGCATGGGCAGGCTGTTCCGGCAGTTCTCCTTCCCCGGCGGCATCCCGAGCCATGCCGCGCCGGAGACCCCAGGTTCGATCCACGAAGGCGGTGAGCTCGGGTACGCGCTCAGTCACGCCTACGGCGCGGCGTTCGACAACCCGGAGCTCCTCGTCGCCGCCGTCATCGGCGACGGTGAGGCCGAGACCGGGCCGCTCGCCACGAGCTGGCATTCGAACAAGTTCATCGATCCGCTCCAGGATGGCGTGGTCCTGCCGATCCTGCACCTCAACGGCTACAAGATCGCGAACCCCACGATCCTCGCCCGGATCCCCGAGGACGAGCTGCTCGACCTCATGCGCGGTTATGGGCATACGCCGCATCTCGTCTCTGGCGGATTCGACGGCGAGGATCCGCTCCTCGTCCACGAGCGGATGGCGCAGACCCTCGACACGGTCCTCAACGAGATCGCCGACATCAAGGCGCGCGCGGCCGCGGGCGACACCGAGCGGCCGCGGTGGCCAATGATCATCCTGCGCACCCCCAAGGGGTGGACCTGCCCCGCGGTCATCGACGGCGTCCTGGTGGAGAACACCTGGCGCGCCCACCAGGTGCCACTCTCCAACGCGCGTGACACCCCGGAGCACACCCGCATCCTTGAAGACTGGATGCGTTCCTACCGCCCCGAGGAACTGTTCGATGCGCACGGCGCGCCCGTCGCACGCATCGCAGAGCTCGCTCCTGAAGGCCCGCTGCGGATGAGCGCAACCCCGCACGCGAACGGTGGGCTGCTCCGGCGCGACCTCCGCCTCCCTGACTTTCGCGACTACGGCGTCGACGTCGCGACGCCGGGAGGAACCATCGCAGAGTCGACCAGGGTCCTCGGCACCTGGCTGGCCGACGTCATCCGCGACAACCCGCACGATTTCCGGATCTTCGGCCCGGACGAGACGGCATCCAACCGGCTGGCCCCTGCCGTCTACGAGCACACCGACAAGCAGTGGAACGCGGAGATCCTCCCCGTCGACGAGCACCTGGCGCGCGCCGGTCGCGTCATGGAGGTGCTGAGCGAGCACCAGTGCGAAGGCTGGCTCGAAGGTTACCTTCTCACGGGCCGACATGGCCTGTTCAACTCCTACGAGGCCTTCATCCACATCGTGGACTCGATGTTCAACCAGCACGCGAAGTGGCTCAAGGTCGCCGGCGAGGTCGAGTGGCGGGAGTCGGTCTCCTCCCTCAACTACCTGCTCTCGAGCCACGTGTGGCGCCAGGACCACAACGGGTTCAGTCACCAGGATCCAGGATTCATCGACCACGTCGTCAACAAGAAGGCCGAGGTAGTCCGGGTCTATCTGCCGCCGGACGCCAACACGCTCCTGTCCACGATGGACCACTGCCTGCGATCGGTCGATTACGTGAACCTCGTCATCGCCGGGAAGCAGCCGCAGCCGCAGTTCCTCACGATGGAGGAAGCCGTCGCGCACTGCACGCGGGGGCTCGGCATCTGGGATTGGGCCGGCACCGAGAAGCCGGGCGCCGGACCGGATGTCGTGCTCGCCGCCGCGGGCGACGTGCCGACCCTCGAGGTGCTTGCGGCCGCCGAGATCCTGCGCGATGAGCTGCCCGGGCTCGCGGTCAGGGTCGTCAACGTCGTCGACCTCATGCGCCTGCAGGATGAGCGCGAGCATCCGCACGGCCTGTCCGACCGCGATTTCGACACGATCTTCACGACGGACCGACCCATCATCTTCGCCTTCCATGGGTACCCGACACTCATCCACCGGCTCGCCTACCGACGGCACGGTCACCCCAACCTGCACGTGCGCGGCTACCTCGAGAACGGCACGACGACGACGCCGTTCGACATGGTCATGATGAACGATCTCGATCGATTCCACCTCGTGATGGACGTCATCGACCGCACCGAGGGGCTCGCCTCGAGCGCGGCGGGGTTGCGCCAGCGCATGCAGGATGCTCGGCATGCAGCTCGCGACTACACGAGGGAGCACGGTGAGGATCCCCCCGACATCGCGAACTGGACCTGGGCGGGCAAGGCCACCGCTCGGCTGGACGACACCGGCGGGGACAACGCCTCATGACCCGCTCCATCTACATCACCTCCGCCGAAGGCAACACGGGCAAGTCGACGATCGCCCTCGGGGTGCTCGACACCCTCACCCGCTCGATCGAACGCGTGGGCGTCTTCCGGCCCGTGGCGCGTTCGAGTGTCGAACGCGACTACGTGCTGGAACTGCTGCTCGCCCATGACGGCGTCGACCTCGACTACGACCTGTGCGTCGGGGTCGGATACGAGGACGTGCACAACGACCCGGATGCCGCCCTCGCGACGATCGTCGAACGCTTCAAGGCGGTCGAGGCGCTGTGCGACGCGATCGTCATCCTCGGCTCCGATTACACCGATGTCGGTTCCCCGACAGAGCTCGGCTACAACGCGCGCATCGCGGCCAACCTGGGCGCGCCCGTCGTGCTCGTGCTGGGAGGCCGCACGGGCGACCAGTCGCAGGCGCGAAGCCCGGAGGCGATGCGCCAGCTCGCCGAGGTTTCCACGGCCGAGCTCCAGCACGAGCATGCGACCCTGCTCGCGGTCATCGCCAACCGTGCCGACCCCGAAAGCCTGGACGACATCCGCTCGGCGATCGGCGGTGTCGTGCCTGCCGGAGACGACGGCGCCCGCGTGCCGGTGTGGACGGTGCCGGAGAACCCCGTACTCGTGGCCCCGACCATGCGGTCCATCATGGAGGCGACCGGTGGGACCCTCCTCAAGGGTGACCCAGAACTGCTCAGCCGCGAGGCGCTCGGCGTCGTCGTCGCGGCCATGGCCATGGACAACGTGCTTCCCAGGCTCATCGAGGGCTCCGTCGTGGTCGTGCCGGGCGATCGCACCGAGGTACTGCTCGCCGTGCTCATGGCGAACGACTCCGGAACGTTCCCCTCGGTCGCCGGCATCGTGCTCAACGGCGGGTTCGAGCTGCCGGAGCCGATCGACCGGCTCATCGAGGGCATCCGGCCCACGCTGCCGATCATCGTCACGGAGCTCAGCAGTTACGACACGGCCGTGCGGATCACGCGCATTCGGCCGCGCCTGGCCGCCGATTCGCAGCGCAAGCTCGACACCGCCCGCGCGATGTTCGAGGAAAGCGTCGACGCGGACGAACTGCTCGGGCTGCTCGATGTCGAACGCACCCCCGTCGTCACGCCCCTCATGTTCGAGTACGGCCTCATCGAGCGGGCGCGGGCGAACCGTCGCCACATTGTGCTCCCTGAGGGTGATGACGACCGCATACTTCGCGCCGCCGCGACCGTGCTGAGCCGTGGCATCGCCGACCTCACGATCCTCGGCGAGGAGATCGAGGTGCGCTCGCGCGCGATCGGCCTCGGCCTCGACATCCAGAAGGCCGCCGTCCTGAGCTCCTTCGACGACGTCCTGAGGGTCAAGTTCTCCGAGGAGTACCACCGGCTGCGCGCGCACAAGGGAGTGACCCTCGACCGGGCCCGCGACACCGTCACGGATCCCTCGTATTTTGGAACACTCATGGTGCAGCTGGGTCTCGCCGACGGCATGGTCTCTGGTGCCGCCCACACGACGGCGCACACCGTGCGGCCCGCCTTCGAGATCATCAAGACGAGGGAGGGGGTCTCGGTCGTCTCGAGCGTCTTCCTCATGGCGCTCGCCGACCGCGTGCTCGTCTACGGCGACTGCGCGGTCATCCCCGACCCGACGGCCGAGCAGCTCGCCGACATTGCGGTCTCCGCCTCCGAGACCGCCGTGCAGTTCGGCATCGAGCCGCGCATTGCGATGCTCTCCTACTCCACGGGCGAGTCGGGCACGGGCGCGGATGTCGACAAGGTTCGCGAGGCGACCGCGATGGTGCGCGCGCGGCTGGACGGCATCCCGGTCGATGGGCCGATCCAGTACGACGCTGCGGCGGATGCGGCGGTCGCGCGGGCGAAGCTGCCCGAGTCCGAGGTTGCCGGCCGGGCGACGGTGTTCATCTTCCCCGACCTCAACACCGGCAACAACACCTACAAGGCGGTGCAGCGCAGCGCGGGCGCAGTCGCGATCGGCCCGATCATGCAGGGGCTGCGCCTGCCGGTCAACGACCTCTCGCGCGGGGCGACCGTGAAGGACATCGTCAACACGGTTGCGATCACCGCCATCCAGGCGCAGGCCGCGCGCGCATGAGCCGCGTCCTCGTCGTCAACTCGGGCTCGTCCTCGCTCAAGTACCAGCTCATCGAGCTCGACGGCGAGCGGGTGGTGGCGTCCGGCCTCGTCGAGCGCATAGGCGAACCCAAATCAACACCCGACACCGACCAACGCGATGCCGTGCCCGACCATACCGCGGCGTTCAGGATCATGCTCGAGGGCCTCGAAGAGCAAGGCATCGACCTCGCCGAACCGCTCGCGGCGGTGGGGCACCGGGTGGTGCACGGCGGCGAGAAGTTCGTCGAGCCCACGATCGTGACTGAGGAGGTCGAGCACCAGATCGACGCGCTCGCCGAACTCGCACCGCTCCACAATCCGCCCAACCTCGCCGGCATCGTCGCAGCCAGGGCCGCGTTCCCCGGAGTGCCGCAGGTCGCCGTCTTCGACACCGCGTTCCATCGCACCTTGTCGCCCGTCGCCCGTACCTACGCGATCGACGCCGACCTCGCCGAGCGATACGGCATCCGGAGGTTCGGTTTCCACGGCATCTCATTCGAGTACGTCTCCCGCGAGGCCGCGCGCGTGCTCGGCCGACCCCTCGCGGAGCTGAAGCTCGTCGTGCTGCACCTGGGCAATGGCGCGTCGGCGACCGCGGTCGACGGTGGTCGCTCGGTCGAGACCTCGATGGGCATGACGCCGCTCGAGGGCCTCATGATGGGCACGCGCGGCGGCGACGTCGACCCTGGGGTGCTCGTTCACCTCCTGCGGGACGGCGGGCTCGGCGTGCCCGACCTCGACGAACTGCTCAACCACGCAAGCGGGCTCCTCGGGCTCGGCGGGCACGGGGACATTCGGGATGTGCAGAAGGCAGCCCGCGAGGGCGACGAGCGGGCTGCCCTCGCCTTCGACGTGTACCTGCACCGCATCCGGGGCTACGTCGGCGCGTATCTCGCACAGCTCGGCAGGGCCGATGCGATCGTGTTCACCGCCGGGGTGGGCGAGAACAACGCCGACGTGAGAGCGGGTGCGCTCGCCGGGCTCGAGGGCTTCGGCATCCGGATCGACGTCGAACGCAACGAGTCCGCCTCGCGCGAGGCGCGCTGGATCTCACCGGATGACTCGCCCGTCGCGGTGCTCGTGATTCCCACGAACGAGGAGCTGGAAATCGCCCGCCAGGCGCTCGCCGTCGTGAGCTACCGCTGAGTCACTCGGCCTTCGCTCGACGACGCCGTGCCGTCACGGCCGCGGTGATCACCAGAGCCAACCCAAGGAGCAGGACGCCGCTGCCGACGATCATGGCCGGTCCCTGCTCCGCTCCCGTCGCCGCGAGACCCGTTGCCGCCCATCGCGCGTAGGCGGTGGCGTCGCTCGCCATGGGCGCGGTGAAGTCGTACGGCGCGGCGCCGGATGCTGTCGTGAACCAGCCCTGGAAGGCGTAGTCGGTCGCCGCGGGATCGGTCGGCGTCGGAACCGTGATGCCGGGAATCACGACGATGGGTGCGATGGCCGCACCATGTCCGGCCAGCGCGAAGGTCAGGGTCGCGCCGAGAGCCGTGGTGTAGCCGTTCCACGGGCTCGGGGTGAAGTCTGCGGCGTAGGCGCTGGAGTAGTAGACGGTGGTCGCGACGTCGCCGAACGAGCCGACCCCTGGACCTCGCGGGGAGAAGGTCGAGGGAGCCGCACCCTGGAAGACCGCGGACACCATTCCGGATCCGTTCGCGTCAAACGCACGTTCGCCGATGTCCGTGACCGACGAGGGAATCGACACGGTCGTGAGCCCTGTCGACGCGAAGGCGTAGGCCCCGATCGAGGTGAGACCCCTTCCGAGAGTGACGCTCGTCAACGTCGACATGACGGAGAACGCCGAGTCCCCGATGCTCGTGACGGATTCAGGGATCGTCAGGGTGGTGAAGGCGTTATTGAAGAACGCTTCGTTTCCGATGGCCGTGATGTTGGAGGGGATGTCGATCGTCGTCAGCTGGCTACCGAAGAACGTCCCGGCCGGGACGTTCGGGAGTCCATGGCCCAGGGTCACGCTCGTGAGGTCGTTCCACTGGAAGGCGTAAGTCCCCATGCTGGTGACCGAGTCGGGGATGACGAGACTCGTGAGGTCGTTCAGTTCGAAGGCGTGACCGCCGATGGTGGTGACGGAGTCGGGGATCACGATGGTCGTGAGAGAATTCGACCCGAATGCGCGGTAGTCGATCGACGTGACGGTATCGGGGATCGTTGCGCTCGTGAGACCCTTGCCGTTGAACGCGGAGTCGCCGATGACAGTCACCGTGTACGTGTTGGTGCCGTCACTGACCGTCGACGGGATCGCGATCGAGGTCGCCGCTCCCGTGTACCCGGTCACGGTCGCCTCGGTCGCGCTCGTGCTGTCGAACTGGAAGTCGCCTTCGGTGAACGGTGCTGCGTGGGCAGGGCTCGCGATGACGACGGCGGACACGCCGACGAGGAAAGCGGCCGAAAGCACGGCGACTCCGCGAGCGGCAATGCTGCGGCGTGCGGTGGTTCCGGTGTTTCGTGGGGCCAATGACATGAGTCACCTCAGCGTTCAAGGGTTATTCAAAACAGTTCAGAATACTGCAGATCACGCAGATAACAAGCGTTATCTGACGGATGATCAGCGACCCGTTCGTCACCTTCCCCGCCCGGTTCGCGTCGCCGGTGCCAAGTACGATGGGGTGATGGTCACCGCCCTGTATCGCCGCTACCGGCCAGAGACGTTCGCCGAGCTGATCGGCCAGTCCCAGGTGACCGAACCGCTCATGACGGCGCTCCGCACCAACAGGGTCAACCACGCCTACCTCTTCAGCGGGCCTCGCGGATGCGGCAAGACGACGAGTGCGCGCATCCTGGCCCGCTGCCTCAACTGCGTCGAAGGGCCAACCGACACCCCATGCGGAAAGTGCCAGAGCTGCATCGAACTGTCGCGTGACGGCGGCGGGTCGCTCGACGTGGTCGAGATCGACGCCGCGAGCCACAACGGCGTCGACGACGCCCGGGACCTGCGCGAGCGCGCGGTGTTCGCGCCTGCGCGCGACCGGTACAAGATCTTCATCCTCGATGAGGCGCACATGGTCACTCCCCAGGGCTTCAACGCGCTACTCAAGATCGTGGAGGAGCCGCCGGAGCACATCAAGTTCATCTTTGCAACGACCGAGCCGGAGAAGGTCATCGGCACGATCCGGTCGCGCACCCACCACTACCCGTTCCGGCTCGTGCCGCCCGCCCAGCTTCTCGAGTACGTGCAACAGCTGTGCGAAAGCGAGAAGGTCACGGTCGCGCCCGGTGTCCTGCCGCTCGTCGTTCGCGCGGGCGGCGGCTCGGTGCGCGACACGCTCTCGCTCCTCGACCAGCTCATCGCGGGCTCGGAGGGCGACACGATCGAGTACGAACGGGCCGTCGCTCTCCTCGGCTACACGCACTCGGCGCTGCTCGGCGAGGTCATCGACGCCATCGGTGCGCGGGACGCCGCGGCCGCGTTCTCGGCGGTCGACCGCGTCATCCAAACCGGCCAGGACCCGCGGCGCTTCGTCGAGGACCTGCTCGAGCGACTGCGCGATCTCATCGTGGTCGGCGCGTTCGGGGACGGTGGTGGCGCCGGCGCCGCTGCCGTGCTGCGCGGCGTCCAGCAGGACGAGATCGACCAGATGGCGGTGCAGGCCGCGCGCTTCGGCGAGGCCGAGCTCAGCAGAACGGCGGATGTCGTTGCCGCCGCGCTCACCGAGATGACGGGCGCCACGTCGCCGCGCCTGCACCTCGAGCTCATGGTCGCGCGGATCCTGGTGCCGGCGTCGGATGCCTCCGAGCGCGGGACGCTCGCCCGCGTTGAGCGCCTCGAGCGTCGCGTCGGGGTGGAGGGGGCTGATGGGTCGTCGGAAGTTTCGCGGGGGTCGTCGGAGAACATGACGGGCGTCTCGCCCGTAGACGCCCGCCACACCCAGACGCCCGTCATGCCCTCCGACGACTCGTCATCGCGTACTTCTTCGGTCGAGCCTGTCGAGACCGGATTTCGGCAAGCTCAATCCGAGAAGGCTCCGGGTGCGCCCGTCACCTTCCACCAGCTCTCCGACGCATGGGCCGAGGTGCTCGAGTCCGTCGGCAGGAAGAACCGCAACGCGTGGGCCGTTGCCTTCACCGCGAAGCCCATGGGACTCAAGGATGACGTGCTGGCCCTCGCGTTCGCGAGCCAGAACGACGTCGAAAGCTTCAAGAAGCCGCAGGCGGCCGACCAGAGCGTGAGCGAGATTCTCAGGCAGGCGATCATCGAGGTGCTCGGCATCCGGGTCAAGTTCATCGCGAAAGCGGATGCCGCTGCCGCGACGGACGACGAGGGCTGGGCCGTCGCGCCGATCCCGACGGAGGAAACCGCTTCGACTCGGGTGGGGACTGGATCTCGACAGGCTCGATCCGAGAA
>DAITPJ010000071.1:0-9939 GCA_036833635.1 Terrimesophilobacter sp.
GTGCGCTACCAAGCTGCGCCACAGCCCGTGGCAATCACCTCGGATAGCCTATCGCGTCCGCCCGCGGCCTCGGCGCGCGAAGAAGAGCACAATGGGGAGAGACGAAAAGTGAGGTCGACATGGCAGAGGGCACACTCGCGCAGGCGCTTGAGCGTGAGCATCGGGAGATCGACGGCGGCATCGAGGAGTACACGAAGGCACTGAGCACCGGGGACGGCGACCCCGCACCGCTCCAGCGCGCCATGCATGGGCTCCGCCGCCACATCTACCTCGAAGAGGAGTTCCTCTTCCCCCCGCTCAAGGAAGCCGGCATGACGATGCCGATCTTCGTCATGGTCCGGGAGCACGGCGAACTCTGGGACGCCATGGACGCCCTCGATGCTCTCCTTGCCGGCGACACGGCATCCGATGTTCTCCAGAACGCATGCCGCGAGTTGCTCGCCAAGCTCGACAGCCACAACTCGAAGGAAGAACCGATCATCTACCCGCAGGCGGACGCGCAACTCGCTCAGGATGCGACCGAGCGGCTTCACGCGTTCCTCCACGAGGGGCGGATGCCGGACGGTTGGCGATGCGAGAAGGCCGCGTGAACTAACGCCTGCGACGCTCGCGGACCCGCATGTTGACGTTGATCGGGCTGCCCTCGAAGCCATAGAGCTCGCGCAGGCGGCGCGTGATGAAACGCCGGTACTGCGGATCGAGGAAGCCAGTCGTGAAGAGCACGAACGTCGGCGGACGGCTCGAAGCCTGAGTGCCGAACAGGATGCGCGGCTGCTTTCCTCCCCGCACCGGATGCGGATGCTCGGCCGTGAGCTCGGCAAGGAGGGCGTTGAACTTGCCCGTTGGAATGCGCGTGTCCCATGACTGCAGCGCGAGTTCGAGCGCCGGAACGAGCTTCTCGAGGTGCCGGCCGGTCTTCGCGGAGATGTTGACGCGCGGCGCCCATGCGACGTGCCCGAGATCCTGCTCGATCTCGCGCTCGAGGTAGCGACGCCGCTCGTCGTCGAGCAGGTCCCACTTGTTGAAGGCGAGGACGAGCGCGCGGCCGCTCTCGAGCACGAGCTCGATGATGCGAACATCCTGCTCGCTGATCGGCTCGGTGACGTCGATGAGCACGACCGCGACCTCGGCCTTCTCGAGCGCTGCGCTCGTGCGCAGGGATGCGTAGAAGTCGGCGCCCTGTGCGAGGTGCATGCGGCGGCGGATGCCCGCGGTGTCGACGAAGGTCCATACCTTTCCGCCGAGCTCGATCTGCTCATCCACCGGATCCCGCGTCGTGCCGGCGAGCTCGTTGACGACGACGCGCTCCTCCCCCGCCGAACGGTTGAGAAGCGAAGACTTGCCCACGTTCGGCCTGCCGAGAAGCGCCACCCGGCGAGGCCCGCCGACCTGATCCTTCGCGACCGCCGACACCGTCGGCAGCACCGTCAGCACGTGGTCGAGCAGGTCGGCCACTCCCCTGCCGTGCACGGCCGAGACTGTCCACGGCTGCCCGAGCCCGAGACTCCAGAGGCTCGCGGCCTCCGGCTCCTGGCGCGCATCGTCGACCTTGTTGGCGACGAGGATGACGGGCTTGTTCGTCGAGCGCAGCATCCGTACGACGTGCTCATCGGTCGCAGTCGGACCGACCATGGCGTCCACGACGAAGAGCACGACATCGGCGAGGTCGATGGCAATCTCGGCCTGGGCGGCGACAGCGGCATGGATCCCCTTGGCATCCGGCTCCCAGCCGCCCGTGTCGACGATCGTGAAGTCCCGATCGTTCCACTCTGCCCGGTAGTTGACGCGATCGCGGGTGACGCCGGGGGTGTCCTGGACGACGGCCTCGCGGCGACCAAGGATGCGGTTGACGAGCGCCGACTTGCCGACATTCGGGCGGCCCACGATCGCGAGCACCGGGAGCGCGGGAAGATAGTGGATCGCATCCGGATCGTCGGTCGCGGAGTCGAGGATGCCGATGTCCTCGTCGTCGAGCTCGTAGTCGTCGAGGCCGGCGCGCAGAGCGCTCGCCCGCTGGGCAGCGGTCTCCTCGTCGAGAGCGGCAAGGCGGTCGGCGAGCTCCGGGTTCAGCTCTGGAAACTCATCGTCGTCTGGCACCCGTCAATCCTACGGGCCTGTCGGCTTTCATTATTCAGGAGGTGATGGGACTGGTGGGGTGATTGAGATCGGTGATGTGGGGCTTTCTACCTCACCAGCCCCATCCGTACCATCACCTCCTGAATGATGAAAGTCAGGGAGCGGTGTTCTGCGCAGCGCGGATGAGGGCGACGAGCGCGGCGACCGTCTCGCCGAAGTCGAGGTCGGTCGAGTCGAGCGTCGTGACGCCCTCGGCCGCGTTCATGAAGTCGACGACCTTGAGGTCCTGGGCATCGCGCGAACTCAGTTGCTCACCGGCTGCCTCGGCGGATGTCCCGACCAATTCCCCCGCGCGCCTCGCCCGCCGCGCCGCCTCGCTCGCGGTGAGTAGCACCCGCACGGGCGCATCCGGGGCGACGATCGTCGTGATGTCCCGCCCCTCGGTGATAATGCCAGGGCGGGTACCGTGGGCGATCCGGTCGCGGAACAACCCCGTGAGATGCTCGCGCACGACGGGGATGCGCGCGACGGCGCTCACGACCGCCGACACGGCGGGGTCCCGGATCGCCCGAGTGACGCGGTCCTCGCCCACCCGAACGAAGTAGTGATCGGGGTCGACACCGACCTCGTAGTCGAAGTCGTCCAGCAGGCGGACCACGGCATCCGGGTCGCCCGTGTCGATACTGCGCTGCAACGCCAGCCAGGCCAGCGCGCGGTAGGCGGCGCCGGTGTCTTGGTAGTCGAAGCCGAGTTCGTGCGCCGCAGCCCTGCTCACGCTCGACTTGCCGCTCCCGGCCGGACCGTCGACGGCGACCGCGAGACGCGACGAGGTCATCGCCACGCCTCGGCGACCCGCCAGCCGCGGGCTTCGAGCTCCGAGAGCAATCGAGGCTCGACTTCCGGCAGCACAGAGACCTCTGCGAGCCCGACGAGGGTGCCGGGCGAGTGCTCGAGCCGCAGGTCCTCGAGGTTGATCCCGGCAGCGCCGATCTCGGCGAGGAGGCGTGCGAGCTCCCCCGGCCGGTCGTCGACCAGCACGACGAGCGTGCTGAACCGGCGATCCTGCCCGTGTTTGCCAGGGAGCCTGGCGACGCCTGCGTTGCCTGCCGCGAGAGTCTCGGCGATCAGGCGCTTGGCCCCGGGCTGAGCGGGCGCCTCGAGCGTCGCGATGAGCGCGTCGAGGTCGCCGCGGAAGCCTCGCAGGATATCCGCGACCGTAGCGCTGTTCGCGGCGAGGATCTGGATCCACAGTTGCGGGTCGCTCGCCGCGATGCGCGTCGTGTCGCGCAGCCCCTGACCGGTGAGTGACAGGGCGCGCTCAGTGCCGCCCGCGAGCTGCTTGGCGAGAAGGCTCGCGACGACCTGCGGCACGTGGGAGACGAGGGCCACGCTGCGGTCGTGCTCCTCCGCCGTCATGTGCACGGGGATCGCATCGAGGTCGAGCACGAGATCCTCGATGACACCGACCATCGCCGTGCTCTCGCCATTGCCCGTCGCGATGACCCACGGCCTCCCGACGAAGAGGTCGGCCCGCGCCGAGATGGCTCCGCCCCGCTCGCGCCCGGCGAGCGGATGTCCGCCGACATAGCGGGAGATGTCGGCACCGGATGCGCGCAGCTCGGCGAGCGGAAGCGCCTTGACGCTCGCGACATCCGTGACGATCGCATCAGGGAACGCGGCGAGCTCCTGCGCGATGACGGCGGCCGTGAGGTCGGGGGGAACCGCTACGACGATGAGGGCCGGATCGTCTGTGTCCTTCACCGCGCGTCCCGCGCCGTAGTCGATCGCGAGCGAGAGCGCACCGGGCGAGGAATCGTGCACGATCGTGTCGACGCCCTTCGACCGCAGGCCGAGCCCGATGCTCGCGCCGAGCAGCCCGGCGCCGACGATCCGAACCTGGCCGACGACGCGGCTACCGTTCACGATCCGTGCCCTTCTGCGCCTCGGCTCCTGTGCTCTCGACCGCGTCGCGCACGATCGTGAGCAGCTGGCCGAGTTCCACCTTAGTCAGGTCGCGCAGCTCACCCGGCGCGAGCGTCCCGAGATGAAGCGGGCCGAACTGGCGTCGCACGAGGTCGATGACCGGATGCCCAACCTGCTCGAGCATCCGCCTCACGATCCGGTTCCGCCCGGAGTGCAGCGTGAGTTCGATGATTGTTTCGCGCGCGCCCGCCTGCCCGACGATGCGGGCGGCATCCGCAGCGATCGGGCCGTCCTCGAGGTCGACGCCGGCCTTGAGCCTGGCCACCGTCTGCGGGGTGATGCGGCCCTGCGTCTTCGCGACATAGGTTTTCATGACGCCGAACGACGGATGCGCGAGCACGTGGGCGAGCTCCCCGTCATTGGTCAGGATGAGCAGCCCGGAGGTCTGCGCGTCGAGTCGGCCGACGTTGAAGAGTCGCTCCTCGTACTTCGCAACGAATCGAGAGAGGTCGGGGCGGCCTCGTTCGTCGCTGAGCGAACTCACGATGCCGACCGGCTTGTTGAGCATGAGGTAGCGCCGGGTCGTGTCGAGCTGGATCGCGACACCGTCGACTGCGACCCGATCGGTCTCCTGCACACGCCGACCGAGTTCTGTTACGACCTCGCCGTTCACGGCGACCCGACCGGCCGAGATCAGATTCTCGGAGACGCGACGCGACGCGACCCCCGCAGCGGCCATGAGTTTCTGGAGCCGAACGCCCTCTGGCTGATCCACGGAGTCAGGCGACGCCATCGAAGCCCTCTGAACCGTCGTCGAGCAGGGGCGAGATGTGCGGGAGCTCGTCGAGCGAGTTGATGCCGAGCTGGCCGAGAAGCAGGTCGGTCGTCTCATAGTGGATGGCGCCGGTCTCGCTGTCGGTGTATGCCTCGGTCACGAGGCCACGGCCGACGAGGGTACGCACGACCGAGTCGACATTGACCGCGCGGATCGACGCGATCTGCCCGCGACTGATGGGCTGCTTGTACGCGATGACGGCGAGCGTCTCGAGGGCGGCCTGGGAGAGCTTCGTCGGGTTCTGGGTCAGCACGAAGTCGCGTACGACGCTGTCGAACTCCCCACGCACGTACACCCGCCATCCGCCGCCGACCTCGCGCAGCTCGAAGCCGCGACGAACGCCGCTGGTCTTCCCGCCACCAGAGCCCTCGCCACCGAGGCCGTCGTAGTCGGCGACGAGCCTCTCGATCGACTGGCGCACTGCAGGCACCGGCGCGCCGAGAGCAGTTGCGAGACTCACGACGCTCTGCGGCTCGTCGGTGACCATGAGGATCGCTTCGAGCCGTCGTTCGAGATCAGCTTCCATCGTCGCCTCCCCCGTACTCGGCGCCGAGCGTCGCGAGGCTCGCATCCGACCAGTGTTCTGCTGTCCACCGGATGCTCAACTCTCCCAAGGGCTCGACCTGCTCGAACGCGACAGCATCCGCACGGTACAGCTCGAGCACGGCGAGGAACCGCGCCACCACGACGCCGCGCCGGTCGGCCCCCGCGACGAGCTCGCGGAAGGTGACGGGCCCGCCCCTTCGCAGCGCGGCGACCACGATCGCGGCCTGCTCCCGGATGCTCACGAGCGGCGCATGCAGGTGCGCGAGCCCGACGGTCGGCAGTTCCCGCGGCACCATCGCGAGGGCCGCGAGTGCAGCGAAGTCTTCGGCCGTGAGCGTCCAGACGAGCTCGGGCGTGCTCTCGCGGAACTTCTCCTCGAGCCTCACCTGCCGCGCATGACGCACCGACTCTGCCTCGAATCCGGCAGTGAACCAGGCCGAGACCTCCTTGAACGCCCTGTACTGCAGAAGCCGGGCGAAGAGCAGGTCGCGCGCTTCGAGGAGTGCGACGGATTCCGCATCGACGAGTTCGCCCTGCGGAAGCAGGCCGGCGACTTTCAGGTCGAGAAGCGTCGCGGCCACGACGAGGAACTCGCTCGCCTCGTCGAGTTCCTCCGGACCGTCGAGCCCACGGAGGTATGCGATGAATTCGTCGGTCACGGCGCTCAGCGCGATCTCGGTGACGTCGAGTTCGTGCTTGGCGATGAGGCTCAGGAGCAGGTCGAACGGTCCGCTGAAGTTGCCCAGGTTGACCGAGAAGCCGCCCGTGTCGCCGCGATCCTCCACCTCGGGTGCCGCGACGCTAGGCGACGGCGCCACGGGCGATCAGCTCCCTCGCGAGTTGGCGGTAGCTCTCGGCGGCCTGGTGGTCCGGCGCGAACTCGGTGATCGGCGCGGCGGCGACACTCGCATCCGGGAATTTGACGGTGCGGGCGATGACGGTTTCGAAGACCTTGTCGCCGAAGGTCTCGACGACGCGCTCGAGCACCTCACGCGAGTGCAGGGTGCGCGAGTCGTACATCGTCGCGAGGATGCCGTCCAGCTCGAGCGCGGGGTTGAGCCGGTCCCGGACCTTGTCGATCGTCTCGACGAGCAGGGCTACGCCGCGCAGCGCGAAGTACTCGCACTCGAGAGGGATGAGCACGCCGTGGCTGGCCGTGAGCGCGTTGACCGTGAGGATGCCGAGAGACGGTTGGCAGTCGATGAGGATCGTGTCGTAGTCGTTGGCGAGCTTGCGCAGGACACGGGCGAGGATCTGCTCCCTCGCGACCTCGTTGACGAGGTGAACCTCGGCGGCCGAGAGATCGATGTTCGCGGGAATGACATCGAGGTTCGGCGTCGCGGTGTGCTGGACGGCCTCCGCCGGGTCCTTGACCGTGCCGATGAGCAGGTCGTAGATGTTGGGCACGTCGTGGGTGGGCACAGCGAGGCCCGCGGACAGGGCGCCCTGCGGGTCGAAATCGACGCACAGCACCTTTCGCCCGTACTCGGCCAGGCACGCACCGAGATTGATGGTGGTCGTGGTCTTGCCGACTCCGCCCTTCTGGTTGCACAGGGCGATGATGCGCGCGGGACCGTGGCCCTTGAGCTTCTTGGGCTCCGGGAACTCGGTGAGCGGTCGACCTGTGGGGCCCAGCACCGGCGTCTCGAGACCGGCGAGTTCTGCGGCCGTCGCGTCCCGTCTACTCGTCACGCAGCGAGTCTACTTGGCAAGCCGGGCGCGCCCTGAGCGGCACGCTCATCGAGCTCGAGGATGCGCGCTCGTGTACATGTCCCTCAGCGTGTCCGCCGTCACGAGGGTGTAGAGCTGCGTCGTGGCGACCGAGGAGTGGCCGAGCAGTTCCTGGACGACCCGGACATCCGCCCCGCCCTCGAGCAGGTGCGTCGCGAACGAGTGTCGGAAGGTGTGCGGCGAAATGTCGAGGCCCAGCTGCGACTGCTCCGCCCTGGCCTTGATCGTGAGCCAGACGCTCTGCCGCGACATCCGTCGGCCGCGCATGCCGAGCAGGAGGGCCGGCGTCGCGGGGCCGCGCGCGGAGAGGATCGGCCGTGCCCGCACGAGATAGGCGTCGAGGGCCGCCCGCGCATAGCTGCCGAGCGGCACGATCCGCTGCTTGCCGCCCTTCCCGAACAGGCGGACGACGTCGGCGGCGCCATCGCCGTCGGAGTTGATGATGTCGTCGACGTTGAGGTCGACGGCCTCCGAGACGCGTGCGCCCGTCGCGTAGAGCAGTTCGAGGAGCGCCTTGTCGCGCAGCGCCGCGACGTCGTCCCCGGATGCCGTCGCCAGGATCGCGGCCACCTGGTCGACGGTGATCGCTTTGGGCAGGCGGCTCGCGAGCTTGGGCGGTTTCGCGTCGACCGTCACATCCTGTTCGACGAGGCCCTCCTCGAGCAGGAACCGGTGGAACCCGCGTACCGAGGAGAGCATCCTCGCCGTCGAGGTGGCCGAGAGCGGCTCTGACCGGCCCCTCAGCTCGTGCACGAACGCGGTCACGTCGGCCGCGTCGATCGAGGCAGGCGACGTGATGCCCCGCGCGGCGAGCAGGTCGAGGTAGACGCCGAGATCCCTGCCGTAGGCGTCGATGGTGTTCGTCGAGAGGCCACGCTCGATCGCGACATGGCGCAGGTAGCGCGCGAGCGCCGTCGCAAGCGCCGGCTCAGCCGCGGACATGGGCCTGGAGCACCGCGATGACCAGGATGGCGTTGCGGAGGCGCCCGTCGAGGATCGCCTCGACGACCTCGTCCCGCGCGACCCAGCGCAGCTCGATCCCGGCTTCCTCCGCAGTTCGGTCGAATCGTCGACCGGTCGCCGTCAGGTCGCTCGCCCGGTAGACCGTGATCCGTTCTGAGCTTCCGCCCGGGGAACTGAAGAACTCGCACAGGAGCGCCCAGTCGCGCGCTTCGAGGTCGGCCTCCTCCGCGAGTTCGCGTCGTGCAGCCGCCTCGGGCTGCTCGCCGTCGACGTCGAGCAGGCCGGCCGGGAGCTCCCAGTCGCGATAGCCGATCGGATGCCGGTACTGCTTGATGAGCAGGATGCGTCCATCCCCGTCCTCGGCGAGCACCGCGACGGCGCCCGGGTGATCCTGGTATTCGCGGACGATCGTGGACCCGTCGAGCTCGAAGCGGTCACGCCGCACGTCCCAGACGGCGCCGTCGAAGACCGCCTCGCTCGCCGAGACCGGCGCCGAGTGCCTCTCGTCGGCGAGCGGAACGCTAGACACTCGCCGGTTCCGGCTCCGCCACCTCGAAGAGCCGGCTCGCCTTCTGCCGGTCGAGCGCTGCGCCCACGAGCCCGCGGAAGAGCGGATGCGCCCGGTTGGGCCGCGACCTCAGTTCGGGGTGCGCCTGCGTCCCGACATAGAAGGGGTGCACCTCGCGCGGAAGTTCGACGTACTCGACGAGGTTGCGGTCCGGCGACATGCCGGAGAACATCATGCCGGCGTCCGTGAGCCTGTCGCGGTAGGCGTTGTTGACCTCATAGCGGTGGCGGTGGCGCTCGGAGACCGTCGCCTCCCCGTAGAGGCCGCGCACGATCGACCCCTCGGCGAGGTCGGCAGGGTAGAGCCCGAGGCGCATGGTCCCGCCGAGGTCGCCCTCGGCGATGATCTCCACCTGCTCGGCCATCGTGGCGATGACCGGATGCAGCGTGTCGGGGTCGAACTCGGACGACGAGGCACCCTCCAGGGCGAGAACGTTGCGCGAGTACTCGATGACCATGCACTGGAGGCCGAGGCACAGCCCGAGCGCGGGGATGCCGTTCTCACGTGCGAAACGCAGTGCGCCGAGCTTGCCCTCGATCCCGCGCACCCCGAACCCGCCGGGGACGCAGATTCCGTCGAGATCGGAGAGCAGCCTGGCTGCGCCCTCCGGCGTCGCACACTCGTCGGAGGCGATCCAGCGGATGTCGACCTCGGTCTGCTGTGAGAACCCGCCCGCGCGCAGGGCCTCGGTGACCGACAGGTAGGCATCCGGAAGGTCGATGTACTTGCCCACGAGCCCGATCGTCACGTGATTCTTCGGCTCGTGGACCGCGCGGAGGAGCTCGGCCCAGCCCGACCAGTCGACCTCGCCGGCGGCCAGGCCGAAGTGCTCGATGATGTAGGCGTCGAGTCCCTGGTCGTGGAGGGTGCCGGGGATGTCGTAGATGCTCTCGGCGTCGGGGCAGTTGACGACGGCCTCGGGGTCGACGTCGCACATGAGCGCGATCTTGCGGTTCATCGACTCGGGAACGGGCCGGTCGCTGCGCAACACGATGGCATCCGGCTGGATACCGATCGAGCGCAGGGCGGCGACGGAGTGCTGGGTCGGCTTGGTCTTCTGCTCGCCCGCCGCGTTGAGGTACGGCACGAGGGAGACGTGCACGAAGAAGCAGTTGGCGCGGCCGATCTCGTGGCGCACCTGCCGGGCAGCCTCGAGGAACGGGAGGGACTCGATGTCGCCGACCGTTCCGCCGATCTCGGTGATGATGACATCCGGGCTCGGGTCGTTGTGGGACTGCAGCCGCATGCGGCGCTTGATCTCGTCGGTGATGTGCGGGATGACCTGCACGGTGTCGCC
>DAITPJ010000072.1:0-1932 GCA_036833635.1 Terrimesophilobacter sp.
CCGTTCCTTACCCCCGGAAGGAACAACTGGCGATGCCTGTTGCGTTGAACTTCATTCCCGCCGTCCTCGCGGACGTCAATCTTCCCCTGCTGGCGACGCTCGCCATCGCCGTCGCGGCCCTCGTGTGCATTGCGGTGACCGTCCGGCGTCTCCGGCTCACCAACGACCTCACGCTCTCCAATGCGTCGATCAGCGCGGCTGCCGCGTCCCTCGTGCTCGCCGCGGCCCTCCTCGCGAGCGTCGCCGTGGGTGCCTCCGGCCCGGCAGCCGCGAGCACGGGCGACGACACCCGCCCGCCGGCTACCGTCACCGACTTCCAGCCCGTGGAGATCGAGGGCCTCGAGGGGCTCCAGCTCCCGACGGAGTGAGCAGCACGCGACGGCGCTGAGCCGACGCAGCGCAGAACGAGGCCCGGGCCCTCAGTGCATGGTGGGCGCGGAGAGGTCGAGCCAGGTGAGGCTCGCGAAATCCTCGGGTCCGATACCGAAATCGTGCGATCGCGTCGCAATCGTGCTGCGCAATTCGCCTGGCTGGGCATCCGCGCGCACGAGCACGAGCAGGCCGTCCTGCCCCCCTCGCACCGTCGCAACGCGGAGCACCAGGATCGTGCGGTCGTCGCTCACGCCGCCGACACGCCAGCGGGTCGCACCGGTTCTCAGGATGCCGCGCCCTTTCGACCGGAACACGCCGTCGACCCACTCGCTCTCGATCAGGACCGACCGATCCTTGCCGTCGGGTGATGTGTACTCCTGCCGCTCGGCCACCGTGAGCGGATCGGAGGTCTCGACCTCGAACGTGATGGCGATATCGCGCCGGGAGCCATCGAGCCAATCGACGACGTTTGTCGCCCCGAGCTCCCAGGTTCCCCGAAGCACGTCTGCGGTGGTTCCCTGATCGGGCGTGGTCGGCATGGTTCAACGGTAACCCCGTCGGCTGGGCGTACCGTGGAGGTCATGCTGGCCGTTTCCATCAGCAGGCCGGGTGGGCCGGAGGTGCTCATAGCGGGCGAGGTCGATGACCTTGTCCCTGGGCGCGGCGAAGTGCTCATCGAGGTCGCCGCAGCCGGGGTCAATCGGGCCGACCTGCACCAGCGAGTGGGCTCCTATCCCCCGCCGCCCGGTGCGCCGGACTGGCCCGGCCTCGAGGTCTCTGGCACCGTCTCCGCACTCGGCGACGGCGTGACGGATGTCGCCGTCGGCGACCGCGTCTGCGCCCTGCTCGGCGGCGGCGGGTACGCCGAACTGGCCGTCGCCGCATCCGGCCAGCTTCTCCCCGTGCCGGACTCCGTCGATCTCGTCGACGCCGCAGCGCTGCCCGAAGCGGTCGCCACGGTGTGGTCGAACGTCTTCATGACGGCCGCCCTGCGCTCGGGAGAGACGCTCCTCGTGCATGGAGGCTCGAGCGGAATCGGGACCATGGCCATCCAGCTCGCGCGGGCCCGCGGCTGCCAGGTCGCGGTCACCGCGGGGAGCCAGGAGAAGCTCGAGGCCTGCGGCCGACTCGGGGCCGAGATCCTCATCGACTACCGGGAACAGGACTTCGTCGCCGCCTTGCTCGACGCGACGAGCGACCGCGGCGCCGACGTCATCCTGGATGCCATCGGTGGCGACTACCTCGACCGGAACGTGCGCGCGCTCGCCCGCCACGGCCGCATCGTCCTCATCGGCAATCAGAGCCAGGCGCCGGGCGAACTCAACGTTGGCCGCCTCATGGCGAAGTGGGGAACGATCACGGCGAGCACGCTGCGCGCCCGGCCTCCAGGCGAGAAGGACGAGATCATGGCGAGCGTGCGCTCGAATGCCTGGCCGCTCGTCGCCACGGGCCAGGTCGTTCCCGTCGTCGATGAGAGATTCCGCCTCGAAGATGCGCGGCTCGCGCACGAGAAGATGGAGTCGGGCGGCCACATCGGCAAGCTCCTGCTCGTGCCCTGAC
>DAITPJ010000072.1:2032-9125 GCA_036833635.1 Terrimesophilobacter sp.
CACGAGAAGATGGAGTCGGGCGGCCACATCGGCAAGCTCCTGCTCGTGCCCTGACCCTTCTCGATCTGGACGATCGTTACGATGTGTGGATGCGGGCGCTGCTGGGATCGACGCATCCGGGACCCAGTCTCGCGGTCACGGCCATTACCGTCGCGCTCGGGGTGGGCATCGGCCTCGAGCCTTGGCGGATCGCCGTGCTCGGCGCCGCGATGTTGAGCGGGCAGGCTTCGGTGGGGCTCTCGAACGACTGGCTGGACGCCGCGCGCGACACGGCCGCCGGCCGTACCGACAAGCCGATCGCGAGAGGCGACGTCCCCGCCGCTCCCGTTCGGACCACAGCGTTCGCCACGCTCATCGTGGCGGTCGCCCTCACCGTGACGCTCGGTGCGCCAGCGCTCGCCGCACACCTCGTCTTTCTCGCAGCCGGCTGGGGCTACAACGTCGGTCTCAAGGGCACCGTGGTTTCCGCGCTGCCCTACGTCGTCGGCTTCGGCGTGCTGCCGCTCCTCGTAACGCTCTCACTCGCCGTGCCGGCCATCGCCTCGTGGTGGGCGATAGGCGCGGGCGCCTCCCTCGGCGTCGCGGCGCACTTCGCGAACGCGCTGCCCGACCTCGAGGCCGACCGAGCGACCGGGGTCGTCGGACTTCCGCACCTGATCGGCGCACGCGCATCCGGCATCGTGACCTTTGCGGCGCTTGCCGTCGCATCCGGCCTCGTCGTCTTCGGCCCGGGTGCGCCGGGCGTCGTCGAATGGGTAGCCCTCGGAGCGGAGGCGGTCATCGTGGTCACCGGCCTCCTTCTCGTCGTCACTCGGCCTCCGGCGCGGCCGCTCTTCCGACTCGTCATCCTCGGCGCACTCGTGGCCGTCGCCGCGCTCGTCCTCGCCGGCGCACACATTGCCGGGTGAGTAGCGTGCAGCGGTTTTCGATACGCGGCCTGCGGCCGCTACTCAACCGACGGGAAAAACCGCTGGTTGAGTAGCCTGCGCAGCAGGCGTATCGAAACCCCAACCGCTCAACTGGCGGGGCTCGGTCAGGGGTAGATGCCCCGGATGACATGGGCCTCGACGACGCGCTGCACCGCGAGCGTCGTCGCCGCCCCGCGCAGAGAGAGCTTGCGCTCCTTCGCGTAGTCGTGCACCTTCGTCCAGGCCCCGAGCATCCGCTCCTCGAGCCGCGACTCGACCTCGTCCTCGCGCCACCAGTAGGCCTGGTTCGCCTGCACCCACTCGAAGTAGCTCACGATGACACCACCGGCGTTTGCCAGGATATCGGGGACGACGACACAGCCGCGGGCGTTCAGGATCGCATCCGCACCCGGTGTCGTCGGGCCGTTCGCACCCTCGACGATGACCTTCGCCTTGATATCGGGAGCATTCTGCTCGTGGATGACGCCCTCGATCGCGGCCGGGATGAGCAGATCGACCTCGAGTTCGAGAAGGGCGTGCCCGTCGAGAGCCTCCGCGCCAGAGAAACCGACGACGCTCCCGGTCTCATCGACGTGTTTCCCGAGTTTCGCGATGTCGATGCCGGAGGCGTTATAGAGACCCCCGTATTCGTCGCTCACCGCGACGACCTTGAGCCCCGCTTCGAAGGCGAACTGGGCGGACCCGCGACCCACCTTGCCGAAACCCTGCACGGCGGCGGTCGACTTCTGCGGGTCGATCCCGTTGTCGCGAAGGGCGGCGAGGGCGATGTGCACGACGCCCTCCGACGTCGAGGTGGCCCGCCCGAGGGAGCCGCCGATACTGATGGGCTTGCCGGTGACGACCGCGGGGATCGAATAGCCCTTGTTCATGGAGTAGGTGTCCATCATCCAGGCCATTGTCTGCTCGCTCGTGCCGACATCCGGTGCCGGGATGTCCGTCTCCGGCCCGATGATCGGCATGATCTCGCTCGTGTAGCGGCGCGTCACGCGCTCGAGCTCGCGCTGCGAATACTGCCGCGGGTCGATCGTGACCCCGCCCTTGGCCCCGCCGTACGGAACGTCGAGGAGGGCGCACTTCCAGGTCATCCACATCGCGAGCGCCCGCACCTCGTCGAGGTGCACGTGCGGGCTGTAGCGCAGGCCGCCCTTGGCGGGGCCGCGCGCGAGGTTGTGCTGCACGCGGTAGCCGGTGAGCACCTCGATGCTGTCGTCGTCGCGGCGCAGCGGGATGCTCACGGTGAGCTCGCGACTCGCATTCGCGAGGATCGCATACATGCCCGGATCGCAGCCGAGCAGGTCGGTCGCCTCCTTGAGCCTCGTGCGGGCATCCTCGAGCGGGGTGGAGATGGGATCGGCCACGGTGACTCCTTCGTCAACTGGTTCGGTTCTGCCGGCGAGTGCTGGGGCGGTGGCGGTGGCCGGGCCCAGACCAGCGTGTCATGGATGCCGTGCAGCTTTACTGATCCGGCTGCACATTACCTGCCGCCTCCGCCGGCACCTTTGCAGGATTCTGGATGCCGATGGCGGAAATCGCACCGCCGACGATGAGGAGGACGGCGCACACGAGGAGTCCCCGGTGCATGCCGTCGAGGTCGAGCTTCGATGCGACGATGATGCCGAGCATTGCTACCGCGACGAGACCCGCGACCCTGGCGACCGCGTTGTTGATCGCCGAGCCGATGCCAGACTGCTTCTCACTGATCGAGCCGAGGATGGCCGAGGTGAGCGGGGCGACGGTGATCGCCAGGCCCACCCCGAACAGCAGGATGCCGGGGAGCAGCTGCCACCAGTAGTTGACCTCGGCGGTGACGGTGAGCATGAGCAGGTGCCCGAGCCCCGCGAGGATCGGACCGACCGCCATGAACAGCCGCGGCCCGTGCCTGCCGGAGAGCCCGCCGAAGATGCGCGAGAGCAGCATGAGGATTACCGTCACCGGCAGTACGGCAATGCCCGCGAGGGTCGCGGGCCACCCGCCCGTCTGCTGAAGGAACACGACAATGACAAACCCAGACATCCCGAGTGCGCCGTAAACGAAGAAGGTCGCGAGGTTGCCGACCGCGAAGTTGCGCACCCGGAAGAGCGCGAGCGGCATCATGGGCTGCTTCGCCGTCGCCTGCCGCCAGAGGAACGCGGCGAAGGCAAGAACGCCGACGACCATCGGCACCCAGATCACGGGGCTCGCCCAGCCGAAATTCCCCTGCTCGATGAGCGCGAAGACCGGAGCACCAACGCCGACGATCGCGAGGGCAGCACCGGCGAAGTCGATTCTCATGCTGCGGTCGCGCTCGTCCTTCTGCTCCACCTTGAGGAGCAAGAGGATCGTGACGGCGATCGGCAGGAGATTGATCGCGAACACGAGCCGCCACGAGACCATGTCGACGAACAGTCCGCCGACGACCGGCCCGGCGATGAACGCCGCGCTCGTCCACGCCGTCCACGAGCCGATGGCCTTCGCCTGTGCGACACCGCGGAAGTTGGACATGATGATCGCGAGCGAGCTCGGGACGAGGAGTGCACCGGCGATCCCCTGGAGCCCGCGGCTCACGATGAGAATCTCGGCGTTCGGGGCGAGGGCGCACAGGAGCGAGGTCACGCCGAATCCCCACAGGCCGACCCGGATGATGACGACGCGACCGTAGACATCCGAGAGTGAGCCGGCGACGAGGATGAGCGCGCCGAGCGTGATGAGGTAGGCATCCACGACCCACTGCTGGGTCGACAGGCCGCCGCCGAGCTCCTTGCTGATCGCCGGGAGTGCGACGTTGACGACGGAACCGTCGAGGAAGGCGACGAACGACGCGAGAATCGCGATCGCAAGCACCAGGCGCTGCTGACTGGTCATGACGCCAGTCAACACCCGAGGGGCGGACATCGCCACAGTCAGTCGTGCGGGTCGACGATCTCGCCTGCGACCGCATCGATGAGCACGCGGCTCGCGAGCGGGCGAAAATGGCCGAGCAGCGGCAGGCGGATGTTGGTCGCGCCGTCGAGCGCGCTGCCGCCGGGGATGTGCGGGTCGAAGACGGAGTAGAGGGAGGTGATGCGGGCGTTCGCCTCTGCTCTCGCCGCCAGCATCCGGAGCGTCTTCTCTCCCGGTGAGAACGCCCTGATCGTGCGAATCGGGATGTAGCGCGCGTAGGCGGATCCGGCGAACGGCGTATTGATCGCCACGAGCCGGTCGACGCGGCCTTCGGCGTCGTCGATCGCCAGGAGGTGCTTGCCGATGAGGCCGCCCTTGCTGTGCGCAAGCAGGATGACGCCGCGCAGGTCGTGCGCCGCAAGGTGACGAAACACGACCGCGGCAGCCGCCGGGACGGTTGCGCGGTTGTAGCCGAGGCCGGCGACGACGTGCACCGGATGCCCGTCCCGGTTGAGCCGGTCGGCCACCGGCCGCAGGAATTGCCAGGTCTCGTACACGCCGGGCAGCAGCACGACGGGCGCGCGGCTCCCCTCCGCCCAGGACGCGGGCACGCGGCGGTCGACGAGATTCCGCGTCTGCCACCACGCCACGAAGAGATAGTCGAGCAGCCAGGCGGCGGCCTTACGCACGCGACTCGCCCTCCGCATGCCGGGCGATCGCCGCGGCGACCCCGACCGGATCGGTGAACATGACGACGTGCGGCCCGACGACCTCGGCGAAGGCACCGTGGGGAGCGAGCCCGGCCAGGCGACGCGCCCAGTCGGCCGGCACGATGACGTCGGCATCGCCCCGCACGACCAGGGTGCGGGCGGCGATGGAGCCCATGCGGTCCTCGATGCGGTCGTCGAGCAGGTGGGGAAGCTGCCGGAGGAAGTACGGGATGCCGCAGCGCACGAGGTAGTCGACGATCGCGATGAGCTTGACCGGCAGCGGCTCGCGCCACACGTCGAGGAAGAGTCTCGCGACCGCGGCGCGCGTCGTGCGATAGCCCGGGTACATCGTCGGCGCCATGAGCACGATGCGGTCGGTCACCTCGGGTGAGTCGACGGCGAGGCGGGCGACGACCTGCGACCCCATCGAGTGCCCGACGACGACCGGTCGCACGAGCCTCGCCTCGCGGAGGAACTCGGCGAGCACCCCGGCATGGTCGGCGAGCGGGACGTCGCGGCGCGGGTCGGGCGCCGATCCGTAGCCCGGGAGGTCGACGAGGTAGACCTCGCCGTGTTTCGCGAGCTCGGCGGCCGCAGGCTGGAAGTAGCGACTCGAGACGCCGATCCCGTGGACGAGCACGTAGGTCGGCCCCGAGGCCGTGCTCGTCGGGTACCGGCGCACGACGACGTCGAGGTCGTCGTACTCCCGGCGGCTCGTGTAGAAGACAGCGCCCCTGGTCTTCCGGGCACGATAGCCCGACTCCGGGACGGGACCGCGCCGGCGCCGCACCATCAGAGCGGCCCGACCGCGGTCACGCGCACGACGGCGACACCCTGCTCCGCCGACTCCGCGAGGTCGACAACGGCGCTTATGCCCCAGTCGTGGTCGCCTGCGGGGTCAGCGAAGATCTGCCGTACCGTCCAGGCATCCGGCCCCTGCTCGATCATGAGCATCGCCGAGCTGCGGGCATCCGCGTCCGTGCCCAGGTGGTCGTGCACGGCGTAGTACGCGTCGAGCGCTTCGCCCCAACGGTGTTCGTCGAACCCGGACGCCGCATCCAGCTCCCCGAGAGCGGCGGCGTCGTCGAGCGCGGCGAACTGCACGCGGCGGAAGAGCTCATTGCGCACGAGAACCCGGAACGCCCGCTCGTTCGTGACGACCGAGGGCGGCGCCGGCGGGATGATGGGTGCATCGTCCACTCTCGGGTCGAGCCTGTCGAGACCGCCGGGGTGGCTCAGCTCCTCCCACTCCTCGAGCAGGCTCGAGTCGACCTGCCGCACGAGTTCGCCGAGCCACTCCACCAGATCGCGGAGTTCGTCGGTCCTCGCCGATTCGGGGATCGTCTGGCGAAGGGCGCGGAACGCGTCGGAGAGGTATCGGAGGAGGAGGCCCTCCGAGCGGCCGAGCGAATAGAAGCCGACGTACTCGTTGAACGTCATGGCGCGCTCGTACAGGTCGCGAATGACCGACTTCGGCTTGAGTTCGAAATCCGATGCCCATGGCTGGGATGCGCGGTACGTCGCGAAGGCGGCGTCGAGCAACTCCTCGAGCGGCTTCGGGTAGGTGATCGACTCGAGAAGCTCCATGCGCTCCTCATACTGGATGCCCTCGCTCTTCATCGCTCCGACCGCCTCGCCGCGGGCGCGGTGCTCCTGCGCGGAGAGCACCGGCCTGGGGTCCTCGAGCGTCGCCTCGATGACGGAGACGACGTCGAGGGCGTAGCTACTTTCTCGCCCTGAGCCCTCACTTTCTCGCCCTGAGCCCTCACTTTCTCGCCCTGAGCCTGTCGAAGGGTCCGGGTCGAGCAGGTCGATAACGGCGAGCGCGAACGGCGAGAGCGGCTGGTTGAGGGCGAAGTTCGGCTGCAGGTCGACGGTGAGGCGGATCGTCGCGGGCGGCTGCCCTTCGACAAGCTCAGGGCGAAAAGACGGGACCTGTTCGACGATCCCGGCCGTGCGCAGCGTGCGGTACATCGAGAGCGCCTGACGTGCGAGCTCGCGCTGGCGGGGCCGCGGCTCGTGGTTGTCCTCGACGAGGGCGCGCACCTCGGCGAAGGCGTCGCCGCCGCGCCCGATGACGTTGAGCAGCATCGCGTGGCTCATCCGCATGCTCGAGACCAGTCGCTCGGGCTCCGCCGCGACGAGCCGGCTGAAGCTCGGCTCGCCCCACGACACGAAGCCCTCCGGCGGCTTCTTGCGCACGACCCGTTTGAGCTTCTTCTCGTCGCCGCCGGCCTTCGCGACGAGCCGCGCGTTCTCGACCTCGTGCTCGGGCGCCTGCACGACGACGGTCCCCGCGGTGTCGAAGCCCGCACGACCGGCCCGCCCGGCGATCTGGTGGAACTCGCGCGCATTGAGTTGTCGCATCCGGGTGCCGTCGAACTTGGTGAGCGCGGTGAGCACGACCGTGCGGATCGGCACGTTGATGCCGACGCCGAGCGTGTCGGTGCCGCAGATGACGCGCAGGAGCCCGCGCTGGGCGAGCTGCTCGACGAGCCGACGGTACTTCGGCAGCATCCCGGCGTGATGCACGCCGATGCCCGAGCGGATGAGCCGCGAGAGAGTATGCCCGAACTTCGTCGTGAAGCGGAAGTC
>DAITPJ010000073.1:0-8936 GCA_036833635.1 Terrimesophilobacter sp.
CCGCCGTGCGGGATGCAGAACGTCTTGTGCAGGTTGAGGTGCGAGACGTCGCCGCCGAACTCCCCGAATCGCGCGTAGCCGAGCAGGGCGTTGAGGTTCGCGCCGTCGATGTAGACCTGCCCGCCCGCCTCGTGCACGGCATCCGTGATCGAACGGATCTCGTGCTCGTAGACGCCGTGGGTCGAGGGGTAGGTGACCATGAGCGCGGCGAGCTCCGCCGCGTGCTCCTGGACCTTCGCCCGCAGGTCGCCGACATCGACGTTGCCCAGGTCGTCGCACTCGACGACGACGACACGCATGCCGGCGAGCACGGCACTCGCCGCATTCGTGCCGTGGGCGCTCGATGGGATGAGGCACACCGTGCGGTTCTCGTCGCCGCGCGAGCGGTGGTAGCCGCGGATCGCGAGGAGACCCGAGAGCTCGCCCTGGCTGCCCGCGTTGGGCTGAAGCGACACGGAGTCGTAGCCGGTGACATCGGCGAGCCAGTCCTGCAGCTGCTCGATGAGGTCGAGGTAGCCCTCGACATCCGCCTCGGGCGCGAACGGGTGCACGCCGGCGAACTCTGGCCAGGTGATGGCCTCCATCTCGGTCGCGGCGTTGAGCTTCATGGTGCACGAGCCGAGCGGGATCATGCCGCGGTCGAGCGCGTAGTCCTTGTCGGCGAGGTACTTGAGGTAGCGCATCATGCTCGTCTCCGAGCGGTGCGTGTTGAAGACCGGATGCGTGAGGTACTCGCTCGTGCGCAGGAGCGCGTCGGGGATCCACTCCGCCGGGTCGGTGCTGCGCGGTGCCGTGCCGTCGAGCGTCGCACCCTCCGCCCCGAGCACCCGCGCGAGGGCGAGGAGCTCGTCAGCGCTCGTGGTCTCATCGACCGAGAGCTGCACGTGGTCGTCGTCGACGCGATGGAACAGGAACCCGGCGTCGTAGGCGCGCTTGACGAGGTCGTCTGCGCTGCGGTCGGTCTCGACGGTCAGGGTGTCGAAGTAGTTGCCATGGACGACGGTATGGCCGCCGTCGCTCGCGGCGTCGGCGAGGAAACGGGTGGACGAGGCCACGCGCTCGGCGATCGCCTTGAGGCCACCAGGGCCGTGGTAGACGGCGTACATTCCCGCCATGACGGCGAGGAGCACCTGCGCTGTGCAGATGTTCGAGGTCGCCTTCTCCCGGCGGATGTGCTGCTCGCGGGCCTGCAGGGTCAGCCGGTATGCCGGGTGCCCCGCAGCATCCTTCGAGACGCCGACGAGACGCCCGGGAAGCTGCCGCTCGAGGCCGGACCGCACGGCCATATAGCCTGCGTGCGGCCCGCCGAAGCCCATGGGAACGCCGAAACGCTGCGTCGTGCCGACCGCGACATCCGCGCCGAGGTCGCCCGGGCTCTTCAGGAGCGTGAGCGCGAGGAGGTCGGCAGCGACGACGGCAAGACCGCCCTGGGCGTGAACCGCATCGATGACCTCGGACGGATCCCAGACTCGGCCGGAGGCCCCCGGGTACTGGATGAAGGCGCCGAACACGTCGATGTCCGAGGGCGGTGGCGACATGTCGTACGGCGTGTAGTGCAGGTCGATGCCCACGGCCGCCGCGCGGTTCTCGAGGAGCGCCTTCGTCTGGGGGAAGGCATCCGCGTCGACGAGGAAGACGTTCGACTCCGACTTCGAAGCACGGCGCGCAAGAAGCATGCCCTCGACGACGGCCGTCGACTCGTCGAGCATCGACGCGTTCGCGGTGTCGAGGCCCGTGAGGTCGGCGACCATGGTCTGGAAGTTGATGAGCGCCTCAAGGCGACCCTGCGAGATCTCCGGCTGGTACGGCGTGTATGCGGTGTACCAACTCGGATTCTCGAGCACGTTGCGCTTGATCACGGCCGGAGTGATCGTGTCGTAGTAGCCGAGCCCGATCATCGAGCGGTTGACGCGGTTGCGCGAGGCGATGCTGCGCAGCTCGGCGAGCGCCTCACGCTCGGTGGCGGCGGGAGGGAGCGCGGATGCCGGGTCGGCCAGCTGGATCGAATCCGGCACGGCTGCCGTCAACAGGGCATCGACGGAGTCGTAGCCGAGGGCGTCGAGCATCGTCGCCTGGGCGTCGGAGCCCGTGCCGATGTGCCGCGAGGAGAAGGAGTCGAGCTGGGTCGAAACTGACGTCGAGGTCGGGGTCTCGGCCATTACTCCCCTACCAGGGCGGTGTAGGCGTCGAAGTCCATGAGACCGGCGTCGTCGAACGCGGCCGCATCGGCGACCTCGACCCGGATGAGCCAGCCTTTGCCGAACGGATCCTCATTGACGAGCTCAGGGCTGTCGACGACGGCGTCGTTGGCCTCGGTGACGGTGCCGTCGACCGGTGCGAAGAGTTCGCCGACGGATTTCGTCGACTCGATCTCCCCCACGACCTTGCCTGCCTGGACCGTGCTGCCCGCCTTCGGAAGCTCGACGAAGACGACGTCGCCGAGCTTGTCGGCAGCGTAGTCCGTGATGCCGATCGTCGCCGTCGAGCCAGTGATGTCGAGCCACTCGTGCTCGGCCGTGAATCTGAGGTCTGCCTTCTCGGCCATGTCAGTTCTTCTCTCTCTTGTAGAAGGGCAATGCGGTGACGGTTGCGGGGATCCTGGTGCCCCGAACGTCGAGGTCGAGCACGGTTCCCGGCTCGGAGTACTGGGGATCGACGAACGCCATCGCGATAGGGGTGCCCAGCGTCGGTGACAGCGCGCCGCTCGTGATCTCGCCCACGGCCTGCTCGCCCGACATGACGGGGTAGCCTGCACGTCCGGCGCGGCGACCCTCCGACACGATTCCGACGAGCACTCGCGAACCCTGCGCGGGGCCGACTTCTGCGGCGGTGCGACCGACGAAGTCGCCCTCCTTGGTGAGGTGAACCACACGGCCGAGGCCGGCCTGTGCGGGCAGGATGTCGCGCCCGAGTTCATGACCGTAGAGCGGCATCCCGGCCTCAAGCCGGAGGGTGTCGCGGCTCGCGAGCCCCGCCGGGATAAGCCCGAACGGCTCACCGGCCCCACGCAGCGCGCCCCAGAGTGCCTCGGCACTCGTCGTGTCGACGTAGAGCTCGAAGCCGTCCTCGCCCGTGTAGCCGGTGCGGGCGACGAACACCGTGCCATCCTGGAACCGCGCGCCGGTCGACCAGTAGTACTTGAGGTCGGCGAACGCCTGCTGGCCTTCCATGACCTCGAGGCCAGGGGTCGCCTCGAGAATCTCGAGCGCGCGCGGTCCCTGCACCGCGATGAGAGCCGTCGCGTCGCTCACATCGGTGACGGTCGCGTCGAAATCGGATGCGCGGGCCGTGAGCTCCGCGACCGCGACATCGTGATTCCCCGCGTTGGCGACGACGAGATATTCGCCCTCTGCGTTGTGGTAGACGATGAGGTCGTCGATGATGCCGGCACGCTCGTCGAGCAGCAGGCTGTACTTCGCCTGCATGAGCGCGAGGTTCGACATCCGGCCGGCGAGTGCGTAATCGAGGAAGGCGCCGGCCTCAGGCCCGGTTACCGAGATCTCTGCCATGTGAGAGATGTCGAAGATGCCGGCAGCGGTCCTTACGGCGTGGTGCTCGGCGAGATCCGAGCCGTAGCTGACCGGCATCTGCCAGCCCGCGAAGTCGGTGAAGCTCGCACCGGCATCCACGTGCAACTGGTGGAGGGGCGAGAAACGTTCAGTGGTCGGGGTGTCGGGCACGAGTTCTCCTGGCATGAGCGGATGAACTCCCCCTCTGTCTTGGGCCTGAGAGTTTCACCGACTGTCGTCGGTTTTCACCGTGGGCGGAATTCGCGCGCTTCGCGCGTGAACTCGCTCTCCAGAGCGGCCTGAGCGATGCGGTACTGGTGACCTGAGAGATTGGCGGGGAGGCTTGCTCCTTCGGTGCCGTTCCGGTTTTCGGACGGCTCTCCCGCATCGTGTTGCGGCCCGGTATTCGATTGTCGTGCCAGCCTAGCAAGCCCGCGTCGACCGTGCCGAACCTCGGAACTGCGTTCCCACTAGGATGACGGCCATGTCGACTCGAAGACGAACCACGGCCACCCTGCGCGACCGCTTTCGATACTGGTTCGACAACATCATGGCGCGGGGCACAATCGCCGTCATGGGGCTCCTCGGAGTCGCCACGCTCGTCTTCATCGCCTTCGTCGCGCTCGTCGTCGTGATCTTCGAGTTCTTCCCGCCGCACACTGACGCGCACGACGAGCCGACCTTCTTCGAGGTGCTGTGGGGCAACCTCATGCGGACGCTCGATCCGGGGACGATGGGTGCAGACCAGGGCTGGGGTTTCCGCGCCGCGATGCTCATCGTGACGATCGGCGGCCTCATCATGGTGGCAAGCCTCATCGGCATCATCTCGAGCGCCTTCGACCGCAAGGTCGAGGACCTGCGCAAGGGCCGCTCGCGCGTGCTCGAATCCGACCACACGCTCATCCTCGGCTGGAGCCAGAAGGTCCTGCCGATCGTGGCGGAGCTGTGCATCGCCAACGAGTCCCGCAAGCGACCGGCGATCGTCGTGCTCGCCGACCGCGACAAGGTGGAACTTGAGGACGAGCTCAAGGCCGTGGTCCCGCGCGGTAACTCGACCCGGATCATCGTCCGCAGCGGGGACCCGATGGACCTCACTGACCTCGAACTGGGCAGTCCGCACTCGGCGCGCAGCATCATCCTCGTCGCGCCCGAGGGCAGCGTCGACCCCGACTCGATCGTCATCAAGATGGCGCTCGCCCTCACCAACAATCCCCGGCGGGGAAGCGAGCGGCTCAACATTGTCGGCGAGCTCCAGGATGCCCGCAACCTCGAGGCTGCCGAGCTCGTGGGCCGCGACGAGGTGCGCTGGGTCCTGGTGCGCGATCTCATCAGTCGCATCACGGTGCAGACCTGCCGCCAGAGCGGCTTGAGCGGGGTGTACACCGAGCTCCTCGACTTCGGCGGCGACGAGATCTACTTCACCACCCAGCCCCGGCTCGCAGGCCAGACCTACTTCGACGCCCAACTCGCCTTCGCCACCTCGAGCGTCTTCGGCATCGCGCGCGGTGACTCGGTCGTTCTCAATCCGGATGCCGACACGGTGCTGGCACCGGACGACCAGCTCATCGTCATCGCCGCGGATGACAGTGCCGTCCGCCTCGACGCCCCCGGCACAATCGACACCTCAGGGATCGTGGACACGCCGAATCGCGAGCGGAAGCCGGAGCGCACGCTCGTGCTCGGCTACAACTCGGATCTCGGGACCATCCTGCGCGAACTCGACGAGTACGTGACCGACGGCTCGCAGGTCACGATCGTCGCCGCAGCGAAGCCGCCTGCACTGCCGGAGCTTGCGAGCCTGGCGGTCGACTACATCCGCGGCGACACGACGAGCAGGGCGGTGCTGGAGAGCCTCGATGTGCCGTCGTTCGACCACATCATCGTGCTCGCCTACAAGGAGACGGTCGACACGCAGCGCGCCGACGCGCGAACCCTCGTCACACTCCTGCACCTGCGCGAGATCGGCGACCAGGCCGGCACACCCCTCAACATCGTGAGCGAGATGCTCGACGACCGTAACCGGGAGATCGCCGAGGTCACCAAGGCCGATGACTTCATCGTGAGCGACAAGCTCATCAGCCTCACCCTGTCCCAGCTCTCCGAGAACCGGCTTCTCGCGAAGGTGTTCGACGCGCTCTTCACGAGCGAAGGGTCCGAGGTCTACCTCAAGCCGGCCGAAAGCTACGTGCGCCCCGGTGTCGCCGTCGACTTCTACGCGGTGCTGGAGGCCGCTCGGCGCCGCGGCGAGACGGCGATCGGCTATCGGAGAATTGCGGATGCCCATCATGCGGAACGCGGCTATGGCGTGCGGCTCAACCCGCCCAAGACGGACGTTCTCGAGTTCGCCCCTGGTGACAGGATCGTTGTCGTCGCCGAGGACTAGGAACCGTACTCGGTCGCGAGGATCGCATAGACGTACTCGCTGCCCCATCGCCCTGCGAAGAAGTCATTCTCGATGAGGTGGGCCTCCCGGCGCATCCCGAGCCGTTCCGCCACGGCGATCGACGGGGCGTTCTCGGCATCGATGCGCGCGAATATCCGGTGGAATCCGAAGTGCTCGAAGCCGAGACGCAGCATCGCCGTCGCCGCCTCTGTCACATACCCATTGCCGATCGAGTCGGGATGAAGGCTGTATCCCAGTTCGCCCTGCATGGCGCGAACGCTCTCGAACTTGAACAGGATCTCGCCCGCGAGCTCGGTGGCCCCCTTCGGCTGGATGGCGAGCGTGAAGAAGTCGGCATCCTTCTCGAACTCGAGACGCGCGTACTGCGGCATCCGCTGGATCGACTCCTCGAGGGTCAGCGGGTCGCGGTAGAGGTAACGGACAGTTTCGGGAAGGCTGCGGTAGGAGAAGTACCGATCGGCGTCAGCATCCGTGAACGGCCTCAGGATGAGGCGCTCGGTCTCGATGGGCAGGGTCGGCGTGAGCACGTGCCGAGATTAGCGGATGCCGCCGTCACCCTCGACGCGGCTGAAGCGCGAGGCGCACGAGAGGGAGGTCGTAGTCGCGGCGCCCCTGGAGTTTGGACATCGCGTCGTCGAGCATCGACCAGGCTTTCGGATGCGTCTCCCGGTAGGCAGCGAGCATCCTCGATGCGTCGTCGTCCGCCACCACGGTCGCCGTCGCTGCGACCGTCCGCCGCGTGCCGATGCTCACATGGCAGCGGGGATGGGCCAGGAGGTTCCGGAACCACTGCGACGCCGTGCCGAATCCGGACGCGATGACGACCTCGTCGCGCGAGGGACGCAGGAGAACCTCGAGGACGACGTAGCGCGCCTCGCCGGACGTTCGCCCGACATGTTCGAGCAGGAGCAGTCGCCCGCCGAAGAGGAAGCCCAGCCCGGCTCGGAACAGGGCGATCGGCGCACGGACGAGCCACCTCGTCCTGAGGATGCGGGCGCCCAGTTCCCCTGCCATGGGGATTCATCCTAATGCGCTCGGTCCTCCTCAGGACCCTGCGGCGCCCTCTGCCGCGCGCTTCAGCGTCTCGACATACTCGGCCCACCACGCCTCGTCGTGATCCGGAAGGTTACTGTTGTCGGCACGCACGCCGGCCCTGCCGTCGATGAGTTCACGAAGAATGTCGGCGTGCCCGGCATGCCGGGCGGTCTCGGCGATCATGTGCACGAGGATGCGGTGCAGCGTGACGTCGCGCGACTCCGGCGACCACCAGGGCACGACGCCCTGCGCGTCAAGCGGGAGCTCGTCGATCGTGCGGTCGGAGTGCGCCCAGGAGCGGTGATAGAGACCGACGATATCCTCGCGAGACTCCTCGGCGGTCGCCCACATGTCTGCGTTGTCTGGGGCGTCATCCGCGGTCCAGGGCAGTGGTTCGCCAGAGGGTCTGCCGAAGACATCGCCGAAGTAGCCGATCTCGACGCTCGCGACGTGCTTGACGATGCCGAGGATGTTCGTGCCCGTGCGCGTCATGGGCCAGCGGGCGTCGCGCTCGCTCAGGCCGTCGAGCTTCCAGAGGAGCGCCTCCCTGGCCTGCTGGAGGTAGCGCGTGAGGGTGTCCTTCTCGGTCAGCATCAGGCCAGAGTAACCCCGGATCGGGCAAGGTGGTGCCCCGGGGTGTGGCACTCCTCGCTATGCTCGTGCCAAGCATCGACACAGGAGGAATCACCGTGGCGGAAAAGCGCAAGAAGAAGGTCGTTCGCGTGGAGTCCACTCCGGCGGAGCGAGAGGCTCGGAAGTCGGGTTCGACCGGTGGCGATGAACCCACCTGGACGCCCACTCCGGAGGCGAAGGGCAAGGCGGTCAGATTCCGCATCTTCGCCGCGATCCTGTGGCTGCTCGCGATCGGGCTCGAGGTCTTCGCCATCTTCTGGATCCTGAAGCCGGGCCTCGACGAGGTCACCTTCCCCGACTCGGCCCTCTACTGGCTCATCGGCCTGCTCGTCGTCATCGGCCTCCTCGCGTGGGGCGGCTCGTTCTTCTGGAAGAAGGCGAACCGGCTCGACCCCGCATCCCGGTCGAACGCCTTCAAGTTCTTCGTGCAGAACCAGCTCGGCGTGATCATCACCATCGTCGCGTTCCTGCCGATCATCATCCTCATCTTCATGAACAAGAACATGGACGGCAAACAGAAGGGCATCGCCGGCGGTATCGCCATCGTGCTCCTGGTCGCCGTCGGCCTGCTGAGCGCCGAGTTCGACCCGACGTCTACTGAGGACGTGGACGCCCAGACCCAGCAGGTCGTCGACCTCACCGGAAAGGACGAGGTCGCCTGGACCACGTTCGGCAAGGTGTACCACCTGTGCGCGGATGTCTCAGACGTCAACCGCGAGTCAAGCGACAACACGATCTTCACCGGCACGGTCGCCGAGGCCATCGCGGCGGGCAAGACCCGTCTGACGCTCAAGGTCGAGCAGAACCTCGAGCAGTGCGGCTATGCGACCCCGGAGGCGCCGCCCGGCGAGTAATCCTCGGCGGGTGCCCGGGCGGGCCGCAACAGTGCGGTCAGTCCTGCATGCCGTCCCAGGACCACCGCGGCAGCGGGAGCCCGTCGGGCACGTCATCGGCGGACTCCTCGAAGGCGGTCATCGAGTGCGTCGTCGCCCACGCGAAATAATCGTGCAGCACGTCGCGCAGACGCCGGTCGGATGACAGACCCGTGTCATCCAGCGCCTGATCGAAGCAGGCGATGGCCCGCCGGTTCATCTCCTCGTGCGGGCCGTTGCCGCTGTGCATCCGCACGACCGAGCTCTCGTCGCCATAGGTCGCGGAGTACGTCGCCGGTCCGCCCAGCGCCTCCGCCCAATAGGCTGCGAGTCGCACGCTGTGGTTGGGGTGGAATCCGTGGCTGAAGGCGTGGGCGACCACCTCGTCAGCCATGACTCTCGCGTGCCAGGCGTGCGCGAGCCGGAGTAAACCCTCCTTGCCGCCGACGGCCTCGTAGACGCTCTGCATGCCGATAGCCTGCC
>DAITPJ010000074.1:0-8935 GCA_036833635.1 Terrimesophilobacter sp.
TTTCTCGGGTCGAGCTCGTCGAGACCGCTCAAGGGTGGATCTCGACAGGCTCGATGGGAGAGAGCGCGGCCTGGCCCCGCCTACGCGAAGTCGGCGTCGGGCCCGCTGTCGTACGCAGTCGCGAGCGGCTCAGCGAGCACGCGACGACCGCGGTTGAAGACGCCCCCGCTCTCCTCGAGGTAGCACGCCCCGCACAGGGACTCGTAGACGACATCCACACCATCCTCGATCGCCACCTGGTCGCCGTCGAAGATGTACTTCCCCCCGACCGTGCGGGTATTGAAGACCGCCTTGCGGCCGCAGCGGCAAATGGTTTTCAGCTCCTCGAGCGAGTGCGCGATCTCGAGCAATCGCCTGCTGCCCGGGAACGCGATCGTCTGGAAATCCGTCCGAATGCCGTAGGCAAGCACAGGGACGTCCGCGAGGATGGCGATGCGCAGCAGGTCATCCACCTGCCCCTCGGTCAGGAATTGGGCCTCGTCGACGAGAAGACAGTTGAGCGGCTTGCCCGACGTCGTTTCAAGCCTCGCCCTCTCCTCCGCAAAGAGTCGCCAGAGGTCGTCATCCGGGGCGATGACGAAGTCGACTGGTCGCCGCACGCCGAGCCGGGAGACGATATCCGTGTCGCCCTTGGTGTCGATCTGCGGCTTGGCGAGCAGCACCTGCTGGCCGCGTTCCTCATAGTTGTAGGCGGCCTGGAGCATGTTGGTGCTCTTGCCGCTGTTCATCGCCCCGTAACGGAAGTAAAGCTTCGCCACTACTCCAGATATCCGTCCTCGGCCGCCCTGCGGATGAGATCCGCTTTCTTGCTGGCCGGTCTGCCCGACTTCGCGTACTTCTCGCGCACGCGTCGAAGGTAGGTCTTCGCCGTCTCGTATTGCACGTTCATATTCTCCGCCACATCGGCTGTGCTCAGCCCGGACACGTAGAGCTTGAGCGCCTCCTCCTCACCGGGGCTGAGCTTGGGCCGCGCGTGGATGACCGCACCGACCGGGAGCGGTCGCCAGTCCTTCGGCTCATGCGACCGAAGGTCGACGCCCATGATCCGCCGCGCCCTATCCATGACATCGCGCATGGGAAGCGACTTCGAGAGAAAATCGGATGCGCCGGCGGCGAGCGCCCTCTCGCGGGCCTCCCGCGTGTCAAGGCTGCTCAGGACGATGACCTTCGCCCCCGCCGCCCTGCAGGTCCTGACGCGGGCCTCGATCGAGATCGACTCTTTGAGCTGGAAGTCGAGGAACACGAGCTCCGTGGGGAAATTGTCGCTGTGGACGAGTTCGAGCCACGTCTGCGCGCTCAGTACGAGATCGAAGTCCGGCGCGTTCGTCGAGATCCAACTGCCGAGGCTGTCGAGCAGGACCTCGTGGTCGTCGAGCACTGCGAGCCTGATCGGAGCACGATCCGCCGGCTCCCCCTGGCGCGGCGCGGCGCCCGCCTCAACGCTGCTCATAGCTGAATCCTATTGTCAGTGTCAGGTGGCGGAATTCCACTTGCAGCCCGGAGAAGACGATCCGCATGACGGCGAAGTATGGGGCGAAGGCGGAGCGCACGAACGCCTCGCTCGCGTCGAACCTGGCTGTGAGTACACCCCGGCACACGGCACCGCGCGCGCCGAGCTCGATCACCATGGTGTCCGGTTCGAAGGTCGGTTCATCGAGAATCGCCACGATGAGTGCGCGAAGGACGGTCCTCTGGTCCGACCCCATGGCGGATGCCCGACCGTCAGGGTCGAGAATGATACGCCCGGGCCTGTGCACGTCCGCGCCGCCATCGTCGACGATGACCTCGAGCCAGGTGCGGTCAGCCTCAGCCACCATGAGGGCGCGTATCGAGTCTGCGATCTCGCGAGCCCTGGCTCGATCATCGGCCGTGATGATCGGGCGATCGAGAATCGAGTTGAAGAACGGCAGCACGTCGCGGCTGAGGATCATGACCCTGTCGTGCTGGACCGAACGAGCAATTCCGTCCTTGAGGCGACTCGTTCGAGAGGCCACGGATTGCATCGCGCGATGCTGCCACCGCTCGAGCGATCCCACGAGCCGCCCTGAGTAGGTCGCCGAGGCGTAGGAGAGCGCGAGCACCGGTGCCATTCCGGCCAGCACGAACGCGACGGGCGGCGTCGTCGAATGGAGGAAGGGCACCTCGAGCAGCGTGAGGAAGCCGACGAAGATGGCCGAGAGACTCCCCGCCGTCGCGAGTTCGATGGCCGGCCGGTACGGACCGATCGCGAGCATGAGGAGCCCGAGTGACAAGGGCCCGAAGTCGTCCTGGATGACCCGGTTCGCGCCCCATTGGCTCGCTACAGAGAGTGCGATGGCACCGACCGCGAGGAGGTGGATGACGATATGGGCCGACCGAGTGAAGGGCGCCCGGTTCTGGGATGTCGCCACCACGACAGTGAGCGCCGCGGCGGCGAGCCACAGGAGGGCGAGAATCGCCAAGGGCAGGTTCGAGATCTGATCGAGCGAGCGGACGGTCATGAAGATGCCGTAGTAGAACGCCCCGACCGCAAGCGCGATGGCGAGCACCCGGCTGCCAAGCGTGCCCACCGGATCCAGTTGCTGGCGCGTTCGTTCGAGCCCGGTCACGGCGTTCCGCTCGCCAACGGGCCTGCCGCATCCGCGCGAGCGGCCACCGGGATCTTGATCATGATCGACGTTCCGCGGCCCGGCGTCGACCAGACGTTGACCTGCCCTCCCACGAGTTCGATTCGCTTGCGCACCGACGATCGGAGCCCGAGACGGTCGCTTCCCGTTGCTGCCTCGGAGAAACCGCTGCCGTTGTCGATCACCATGACGGAAAGCGCGCTCTCCGAGCCATAGACGGCGACCTCGGCACGGGTCGTACCCGAGTGCTTGAGGACATTCACGAGGCACTGCTTGACCGCCAGCCCCAGCGCGATCGAACTCTCGCGATCGAGGCGGCCGACCGCGGCAAGGTCGCCCGTCGCCTCGATCTCGAGCCCCATGAGCCTGCCCTCCTGGATGGCAGTGAAGAGCCCACTGTGCTGCCACTCGGAGCGCGCCTTCTCATCGACCCCTACCGGGGTGTCAGCGAGCCACTCCTCGCCGACGAGCGAGTGCACATCGTCGTGGATCTGCTCGCGAAGCGCGGGGTCGAGCTCCTCACCTGTCGACTCCGCGAACGCGGCGAGGTGATTGAGGACGGTGTCGTGCATGAGCGTCGCCGCCTTGACCTCTATGCGGTAGCGCAGGGCGGCGACCTGCTCGTCCTGCGCCGCACGGTGCAGTCGCGGCTGTGCACCGAGCTGGCGCCGGTGCACGTACCCGATGAGCGGCACGATCGCCATCGTGCCGAGATAGACGAAGAACGAGGGAAGGTCGAAATGCAGCGGCATCCCCGACTGTAGGAGAGCTGCCCCGACGGCCGCCTCCGCGACGACATAGCCTGCCGTCGTCCAGGCGAGTCCGGAACCGATCCCGGCCGACACCCCGCCGGCCATGATGAGTGCGATCTTGACCCCGAGCGCGGAGAACCCATCGCCGTCGAGGATCTGAGCCGGCTGCCCGAGTACGACGAGTGAGAACAGGTAGACACCCAGCGCACCGACGAGGAGGTAACCGGCCGCCCACCTGACCGATCGGCCGCGCTCGCGGAGCGCGAGCATTCCGATCGCGGGGAGCAGCGCGAGTGCCGCGGGCCAGAGCGCGAAGTCGATGTGCGCGCTCTGCAGCACCAGCACGGAGAAGACCGAGACGCCCAACAGCGTGGCCGCGATCGTGTGCTGCGCCGCCACGAAGGATCGCCGGACCGCCTGGGGCGCGAGATGTGCTGGCAGGCCTAACGACACGTCGACAAACTTTCGCTCGGGTTGTAGTGCTCCCGAGTATGTCATCGTTTGCGCAGCGGCTGTCCCCCGAATTGTGGGGTAATCCCGCCCCTGCCCTGCAACGGCGTTGGTGCTGTGCCCCGAAGTGGGGCGCGGCGGATCAGACGAGTTCGAGTGCCCTCGCCGTGGACTCGAGGGTCTTCCCCGCGAGCGCCGGCGCGCCGGAGAGCGACTTCCCATAGCTCGGGACCATCGCGCGCAGGGCAGGCGCCCAGGCCTCGATCCGGTTCGGGAAGCATTTCTCGATGAGCTCGAGCATGATCGGGACCGCCGTTGACGCTCCTGGGGACGCGCCGAGGAGGCCTGCGATGGATCCGTCGGCACCCGTGACGACCTCGGTACCGAACTGCAGGATGCCGCCCTTCTTCGCGTCCTTCTTGATCACCTGGACTCGCTGGCCGGCCGTGATCTGGTACCAGTCGGATGGGCGCGCATCCGGCATGAACTCGCGCAGCGCGGCGAACTTCGTGCGCTTGCTTGCGAGCACCTGGGTCACGAGGTACCACGACAGGTCGAGGTTGTCCTTGAACGCAGCGAGCATCGGGATGATGTTGGATGGGCGGATCGACAGCGGAAGGTCGAGCCAGGACCCGGTCTTGAGGAATTTGGGCGTGAAGCCCGCGTAGGGCCCGAACATGAGGCTTGCCCGTCCACCGATGACGCGCGTGTCGAGGTGCGGCACCGACATGGGCGGGGCACCCACAGAGGCCTTGCCATAGACCTTCGCATGGTGACGGGCGACGAGCTCCGGGTTGTCGGTGCGCAGGAACTGACCGCTCACCGGGAAGCCGCCGTAGCCCTTCGCCTCAGGAATCCCGGACTTCTGCAGCAGCGTGAGTGCACCGCCTCCCGCCCCGACGAAGACGAAGCGTGCGTGGAAGATCGCAGGATACTTGCCGATCATTCGGCGGACCCGGATGCGCCACAGTCCATCGCGTTCGCGCCGGAGCGATGTGACCTTCTCGTCGGTGCTGAGAGTGGCCCCGTGCGCCGTGAGGTACGTGGTGAGGTTACGGGTGAGCGCGCCGAAGTCGACGTCGGTCCCGGCATCCATTCGCGTGGCCGCGATGCGCTGCGATTTTGGCCTGCCGGGCAGGAGCGTCGGAGTCCATGAGTAGATGACCGCGGGGTCCTCGCTGTACTCCATCCCGGCGAAGAGCGGGTGATCCTTGAGCGCGTCGAAGCGCCGGCGGAGGAAGTCGACGTTGTCGTCGCCCCAGACGAAGCTCATGTGAGGGACGGGGTTGATGAAGCCCTCAGGGTCCGGGAGCAGGTCCTTCCTCACGAGGTGCGCCCAGAACTGGCGGGAGACCTGGAACTGCTCGTTGATCTTGACGGCGCTCGAGATATCGATCGTGCCGTCGGGCAGTTCCTTGGTGTAGTTGAGTTCACAGAGGGCGGAGTGACCGGTCCCCGCGTTGTTCCACGGGTTCGAGCTCTCGAGCGCGACCTCGGGAAGGGCCTCGAAGATGCGGATGCTCCAACTCGGCTCGAGTTGCTTGAGGATGGCCCCGAGCGTGGCGCTCATGATGCCGCCACCGATGAGCGCGACGTCGATCGGGTTGGCTTGGCTCACTCCCCCAGTTTAGTCGTCCTGTCAGGACCGGTTTGCCGCGGCGACGAGCTCGGCGATCTGCACGGCGTTGAGCGCAGCACCCTTGCGCAGGTTGTCATTGCTGATGAAGAGCGCGAGACCCCGCCCATCGGGAACGCCCTCGTCCTGGCGGATGCGGCCGACGTAGCTCGGGTCGGTTCCGGCTGCTTCGAGAGGAGTCGGGACCTCCGAGAGCTGGACGCCGGGGGCATCCGCGAGCAGTTCCTGCGCGCGTACCGCCGAGAGGGGCCGGGAGAACTCCGCGTTGATCGAGAGCGAGTGGCCCGTGAAGACCGGGACACGCACGCACGTGCCGCTCACCAGCAGGTTTGGCAGCTCAAGGATCTTGCGGCTCTCGTTGCGGAGCTTCTTCTCCTCGTCGGTCTCCCCCAGGCCGTCGTCGACGAGGTTGCCCGCGAAGGGGACGACGTCGAAGGCGATCGTGCGCGGGAACGTGGATGCTGCAGGGAAGTCGACGGCCGAGCCACTGTGCACGAGTGATGCGGCATCCTGTTCGATGGCGGCCCTGGCCTGGGCGAGAAGCTCCTCGCCTCCGGCGAGCCCCGCGCCCGAAACCGCCTGGTAGGTGCTCACGATGAGCCGCTCGAGGCCGGCTTCGGCATCGAGCACCTTGAGCACAGGCATCGCGGCCATCGTCGTGCAGTTCGGGTTCGCGATGATGCCCTTGCGGGCATCCGCGATCGCGTGCGGGTTGACCTCGCTCACGACGAGCGGCACGTCGGGGTCCATCCGGAACCCGGACGAGTTGTCGATGACCGTCACGCCCGCCTGTGCGAACCGCGGCGCCTGTGCCTTTGAGGTCGTCGCCCCTGCAGAGAAGATCGCGATGTCGAGGCCGGTCGGGTCTGCCGTCGCGGCATCCTCGACCGTGATCTGCTCGCCCCTCCATGGCAGGGTCGTCCCTGCCGACCTGGCCGAGGCGAAGTACCGGATGCCGGCCACGGGGAAATCGCGCTCCTCCAGCAGGCGGCGCACGACCGTACCGACCTGACCGGTCGCGCCGACAACGCCGATGTTGATGCCCTGCCGCGCGCTCATCGACCTGTGCCGGCGTGGACGACGGCGAGCTCGTCGCCGTCGAGCTCGAAAGCCGTGTGCACGGCACGCACGGCATCGTCGATGGTGTCGGCGCGCGTGACGACCGAGATCCGGATCTCACTCGTCGAGATCATCTCGATGTTGACGCCGGCCTCGTAGAGAGAGGTGAAGAGCTTCGCCGAGATTCCGGAGCTTGTGCGCATGCCGGCTCCCACGAGGGCGAGCTTCGCGATCTGGTCGTCGTACTGCAGGCTCTCGAACCCGACCCGGTCCTTCTCTGCCAGCAACGTCTGCATGACGCGTGCGCCATCCGCCATCGGCAGGGTGAAGGAGATGTCGGTCAGTCCGGTCTCTGCCGCGGACACGTTCTGCACGATCATGTCGATGTTGGCCTCGGTCGTCGCGACGATCGTGAAGATCTCCGCGGCCTTGCCCGGGACATCCGGAACACCGACGACGGTGATCTTCGCCTCGCCGAGATCGACCGCGATCCCCGCGATCATGGCCTCTTCCACGTTATCTCCGTCCTTCGGATTGACGACGAGCGTCCCATCATTGTTGTTGAACGACGACCGGACATGAATCGTTACCCCGTGCCGCCGTGCGTACTCCACCGCGCGGATGTAGAGCACCTTGGCGCCGGCAGCGGCGAGTTCGAGCATCTCCTCGCTCGTGATCCTCGCAAGCTTGCGTGCGCTCGGAACGGTGCGCGGATCGGCCGTGAAGACGCCGTCGACATCCGTGTAGATCTCGCAGACCTCGGCGCCCAGCGCGGCCGCGAGGGCCACGGCGGTCGTGTCCGACCCTCCGCGCCCGAGGGTCGTGATGTCGCCCGTGCCACGGTTGAAGCCCTGGAAGCCGGCGACGATCGCGATCGCCCCCGCGTCGATGGCCTCGCGGATGCGGGTCGGGTTGACCTCGACGATCCGCGCGCTGCCGTGGCGCGCATCCGTCGCCATGCCGGCCTGGCTGCCGGTGTAGGAGCGGGCCTCGAAGCCCATCGCCTTGATCGCCATGGCGAGGAGCGCCATCGAGATGCGCTCGCCTGCTGTGAGGAGCATGTCGAGCTCGCGGCCGGAGGGCAGCGGGGCGACCTCGGTCGCGAGGTCGACGAGCTCGTCGGTCGTGTCACCCATCGCCGAGACGACGACGACGACCTCATTGCCCGCCTTGCGGGTCTCGACGATGCGCTTGGCGACGCGCTTGATGCTCACGGCGTCCGCGACAGAGGATCCACCATACTTCTGCACGATCAGTGCCATGGGACTCCTGGAGCGAATGTGGGCGGAGTCTGAATTCTACCCGTCGTCAGCCCTGTACTACGCGGCGCCCCTCGAAGGCGCGGCCCAGCGTGACCTCGTCGGCGTACTCGAGGTCGCCGCCGACCGGGAGGCCTGACGCGAGCCGGGTGACCCGCAGGTTCGGCTGCACGAGCAGGCGACTCAGGTAGCTCGCCGTGGCCTCGCCCTCGAGGTTCGGGTCGGTTGCGATGATGACCTCGGTGACCGTGCCGTCGGCGAGGCGGCCCATGAGCTGCCGGATGCGCAGGTCGTCGGGACCGACCCCGTCGATCGGGCTGATGGCGCCGCCGAGCACGTGGTAGAGGCCCCTGAACTCCCTCGTGCGCTCGATCGCGGCGACATCCTTGGCCTCCTCGACGACGCAGATCGTCGCGGGCGAGCGGCGCGGATCGCGGCAGATCGAGCAGCGCTCCTGCTCGGTGACGTTGCCGCAGACCTCGCAGAATCGCACCTTCTCTCGCACCTCGACGAGCACCTCGGCAAGGCGCGAGACATCGAAGGACTCGGTCTGAAGGATGTGGAACGCGATGCGCTGGGCAGACTTCGGGCCAATGCCCGGGAGCCTGCCGAGCTCGTCGATGAGCTCCTGGACGATTCCTTCGTACACGGGTCAGCCCTCCTGGGTCGGGGTGACTCGCGGCGTGACCGTCTTCTCTTCGATGAAGTTCGCCCCGAGAATTTCGCGCACGACCGCTTCGCCGTAGCGCTGCTGTGCGCCTGGCTCGCCGTTCGGTTTGGTTGACGTGGTCTTCTTCGCTGATGCCCCAGTGTTGGCAGGTTTCGCTATGGGCTGTTCCGCATCCTTCGGTGTCGATTCCGCTTTCGGTTCCGTTTTTGGTTTCGGTTCCGCTGTCTTTGCAGTTTTGGGGTCCTGTTTTTCCGTAGCTTCCCCCGGCACAGTGCCCCCCTGAGGGATCGCCGCTACAGCCCACCCGCCGGCGTCGACGGCTGGTCCCGATGTCTCGGGGGCAACCGGTTCACGAGGTTGCTCGACCGGCGGCGCCGTCGACGAGGTGGCTGCCGCTGCCGCATCCGGCTTCGCAATGAACTTGACCCGGATTCCGAGCACCTCGATGATGGCGTGCCGCAGGATCTCGCTCACACTCTGGTCAGCTGCCTGAAGTTTCTTGA
>DAITPJ010000075.1:0-1682 GCA_036833635.1 Terrimesophilobacter sp.
CGCTGGGTCGACTTCGAGAACGACTACAAGACGCTCGACACGACCTTCATGGAGTCGGTCATCTGGGGATTCAAGCAGCTCTACGACAAGGGCCTCGCCTACGAGGGCTACCGCGTGCTGCCGTACTGCTGGCGCGACCAGACCCCGCTTTCCAACCACGAACTCCGGATGGACGACGACGTCTACAAGATGCGCCAGGACCAGTCGGTCACGGTGACCTTCCCTCTCACCGGTGATAAGGCCGACGCACTCGGTCTTGCTGGCGTCCTCGCCCTGGCCTGGACGACGACCCCGTGGACGCTGCCGACGAACGCCGCACTCGCAGTCGGGCCGTCCATCGAGTACGCGGTCGTGCCCGCGGGTGTCTCGGCCCTTCGAGAGCCTCAGGGGGGTCCAAGCTCGACCGGAGAAGGAAGCTCGACCCCACCTCTCGGATTGAGCTTGTCGAAATCCAGGACTAAGTACCTCCTGGCCGCCGACACGGTCGCGAGCTACGCGAAGGAACTCGGCTACGCCTCAGCGGACGAGGCCCGCGCCGCGATCGAGCGCACTGTCCCCGGCAGCGAGCTCGCCGGCATCCGGTACGAGCGCCTGTGGGACTTCTACGCGGATGCCGGGACGTACGGCACCGAGAATGCATGGCAGATTCTCGTCGCCGACTACGTCGAGACCGGTGAGGGTACCGGCATCGTTCACCAGGCGCCGGCCTACGGCGAGGACGACCAGCTCGTGTGCGCCGCCGCCGGAATCCCGGTCATCCTCTCTGTCGACGATGGCGGGCGGTTCCTGCCTGAGATCGATGGTGTCGAGGGTCTGCAGGTCTTCGACGCGAACCCCGTGCTCATCAAGCAGCTGCGCGCGATGGGACGATTGCTCAAGGTCGCGAGCTATGAGCACAGCTACCCCCACTGCTGGCGGTGCCGCAACCCGCTCATCTACAAGGCGGTCTCGAGCTGGTTCGTGCGCGTGCCCGAGTTCCGCGACCGGATGGGCGAGCTCAACCAGGAGATCACCTGGGTGCCCGAGAACGTCAAGGACGGGCAGTTCGGCAAGTGGCTCAGCAACGCCCGCGACTGGTCGATCTCGCGCAATCGGTACTGGGGGTCGCCCATCCCGATCTGGAAGAGCGACGACCCCGAATACCCGCGCGTGGACGCCTACGGCTCGCTCGCCGAGCTCGAGCGCGACTTCGGGCGGCTGCCCGTGAATGCGTCGGGGGAGCCGGACCTGCACAGGCCGTACATCGACGAGCTCACGAGGCCGAACCCCGATGACCCGACCGGGCGCTCGACCATGCGCCGCATCGAGGACGTGCTCGACGTCTGGTTCGACTCAGGGTCGATGCCGTTCGCCCAGGTGCACTACCCGTTCGAGAACGAGGACTGGTTCGCGAGTCACAACCCGGCCGACTTCATCGTCGAGTACATCGGGCAGACGCGCGGCTGGTTCTATGTCATGCACGTGCTCTCGACCGCCATCTTCGACCGGCCGGCGTTCCGCAATGTCCTGAGCCACGGCATCGTGCTCGGCAGCGACGGCCAGAAGATGTCGAAGAGCCTGCGCAATTATCCGGATGTCTCCGAGGTCTTCGACCGGGACGGCGCGGATGCTATGCGCTGGTTCCTCATGTCGTCCTCGGTCATCCGCGGTGGCAACATCGTCGTGACGGAGGAGGCGATCCG
>DAITPJ010000075.1:1782-8925 GCA_036833635.1 Terrimesophilobacter sp.
GGTGACGGCCGACCTCGAGGTGCTCGACTCCCCGCTGGCGGCCGCCAAGCTGCGCGATTTCGCCGATGTGCTGACGAATTGGTACGTGCGTCGGAGCCGCGACCGGTTCTGGGCGGGCGGGGATGGTTCCACCGAGTGGCGGGACGCCTTCGATACGCTCTACACGGTGCTCGAGACGGTCGCCAGGGTCGCGGCGCCGCTCGCACCCCTCGTGACCGAGGTCGTGTGGAAGGGGCTCACGGGCGGCAGGAGCGTGCATCTCGAGAACTGGCCGGACGAGGGCCTCTTCCCTGAGGATGCCGCGCTCGTCTCGGCGATGGACAGGGTGCGTGAGATCGCGTCGGCGGGACTCGCGCTGCGGAAGTCGACGGGCAACAGGGTGCGGCTGCCTCTCCCGCTGCTCACGGTCGTCGGCGACAGCGCGGGGCTCGAGGCCTACGCCGACATCCTGGAGGACGAACTCAACGTCAAGAGTGTCGCCTTCGTGCCACTCAACGAGGGCGGCCTGGCCGACTTCGGCATCACGCGGCGGCTTTCGGTCAACGCCAGGGCGCTCGGACCCCGTGTCGGCAAGGACGTCCAGCGGATCATCCAGGCATCGAAGTCGGGGGACTGGACCGTCGAGGGCGACGTCGTGACGGCAGGCGGCACCGAGCTGCTCGAGGGCGAGTTCGAGCTCGTGCTCGAAGCCGCCGACCCGTCCAACGCCGTCGCGTTCCTCGACTCGCACGGGTTCGTGGTCCTCGACACGACGACGACGCCGGAGCTCACGGCCGAAGGTCTCGCGAGGGACGTCATCCGGGCCGTTCAGGATGCTCGGCGCTCCGCGCGCCTCGACGTGAGTGACCGCATCGCACTTCGCGTGTACTTCCAGGATGCGAGCGAGGCCAGCGCCGTCGCGGCGTTCTCGGCGATGGTCTCCGAGGAGACTCTCGCGTCGGCGATCGAGGTACGCTCTGCTGAGTCGTTCGATGGTGAGTATGCGAGCCTCGAGACGCTCGCGGCCGCGCACGGGTCGGGCGACGCATACCGCGCGCTCGTCGCAGCTGGCCACTATGCGAACGCCGGTGATGTGCTCGTCGAGTTGAGCCGCCACGGCAGGGGGATCGATGTCTAGGAAACATGATGTCTAAGAAACGTGAGAGCGAAGACCCCGAGATCGGGAATGACGCCCTCTTCCAGGTGCAGGCCGACCATGTGTATGCGGAACTCCTGTCCCGCGTCGGCGAGGCCAACCCGCGGCCGCGGCTTGAACCGACGCGTCGGCTCGCCGAACTCCTCGGAGATCCACAGCGTGCGTATCCGGTCATCCACATCACGGGCACGAACGGCAAGACGAGCACGAGCCGCATCGCCGAGAGCATCCTGAGAGCGCACGGCCTGCGCACCGGCCTCCTCACGAGCCCGCACCTCGTGCGCATGAACGAGCGCATCGTCATCGACGGCGACCCGATCGGCAACGAGGCTCTCGTCGCGAACTGGGAGGACATCCGGCCGTACCTCGCCATGGTCGACGCCGAACTCGACGCGGCGGGCGAACTGCCGATCACCTTCTTCGAGGCGCTCACCGTGCTGGCGTTCGCGTGTTTCGCGGATGCCCCGGTCGACGTCGTCGTGCTCGAGGTGGGCATGGGCGGCGAGTGGGACTCGACGAACGTCGCTGACGGCCAGGTCGCCGTGCTGGCGCCCATCGCCCTCGACCACATGCATCGGCTCGGCAACACCATCAAGGAGATCGCGACGACGAAGGCCGGCATCATCAAGCCCGCGGCACGGGTCGTCTCCGCGCGGCAGGTTCCGGATGCGCTGGCCGCCATCGAGCGCGCCGTCGCGCTCACCGAGTCCACCCTCGCTGTCGAGGGGCAGGGCTTCGCGCTCGAATCGACGACGGTCGCCGTCGGCGGCCAGGTGATCGACGTGCGGGGCGTTGCAGGGCGCTACCCTGACCTCTTCCTTCCGCTCTTCGGCGACCACCAGGCGGCCAACGCGACTCTCGCGATCGCCGCGGTCGAGTCGTTCCTCGGAGGTGGAACGCAGGCCCTCGATCATGACGTGCTCGCGGAGGGGCTCGCGACCTCGACCTCCCCAGGGCGACTCCAGATCCTCGGCATCGAGCCGACGGTGCTCATCGATGCCGCCCACAACCCGCACGGGGCGCATGCGCTGGCTGCCGCGCTCGCGAAGTACTTCAGCTTCCAGGAGCTCGTGCTCGTCATGGGGATCCTCGAGGACAAGGACGCGCACGGTATCGTCGACGAGCTCGCACCGCTGGCGACGCGCATCCACGTGACCCAGTCGCACTCCGACCGGGCGATCCCCGCCGACGAACTCGGCGAGCGGGTGGGCGAGTGGGCACACGAGGCGCAGCGACTCGAGTTCGACACGCTCGATGCTGCGCTCGCCGAGGCGCGGGAATGGGCGGCTGCCGCACCGGGTCGCGCCGTGCTCGTGACGGGTTCGATCACCCTTATCGGCGAGGCGATCGAGCTGGCGACCGAGCAGGGGTGGAAGCAGTGACCGAACCGGCACCGCGCTCCCGGCGCGTTCGCACGGCGACAGAATCTCTCCTGTCGATCGTGCTCGGGCTGGAGGCGGCTCTTCTGTTCTTCGTCACGATCACGGTCTTCGGGCTCCGGATCCTGCCGGCCGGCATCGCCTTCGGCGCAGGCGCAGGTCTCTTCGTGGTCTTCATCGTCGCCGCGTGGGCGATGCGATACCGCTGGGGCGTCTGGTTCGGGTGGCTGCTGCAGGCCGTGCTCATCGCGACAGGGTTCCTGACACCGCTCATGTTCGTGATCGGCGCTGGTTTCGCCGCCATGTGGATCTTCTGCTTCATCACGGCGCGCCGACTCGACGCCCGCACTCCTCCCTCCGACCTTCCAGCAAAGGAGACACCATGAACACCCCCGTCGAAGAGACTCTCGTGCTCGTCAAACCGGATGGCGTGGCTCGCAGTCTCACGGGCGAGATCCTGCGCAGGATCGAGGCGAAGGGCTACCAGCTCGTCGACATCCGCCTGATCCACGCCGACCGGGACCTTCTCGCCGCCCATTATGAGGAACACGTCGGGAAGCCCTTCTACGAGCCGCTCATCGAATTCATGGAGAGCGGCCCGATCGTCGCGATGCGCGTCGCGGGCAATCGCGTGATCGAGGGCTTCCGGATGCTGGCGGGCACGACGGATCCGACGACGGCAGCCCCAGGCACCATCCGCGGCGACCTCGGTCGCGACTGGGGTCTCGCGGTGCAGCAGAACCTCGTGCACGGGTCGGACTCGCCGGAGTCAGCCGCGCGCGAGCTCGCCCTCTGGTTCAGCTGACCGACCTCACCCCACCCCGCTGATTGAGTAGCGCCCGGAGGGCGCGTATCGAAATCGAGGCGTCGATGGCGCCGGTTTCGATACGGCCGCCGCGCGGCCTACTCAACCAGCGAGTTTCGGGGGTCGACGGGTCAGAAGAGGTTGCCGACGAGGTCGAGGCGCACCTGCGCGAGGGCCGCGACGACGAGGTAACTCGCGATCGTGATGAGCGGCACCCATCCGTAGGCCGTCGAGAAGAACCGCTTGGCCCGGGCTCCGACGGGGATGTTCCCGGCCGACAGGTTGTAGAGGGTGACCGCCCAGAACAGCGGGATCGTGACGCTCCACACCACCATGCACCACGGGCACAGCGTGCCGAGCACGAAGATGCTCTGCGCGATGAGCCAGCACACGAACGCGAGCGCGCCGGCGACGCCCAGGTTGAACAGCATCCAGAACCAGCGAGCGAATCGTGCACCGGCGAGCATCCCGACGCCGACCGCGATGGGTGCGACGAAGCCGCCGAGTCCCAGGAGCGGGTTCGGGAACCCGAAGACGGAGCCTTGCCACGACTCGAGGTTCCTCCCGCACTGCACGAGAACGCTGAAGTCGCAGCCAAGGCTCGAACCAGGATCCGTGAGGGTCTGGAACTTCGCGACGGTCAGTTCCCAGGAGGCCCAGAAGCCGATGGCCCCCGCGAGGATGAGGAAGAGCGGGAGTACACGCGGTTGCGTCGCGGTCGGATCCTGGCTCACCTTCGCGATTATTGCACGCCGTGAGCGAGGGTTTGCGGCCAGGCGTGCGATAATGACTGCAGCCATCCGAGCCGCGCTCGGATCGGCATGGAAAAGCTTCCCGGTCTCTGAACCGGGCACTTGTGAACCGACTGACGGTTTGCATCAGAAAGCGTGATAACGCAAAGGATTAGCGGCGGTTCGCCAGTGGCGTACGGCGGCATGAGAGTGAGTCCCGCAGGGGTGGCGCGGCATCCCGCAGTGGGCCTAGGAGTGCACCAGCGATGGTGGAGACAAACGAAAACGACAAGAAGAAGTCCAGGATCTTCGGCGGACGCCGTGCGAAAGCCGCGTCGGGCGCCACGACACCGGATGCCGTCCCGGCCGAGCAGGTAACCGCCGGCACAGCGGCCGACACCCCTGCGACGTCGACCGACGCGCCGGCGAGCGAGCCGGTGCGGGCGCGCAGGGCCCCGGCGAAGAAAGCCTCACCGCCCAAGTCGGCGGCGGCCGCGGCGGCAGGGAAATCCACCTCCGCCGCCGTCGACGCTGAGGCACCCAAGGCTGCGCCGGACTCGACGCGCACGCGCAGGAAGCCGGCAAGCGCCGCGACATCCGACGCCCCTGCCGACGCGGCGGCGACGACACGGAAGTCGCCCGCGGCGGTCTCCCCGCTGGCCCCGCTGTTCCAGGCGCCCGACCTGCCCCCGATGCCCGAGCGCAGCGGCCACCACGTCGACGACGCCGAGGAGTCCGGCACCGTGCGCCGGCGCACCCGCAGGCGCTCGGGCGAAGAGGGCGACACCGATTCCGCCGGGCCGAACACGGTCGTCAAGGTGCGCCAACCGCGCAAACAGCCGCCGCCGAGCAACGAGCCGCAGCGCGTCAAGGGCTCGACGCGGCTCGAGGCCAAGAAGCAGCGCAGGCGCGACGGCCGTGATGCCGGCCGCCGTCGGCCTGTCATCACCGAGGCCGAGTTCCTGGCGCGCCGGGAGAGCGTCGACCGGGCCATGATCGTCCGCTCGAAGCACGACCGCATCCAGATCGGCGTTCTTGAGGACGGCGTGCTCGTCGAGCACTACGTCGCGAGGGCCCAGGATGCCTCGCTCATCGGCAACGTCTATCTCGGGCGAGTGCAGAATGTGCTCCCGAGCATGGAGGCGGCGTTCGTCGACATCGGGCGCGGGCGCAACGCCGTGCTCTACTCCGGCGAGGTCGACTGGGATGCCGCGGCGGAGAACTCCGCCGACGGCAAGCAGCAGGCGCGCCGAATCGAGCTCGCGCTCAAGCCGGGGGACAAGGTTCTCGTGCAGGTCACGAAGGACCCGGTCGGCCACAAGGGCGCCCGCCTCACGAGCCAGGTCTCGCTGCCGGGCCGCTACCTCGTCTACGTTCCGAACGGGTCGATGAACGGGATCTCGCGCAAGCTTCCTGACACCGAGCGCGCGCGGCTCAAGAAGATCCTCAAGGAGGTGCTCCCTGACAATGTCGGCGTCATCGTGCGCACGGCGGCCGAGGGCGCGACGGAGGAGCAGCTCACCCTCGATGTCAACCGCCTCACGGCGCAATGGACCGAGATCAGCACCGCGGTCGAGACGATGCAGGCGCCCGCGCTCCTTCACAGCGAGCCGGACCTGCTCGTCAAGATCGTGCGCGACGTCTTCAACGAGGACTTCCAGAAGCTCGTCGTGGCGGGCGACGACGCCATGGAGACCATCCAGGGCTACCTCACGGCCGTCGCCCCGGATCTCGCCGAGCGCGTGGCGCCCTACGAGGGCACGACGGATGCCTTCGACGAGTTCCGCATTTCGGAGCAGATCGAGAAGGCGCTCGACCGCAAGGTCTGGCTACCGTCCGGGGGCTCTCTCGTGATCGACCGCACGGAGGCGATGACCGTCGTCGACGTCAACACCGGAAAGTTCGTCGGATCGGGTGGCAACCTCGAGGAGACCGTCACCAAGAACAACCTCGAGGCGGCCGAGGAGATCGTGCGCCAGCTGCGACTTCGCGACATCGGCGGCATCATCGTCATCGACTTCATCGACATGGTGCTCGAGTCCAACCGCGATCTCGTGCTGCGCCGGCTCGTGGAGTGCCTGAGCCGGGACCGCACGAAGCACCAGGTCGCGGAGGTCACGTCGCTCGGGCTCGTCCAGATGACCCGCAAGAAGCTGGGCCTCGGCCTGCTCGAGTCCTTCAGCGAGCCATGCGATGTCTGCGCCGGTCGCGGCATCATCGTTCACCACGACCCGGTCACCAAGCACCGCCAGTCGCCGCAGCCCGAGCCCAAGCGTCGCGGCCGTGGCGGCCAGCAGACGGCGCAGAAGAATGGTGGCGGCAACGGGGGGACCCACGCGATCACCGAGGACGTCAAGAACGCCCTTGCCAAGATCGCGGCGAGCACGATCGCCCCCGTCGTCGAACTGGCCGACGAGACGTCGCCGATGGAGGCGCCTGAGACGGTCGCCGGCTCGACGGTCGTCTCCGAGCCGACTATGTCGGCCGAACAGCCCGCCGAAAGGCCGGCGGAAGAATCGGCAGACGTTATGGATGCCTCCACTTCCGCCTCGGACGGTGGTGACGACGAGACCGTCGCGATTCTGGACATCCCGGTGAAGAAGTCCGCCCGCCAGCCACGCAAGATCAGTGCGAAGGATGCCGAGCAGCTTCTCGATTCGGTCCTGGATGCGCTCCCGGAGCCGGCCCAGCCGGGAACGGGGCGGGCGCGCACGTCTCGTCGCGCATCATCCGCCGGACTTGCCGCCCAGAAATCGGCCACGCAGAAGTCGGCCGAGTAGCGGCATCCGCCCGTCAGGTGAGGCCGCGCCGCTCGCGCTGGCTCACCCGCAGGCCGCTCGCCTGCAGTCGCGTGACGAGTTCGCGGTTGCTGACGGGCACCGCGCCCGCGGCGACGAGCTCGGCATAGCGGTGCTCGGGGACGTCGTAGTGATCGAGGTCGAACGACCGCCCCGGCAGGTCGGCTCTCGCCGCGAAGGCGTGGAGCTCCTCGAGCGACTCGTCGCTCACGACGTGCGACCAGAGGAGGTCGTGGGCCGGCCAGATAGGCTGGTCGATGAGCACCGTCATGAGTGGAAGTCTAGGAGCGTGGTG
>DAITPJ010000076.1:0-8897 GCA_036833635.1 Terrimesophilobacter sp.
CCCGATGCGGGCACCAATGGAGGTTTTTCATGACCGTGGAGGTCGACTCATCCGCACGATTCAGCGAGTACGCCCATCCGGAGCGTCTCGTGACTACGGAGTGGCTGCAGGCCAACCTGGGCAAACCCGGGCTCGTCGTCGTCGAATCGGATGAGGACGTGCTCCTCTACGACACCGGTCATATCCCGGGCGCTGTCAAGATCGACTGGCACACCGACCTCAACGATCCCATCGAGCGCGACTTCGTACAGGGGGCGGCCTTCGCGGCGCTTCTCGGCTCGAAGGGCATTGCGCGCGACACGACGGTCGTGCTCTACGGGGACAAGAGCAACTGGTGGGCCGCCTACGCGCTCTGGATCTTCACGCTCTTCGGGCACGAGGACGTCCGCCTCCTCGACGGCGGCCGTGCCAAGTGGCTGGAGGAGGGTCGCGAGGTCACGACCGAGGTCCCGACCCCGACCCCCGTCGACTATCCGGTCGTCGAGCGCGACGACAGCGTGAATCGCGCCTACCGCGAGGATGTCCTCGGTCACTTCGGCAAGCCGCTCATCGACGTGCGCTCCCCGGAGGAGTACAGCGGCGAGCGCACCGAGATCCCCGGGTACCCCACCGAGAGCGCCCTGCGCGCCGGTCACATTCCGTCGGCGGCCTCCGTCCCGTGGGCGCGCGCCGCTGCCCCGGATGCGACGTTCAAGCCACGCGCGGAACTCGAGGCGATCTACCACGGCGAGGCGGGGCTCGCGCCAGGGGACGACGTCATCGCCTACTGCCGCATCGGCGAGCGTTCGAGTCACTCCTGGTTCGTGCTCAAGTACCTTCTCGGCTTCGAGAACGTGCGCAACTACGACGGCTCATGGACCGAGTGGGGCAGCGCCGTGCGCGTCCCGATCGTGACCGGCAGCGAGCCGGGGGACGTTCCGGCGCGCTGATGTCCACCGACGGCCAGGGCGCGACCCCCGAGCAGCTCACGAGCATCAGGGAGGAATTCCTCGAGCTCGAGTTGCCCGATCGCCTGACCCTGCTCCTCGAGTTCGCTAACGAGCTTCCCGAACTGCCAGAGCGCTACCGCAATCACCCAGACCTTCTCGAGCGTGTCGAGGAATGCCAGTCGCCCGTGTACATCTTCGTCGAGGTCGACGCGGGCGGCATCGTCCAGCTGCACGCGACGGCTCCCAAAGAGGCACCGACGACACGTGGGTTCGCCTCGATCCTCGTGCAGGGCCTCGCCGGCCTCACGGCGCAGGAGGTTCTCGACGTCCCCGACGACTATCCGCAGTCCCTCGGCCTGACCAAGGCGGTGAGCCCGTTGCGCATCCGCGGCATGAGCGCGCTCCTGGGGCGCACGAAGCGGCAGGTGAGGGCTAAGCTCGCCGCGTGACGCTCAGGAGCCTGTTGCCTGGCCCGGCGACCGACATCGACCTTGACGTCGACCTCGACGGCCTCTACCGACCACCCCGCCCACGCTGGCTGCGCCTTAACTTCATCGCGAGCGTCAACGGGAGCATCGCGGGCGTCGACGGCACCTCGCAGAGCCTCACGAACCGTACCGACCGCAGGATCCTCGGCGCGATCCGACGGGCAGCCGATGTCGTCCTCGTCGGCGCGAGCAGCGTGCGCACGGAGGGCTACTTCCTCCCACGGTCGTCGCCACTCGCGATCCTGACGGGCTCCGGCGATCTCACCGGTCACCGGATTCCGGAGGATGTCGCCCCCGGCCGCGTCATCGTCCTCTGCCCGACCGCCGCCGTGGCCGCCGTGCGCTCCTCCCTCGGTGCTGCCGAGGTCGACGTCATGGAGCTGGCCGGCCCGCGCATCGACCCAGGCTCCGCGATCGCGGCTCTCCATGGTCTCGGATATTCCAGCATCGTCTGCGAGGGCGGTCCCTCCCTCGCCGCGCAACTGCTCGCCGCCGACCTCGTGGACGAGCTGTGCCTCTCGATGAGTCCGCAGATCGTCCCGCTCAGCGCTGGTCTCGTCCCCGGCCTCGTGGCAGGAAAGCATCTTCGCCTCGCGCAACTGCTGCTCGACGAAGAGTCGACGCTCTACGCCAGATGGGTCATCGCGGACTGACGTTCTCGCCGCCCAGGCGCGCGAGCCACGCGGCGATCACCCCATTCCAGCGCTGCGGATCGTAGTTCCACAGGCGGGCATGCTGTGCGGTGTCGAACGCCTCGAGCGTGACGATGTCCGGGCGCGCGGCGGCGAGTTCATGCGACGCGGACGAGGTGATGTACCCGTCATCGTCGCTGTGAAGTATCAGAATCGGCACGGTGAGCTCGCGTGCCCGCCGTACGAAGTCGAGTCGTGCAAGGTCGACGGGGGCATGCTGTCCCGTGAAGGGCCGACCCCATGCGCGGCCCAGCATCGAGTACACGATGGAACGCAGCGGCCCTCTCAGGCCCATCGCCCTGCCCTGGAAGTCGAGCGCCGTGACCCAATCGATCACGGGAGAGTCGAGCACGAGCCCGCGCACGACATCCGCGCGTGCCGACCGTGTCAGCGCCTGGAGAACCGTCGCCCCTCCCATCGACCAGCCCATGAGCACGATGTCGCGTGCGCCGTTCCGGACGGCGTAGTCGATCGCCGCATCCACGTCGCGCCACTCGGTGTCGCCAAGGGCGTAGCGCCCGTCCGGGCTCGGCGGCGCCTCGAAATCGTTGCGATAGGAGATGAGAAGCGTTGTGTACCCGGCATCCCTGAAGACAGGAACAGCCCTGATCGTCTCGGCACGCATGACCGCGCGCCCGTGGACGAGGACGGCCCAGCGCCCGGATGCGGCGTTCTCAGGCCTGGGCCGAACGAGCCATGCCGGCGCAGGCCCGAGCTCGGTCTCGACGACGACATCCTCCGCCTCGTCCCCGACCTCCTCTGGGTAGCGATAGAACCAGCCATTGAAGCGGCCACGCTCGGCCGTGTCGAGATCACCGAAATCCACCGCGAGAAGTTCGCGCGTCACGGATGTCGCGGATTCGGCGAGGATGTCGCCGACTCGCGCGTGGCCGCTCGCCCCTGTGAACCAGAAGCTGTATCTCCCCGGCACGAGGGCGTCCGCCGACCTCGTGAAGGTCACGGTCCCCCGCTCGCGATCGACGCCGAGGATTGCGGTGTCCTCCTCCCTGCTCGTCGGCGGGACGAGGATGAGGCGCGTGACGTGCCGCGCCGTGAGAGCCGCTGCGACTGCCATGGCGGTGAGCCCGATGACAGCGATTCCCCCGGCGATCGCCCAGCCGCGTACTGGTGGGTCGGCGTGCCTGCGCGAAAGTTTCACGCTAGAACTTTAGTCTTCAACAGTGCCAGCGAACGCGACCGGACCTGCGCTTCCCGCGGCGTTCGCCGCCGCGCTCGATTCGCTCCATCGCGCAGCTCCGCGGGAGGAACTCGTCATCACCGAGATCCCGGCTCCCGGCAATCTCGCCCCCGACTCAATAGCTCTTGCCGCCGACGTCGCGCCGGCGAGGCACAGCTCCGACTCCGAGCTGGCTACGGGCCGCTTCATCCTCCTGCACGACCCCTCGGCCCCGGATGCTTGGGGCGGGCCGTTCCGCATCGTCTGCTATGCCCAGGCTCCGCTCGAGACCGACATCGGCGTCGATCCGTTCCTGGCCGATGTGGCCTGGTCGTGGCTTGTCGACGCGCTCGCCTCACGCGGAGCCGCCTACGACGGGGTCTCCGGCACCGCGACGAGGATCCTTTCGACCGGTTTCGGGGGCCTGGCCGAGCAGGGCGACGGCGCACAGATCGAGCTGCGGGCCAGCTGGTCCCCCGTCGACCACGCGATCGCCTCGCACGTCGAGGCGTGGGGCGATCTCCTGTGCATGCTCGCCGGCCTCCCGCCGACGCCCGAAGGCGTCGCCGTTCTCTCCGCGAGGCGCGCCCGCACGTGACGATGGAGCAGGCTCCCCACGACACGGTCGACGTCATCGATACGCTGGACGAGTTTCACGCGGCGATCAAGGTGATCTCCGCCGGCACCGGGCCCGTCGCGATCGACGCGGAGCGGGCATCCGGTTACCGCTACTCCCAGCGCGCCTACCTCATCCAGATCTTCCGCAGGGGGGCGGGGACGTTCCTCTTCGATCCTCCCGCGATCGGCGATCTGAGCGACCTCAACGCCGTCATCGGCGATGTCGAGTGGGTCTTCCATGCAGCGAGCCAGGATCTCGCGTGCCTGCGCGAGGTCGGCCTCGACCCGAGCCGGATCTTCGACACCGAGCTCGGCGCCCGCCTGGCGGGCCTTGCAAGGGTGGGGCTCGGAACCGTCGTCGAGGAACTACTCGGCGTCCACCTCGCCAAGGAGCACTCGGCTGCCGACTGGTCCACGAGGCCCCTGCCGCAGTCCTGGCTGGTCTATGCCGCGCTCGACGTCGAACTTCTCGTCGATCTTCGGGAGGCCGTCGCACAGCTCCTCGAGGCGCAGGGCAAGTCGGAGATTGCGCGGCAGGAGTTCGAGGCCACCCTCCATCGCGAGGCGAAACCGGCCAACCCGGATGCCTGGAGGCGGCTCTCCGGCCTCCACACCATCCGGCAGCAGCGCAATCTCGCGGTCGCGCGCGCCCTCTGGCTGGCCCGTGACGACTACGCCCGCGAAGTCGACACGGCTCCCGGCCGGCTGCTGCCCGACCTCTCGATCACCGCCGCAGCCAAGGCGCTGCCCGCGACACGGAATGACCTGGCCAGGCTCCGTGAGTTCAACGGAAGGGCCAGCCGCACCCAGTTGCCTCGCTGGTGGGCGGCGATCGAGGCGGGCCTCGCGGATGATGACCTCCCCGCACTGCGCGTCAAGGGCGACGGCCTGCCGCCCGCTCGCGCCTGGTCGGATCGCAACCCGGAGGCGGATGCGCGGCTCAAGGCGGCACGTGCAGCGTTCGCGGCGCTCTCCGAGGAACTCGCGATCCCGGTCGAGAACCTCCTGACCCCCGAACTCCTCCGCCGCCTCGCGTGGGAGCCGCCCGAACCGCTCACGGCCGACGCCGTGCGCATGTTCCTGTTCGAAGGCGGCGCAAGGCCGTGGCAGTGTGACGCGACCGTACAACCGATCGTCGACTCCTTTGTCGAAGCCGCCCAAAGCGACACGTCGCCCGAGGAACCAGCCTCGTAGGAAGAATCAAAGGATTCATGAGGCATTTTGCTGCCGCCTAGGATCAGGAGAGAGAACACCTGGAGGGCGTTGTGGCCGGAATATCTGACGTTGTCTTCGTCGACGGAGTGCGAACCCCGTTCGGCAGGGCGGGCGAAAAGGGCATGTACTGGAACACGAGGGCCGACGACCTCATGACGAAGGCCGTGATCGGCCTCCTCGAGCGCAATCCATCGATTCCGCACGACCGGTTCGACGACGTCGCGATCGCCGCCACGACGCAGGCTGGCGACCAGGGCCTGACTCTCGGGCGCACGGTGGCGCTGCTGGCCGGCCTTCCGAGGAGCGTCCCCGGCTATGCCATCGACCGGATGTGCGCAGGCGCGATGACCTCGGTGACGACCGTTGCCGGAGCGATTGGCATCGGCATGTACGACGTCGCGATCGCCGGCGGGGTCGAGCACATGGGCCACCACCCGATGGGTTCCGGCGCGGACCCGAATCCACGGTTCGTCGCGGAGAAACTCGTCGGCTCCGACGCGCTGAGCATGGGCGCGACGGCCGAGCGCATTCACGATCGCTTCCCGCACCTGACGAAGGAGCGCTCCGACCGCTACGCGATGAACAGCCAGCACAAGCTCGCCGCAGCATACGAAGCGGGCAAGATCCAGCCGGATCTCATTCCGGTAGCGATCCGCAGCGAATCCGGATGGGGACTTGCCGAGCGCGATGAGGCCCCCCGCCCCGACACGACCATGGAGGGCCTCGCTGGTCTCAGGACGCCGTTCCGCCCGCACGGGAGGATCACGGCAGGGAACTCATCCGGTCTCAACGACGGAGCGACGGCGAGCATCATCGCGAGCGCGGATGCCGCGAAGGAGTTCGGCCTCGCGGCGAAGATGAAGATGGTGAGCTTCGCCTTCATGGGCGTCGAGCCGGAGATCATGGGGATCGGCCCGATCCCCTCGACCGAGAAGGCGCTCAGGAAGGCCGGCCTCTCGATCGATGACATCGGCCTGTTCGAGCTCAATGAGGCCTTCGCCGTGCAGGTGCTCTCCCTCCTCGATCACTTCGGGATCGCGGACGACGACCCGCGTGTCAACCTCTGGGGTGGCGCGATCGCGATCGGGCACCCGCTCGCCTCCTCAGGGGTGCGGCTCATGATGCAGCTCGCCCGCCAGTTCGAGGAGCATCCGGAAGTTCGGTACGGGCTCACCGCGATGTGCATCGGCCTCGGCATGGGCGGCTCCGTCATCTGGGAGAACCCGCACTACGACGGAAGCAGGAAGTGATGGCAGCCCCGTTCGAGGACCTCCTCGCCCTCTCCGCCGACGAGGTCGTGACGCACTCGTACGTCCGCGACATCCCGATCTCCAGTGGCAGGACCCTCGCTCTCGTGACCCTCGACAACGGTCGCGACCACACCCGCCCGAATACCCTCGGGCCGCTCTCGCTCAAGGAGTACGCCGACACCCTCGCCGCCCTCACGGCGCGCGCGGCCCATGGGGAGATCCACGGCGTCGCCGTCACGGGAAAGCAGTACATTCTCGCTGCCGGGGCCGATCTCACGAACGCCGGCGACATCCCGAGCCGCGCGATCGCGAAGCAGCTCGCCCAACAGGGCCACGCTTCGCTCGGCGCGCTCAGCGAGGTCGGCGTCCCCTCGTTCGTCTTCATCAACGGGCTCGCGCTCGGCGGTGGAGTCGAGATCGCCCTCAACGCGGATTACCGCACGGTCGACAGTTCCATCCCGGCGCTCGCACTGCCCGAGGTCTTCCTCGGCATCATTCCAGGATGGGGCGGCGCGTGGCTGCTCCCGAACCTCATCGGAATCGAGAACGCACTCAAGGTCATCATCGAGAACCCGCTCAAGAACAACAGGACCCTCAAGGCGCAGGAGGTGCTCGACCTCGGGATCGCCGACGCGATGTTCAGCCCCGCGAACTTCCTCGAGGACTCGATCCGCTGGGCGGACGACCTCATCGCCGGGCGCACCAGCGTCAAGCGAAAGAACTCCCCTGGAAAGATCGAGCGCGCCGTCAAATGGGACGTCGCGATCGGCATCGCGAAGAAGATGCTTGAAAGCCGAATCGGCACCGTGGCGAAGTCGCCTTACGCCGCCCTTGAGCTACTCAAGGCGGCGAAGAATACGGACCGCGCCACCGGCTTCGCCGCCGAGGACGAGAAGCTCGCCGAGCTCATCACGGGCGACCAGTTCCGGGCGAGCATCTACGCCTTCAATCTCGTGCAGAAGCGCGCGAAGAAGCCGGCCGGCGCTCCGGACAAGGCCCTGGCCAAGCCCGTGACCAAGGTCGGCGTCGTGGGAGCCGGGCTCATGGCGAGCCAGTTCGCCCTGCTCTTCGTTCGCAGGCTCAAGGTGCCCGTCGTCATCACCGACCTCGACCAGGCGCGCGTCGACAAGGGACTCGACTACATCCGCGCGGAGATCGCGACGCTGCTCGAGAAGAAGCGCATCTCACCCGATGAGGCGAACCGCCTGAACGCGCTCGTGACGGGAACGACCGACAAGGCCGACTTCGCCGACTGCGACTGGGTCATCGAGGCGGTCTTCGAGGAGCTCGGAATCAAGCAGGAGGTCTTTGCGGAGATCGAACGCCACGTCTCCGACACCGCGGTGCTCGCGACGAACACCTCGTCGCTGAGCGTCGAGCAGATCGGCGCCAGGTTGAAGCATCCGGAGCGGCTCGTCGGCTTCCACTTCTTCAACCCCGTCGCGGTCATGCCACTCATCGAGGTCGTCAACGCGCCGAAGACGGATGAGGCGACGCTCAGCACCGCGATGGTCACCGCCGCAGCCCTTTACAAGAACGCCGTCATCACGGCCGACACCCCCGGATTCGTGGTCAACCGCATCCTCGCGAAACTGCTCGGAGAGGCGATGCACGCGGTCGATACCGGAACGCCTTTCGAGGTCGTCAACGAGTCGATCCGACCGTTCGGACTCCCCATGACGCCGTTCGAACTGCTCGAGCTCGTGGGCCTCACGGTCGGCGCGCACGTGCTCGACACCCACCACGCCGCGTTTCCCGACCGGTTCTTCGAGAGCGAGAACCTTCACAAGCTGGCAGATCACGGGAAGATCTTCGACCGCGACGCCAAGGGCAGGATCACCGGATTCGACAAGAAGGCCGTCGAGATCGTCGCGGGCGGTACGGCGCCGATGACGGGTGAGGAGATCCTGCGCCGCGTCGAGGATGGGCTCGCCGACGAGATCCACCGCATGCTTGAGGATGGCGTCGTCGCAGCAGCCGAGGACATCGACCTGTGCCTCATCCTCGGCGCAGGATGGCCGTTCCAGATGGGAGGGGCGACCCCCTACCTGGATCGCGCCGGTGCCTCCGAGCGGGTCTTCGGAGACACCTTCCACCACCCGCCGATCCGCGGGGTGGAGTAGGCCTCAGACCAGGCTGCGCAGCACGTACTGCAGGATGCCGCCGTTGCGGTAGTAGTCAGCCTCTCCTGGGGTGTCGATCCGCACGACCGCGTCGAATTCGACAGGGGTGCGTCCCGCCGCCGAGTGCTCCGTGGGCACCGCGACGACGTGCACCGTCTTCGGCGTCGCACCGTCGTTGAGGGCTTCGAGACCCTGGATGCTGATGCTCTCCGTCCCGTCGAGACCGAGCGATGACCAGCTCGCCCCCTCCGGGAACTGCAGCGGAACGACGCCCATCCCGATGAGGTTCGACCGGTGAATGCGCTCGAAGCTCTCCGCGATGACGGCATGGACCCCGAGCAGGCTCGTGCCCTTCGCCGCCCAGTCGCGGCTCGAGCCCGACCCGTATTCCTTGCCGGCGAGAAC
>DAITPJ010000077.1:0-8826 GCA_036833635.1 Terrimesophilobacter sp.
AAGGACTCTCTAGGTTAACGCAGAAACCGGATGCGGTGGACCGGAGGCGCGCCGGGTAGCCCTCAGGTCGAGCCTGCCGAGACCGGATGCCGGTGGCTGGGGGTCTCGACAGGCTCGACCGGAGAAGTGCCTACGAGTTCAGCCGGTGAAGCGAGAGGTGCCCACATAGATGTGCTGCGCGACCTCGGTCGGCAGCTCAAGGCCCGCCCCCTCGACGCCGTCCTCGCCCTCGACGCGCGCGAGCACGTACCCGCCGGACGACGTGAAGCTCGCCTTCGCCCCCGGCACGAGCCCCGCGGCCTTGAGCTGCTCGAGCAGCTCCGGCTCGTATTGCACCGGCTCGCCGAGCCTCCGAACGACGCCACGTACAGGGCCGACCGCGCCGAGCACGAGGTTCACGAGATTGACGACGCCATCCGAGAACTTGTTCGCCGGCGCGTTGTCTCCGAGCTCGTCGAGCCCCGGGATCGGGTTGCCGTACGGCGAGTGGGTCGGATGCTCGAGCAGCTCGATGAGGCGTTTCTCGACGTGCTCGCTCATCACATGCTCCCAGCGGCATGCTTCCTCGTGCACGAGCTCCCACTCGAGGCCGATGACATCGGAGAGCAGCCTCTCGGCCAGTCGGTGCTTGCGCATGACGTTGACCGCCTTGCTGCGGCCATCCGGGGTGAGTCTCAGGTGCCGGTCATCCTCGACGACCACGAGGCCGTCGCGCTCCATGCGGCCCACGGTCTGCGAGACGGTTGGTCCGGAGTGCCCCAGGCGCTCGCTGATGCGCGCGCGCAACGGGATGATGTTCTCTTCCTCGAGCTCGTAAATCGTGCGGAGGTACATCTCGGTGGTGTCGATCAGGTCAGCCACACGAGCCTCCTCCCGCAATATTTCGTCATAGGCAAGCCTAACCTTTATCCCCTGCGGGTTCCGGCGGCGGAACGGCCCCACGGCGACCCTAGGATTGCTGCATGCCGGACCTGACGATACCCAAGCACCTGCTCCCCGCCGACGGGCGATTCGGATGCGGGCCGTCGAAGGTCCGCCCGGAGCAGCTCGCCCACCTTTCCGGTGCCGGCGCGGCGCTCCTCGGCACCTCGCACCGCCAGGCGCCGGTCCGGAACCTCGTCGCGCGCGTGCAGTCAGGCCTCGCCGACCTCTTCCGCCTGCCCGAGGGCTACGAGGTCGTTCTCGGCAACGGCGGCTCGACCGCCTTCTGGGACGCCGCAGCCTTCTCCCTCATCGAACACCGAAGCCAGAATCTCGTGTTCGGCGAGTTCGGCGGCAAGTTCGCGAAGGCCGCCGCGGCGCCATGGCTTCAGGCCCCGGATGTCCGCACGGCCGAACCTGGAAGCCGCAGCGCGAGCGCTCCGGCATCCGGCATCGACGTCTACGCGTGGCCGCACAACGAGACCTCGACCGGCGTCATGGCGCCCGTCGCGCGAGCGGCAGGCGACCCTGGCGCGCTGACCGTCGTCGACGCGACGAGCGCTGCCGGCGGCATCGACTTCGACGCGCGCGAGGCCGACGTCTACTACTTCGCACCCCAGAAGAACCTCGGCTCCGATGGCGGGCTGTGGTTCGCGCTCTTCTCCCCCGCGGCGATCGACCGCATCGAACGGGTCGCGGCCAGCAACCGCTACATCCCGGAGTTCCTGAGCCTGAAGAACGCGGTCGAGAACTCGCGCCTCAACCAAACCCTCAATACCCCGGCGATCGCGACGCTCCTGCTGCTCGAGAGCCAACTCGACTGGATCAATGGCAACGGCGGCCTCGCCTGGGCGGATGCGCGCACGGCTGAGTCCTCCGGCATCCTCTACGACTGGGCCGAGAGCGTGGAATATGCGACGCCCTTCGTCGCCGACCCCGCCCACCGTTCGCAGGTCGTCGTCACGATCGACTTCGACGACACTGTGGATGCCGCGGCCGTCGCGACCGCGCTGCGCGCGAACGGCATCGTCGACACCGAGCCCTACCGCAAGCTCGGGCGCAACCAATTGCGCATTGCCACCTTCACCGCGATCGAACCGGATGACGTGCGCGCGCTCGTCTCGTGCGTCGAGTACGTCGTCGGTACCCTGTAGCAATGCGACTCTGGCTGAAGGACTCTGAGCGGCGGCCCGACCCCGAGCCGGTGAGAACGGATGACCGCAAGGCCATGCTCGTCGGCCTCGCCCTGTGGCTACTCGTCCTCGTCGGGCTGCTGTTCTTTCTTGGCCCGCTGGCTGCGGCGGGTCTTGGCTGGTGGCTGTGGACCTGCGTCGTCGGCCTCGCCCTCGGTTTCCTCGGCCTCCTGGTGGTCCACCGCCGGCAGGTCTGACTCATCGAGCGCATCGATGTCGATGCCGTCGAGCGCGTCGAAGCCGTTGTCGTCGTCCCCGTCGTCGTCGTCGTCATCATCGTCATCATCATCGTCAGCATCGTCGTCGGCCGCCGCCTGCGCGGCCAACTCCGCCTGCGCCTCCTGGTAGTCGGCCAGTCGCTCCGACCACGGCACCCAGTCAGGAGACAGGAGCGCCCCATCGCCCGGCGTGAGCTCGGTCTCGAGCACGGAAGCCTCGCCGTCTTCAACGTGCGCGATGCTCACCGTCCACCTCCAGCCCGGGTAACCGGTCATGGTGGTGTCGAAGTAGAGAGTGAGAACGCGGTCCTCGCCGGTCACGAAGCCGACGAGGTCCGCGACCGTTCCCGCCGTCGTGATGTCGAGGAGCGCAGCACGCGCGAGCGCGACATCCTGCTCGGTCGGAACCACCGCGCCCGAACCCGTGCCCGCGTCACGCATCCAGGTCATCCGCGACCTTGCGCAGCATGGCCGCGATCTTGCGGGAATGGCTCGAGTCCGGGTAGCGTCCGCGCTTGAGGTTCGAGCCCATGCTGTCGAGCACCTTCACGAGGTCCTCGACGATGACGGCCATGTCATCCGCGGGCCTGCGGCTGAGCTTGGCGAGGCTCGGCGGCGCCTCGAGCACCCGCACAGACAGCGCCTGGGCGCCGCGTTTGCCATCGGCGATGCCGAACTCGAGCTTCATGCCGTTCTTGATCGTCACGCCGGCGGGCACCGCAGAGGCGTGCAGGAAGACCTCCTGGCCATCATCGGAACTGATGAAGCCGAAGCCCTTGTCCTCGTCGTAGAACTTGACCTTGCCGGTGGGCATGCCACTACCTCTTTCTCGGTCGCTGCGCCGGTGGACGCTGACGATCTGCTGCCCACAAGCCTACGGGCAATCACGCGGTGCGTATCCTTGAGACTGTGAGCAAGAATGTCGCCGTCCCCGCACGACCAGGGACCAACCGCCTCGAGCGGGTCCTCGCGATCATGATCGTCGCGATCGTCGTTCTCGCGCTCGTCTGCTTCGTCGCGGTCATCGCCGCGACCGCGGCCGGCGTGCAGAGCGAGGGCTTCAGCCAGGGGGTCTGGCCCGCGGTGTTCTTCGTGCCCTATCTCGGGCTGCCGCTCGCCTTCCTGCTCATCGTCGTCCTGCTCGTCTCGAACGGCATTCGTCGCTCCAGGGCAGCCAAGGGCGCCACGCGCTGAGGCGCACGACCGGAGCCTATGACGAGCACCGCCGCCCTCGCCGCCCGATTGCGGGCGACCGACGACGACGCGCTCGCCGCCGCGCTCGAAGGGCGGGGGGTCGCCGTCGCCGGCATCCGCGATTTCTTCGACCTCGCCGATGCGCTCCTCGAGCCTGAGTCGCTGCAGGCCTGCCTCACGCGGCTCGACCGGCACACGCTCGCCGCACTCGCCACGCTCGGCGAGAACCGGATGTCGGCGGCTGACGTCGCCGCGGCTCTCGGCCTCGACCATGCGGCCATCGGCCGCCTTCACGAGCACCTGCTCCTCGACGAGAACGGGGAGGGCATCGCCCCCTGGCCGGAGGTGACGCGGCAACTCGATCGCTGGCCCTCGCTCGGGCTGCCAGCGGCCGGAGCTGGTGCAGGGCACGAGGCTGCACCCGCCCAACCCGCCATCTCGCCCGCCGACAGGGAGGCCGCCGACCACCTCGCCGCCGAGAACGCGTTCTCCGCGACGACGGCAACGGCTGAGCTGCTCTTCGAGCTCGAGCGCGAGCCAGGGCGGCTTCTCGCGCGCGGCGGCCTCGGCCAGCCGGAGACTCGACGGCTCGCCGCGGCCTCGGCCATCGAGGAGGCGACGGTGGCGACCCTTGTCGCCGTAGCCGAGAGGGCAGGCCTCGTTCGCGAGGAGCACGGTGTACTGCAGGTCGCCGACGGCAGTGGCGAGTGGCTCGAGCAGCCCGCGAGCGCACGCTGGATCGCACTCGCCGAGACCTGGGCGGCAGCGCTGCCCGGCGACATCCGGTCACGCATCGCCGAGAATGCCGACACGCTCTGGGGGTCCGGCCTTCGCGACTGGCTCGCCTGGCTGTACCCGGCCGGGGGCACCTGGCTCGCAGAACGCGTCGCACTCCGGCTCGGGGAGGCGGAGCGGCTCGGCATCACGGCTCGCGAGATCCTGAGTTCGCCGGGGGCCGCGCTGCTCGCGAACGAGCCGCAACGCGCGGAGACGCTCCTCGCGGCACGACTTCCCACACCCGTCGACAAGGTCTACCTCCAGCACGACCTCTCGGCCGTCGCACCTGGCCCGCTCGAGCCGGCGATCGACGCGCGGCTGCGGTCGATGGCGGACGCCGACGGGCGCGCGATCGCGTCGCGGTTCCGGTTCACGGCCGCGAGCATCGGACGGGCGGTCGCCGCGGGCGAGACGGCCGAGTCGCTGCAGACGTTTCTCGCGAGCGTCTCGCTCAGCGGGCTCCCCCAGCCGCTCGAGTACCTCATCGAGGAGAGCGCATCGCGCCACGGACTGCTGCGCGTCGGCACGCTTCCCTCCGGCGACCCGGATGCCGTCAGCTACGTGCGCTCGGATGATTCGACCCTGCTCGGCACCGTGTACGTCGACCGGAGCCTGGCCGCTCTCGCGTTCTCGGCCAATGACATGCACCGCATAGTGAGCCGTCGGGACCGCGCCCAGGTGTACTGGGCGCTCGCCGACGCGCGGTTTCCGGTGGCCGCGGAGGATGCCAGGGGGCGGATCGTGCAACTGCGCAGGCCAGCGCCTCCGCGCGCGAGCGTCGTCGTCACGAAGGACCCGTTCCGACTGCTCGTCGAGCGGCTGCGCCTCGCGGACGCCGGCACCCCCGTCGACCCCGGCCAGGCCTGGGTCTATCGGCAGCTCGAGGCGGCCATCCGGTCGAAAGAGACGGTGACCGTGAGCGTCCGGATGCCGAACGGCGCGGTCGTCGACTACCGCCTCGAGCCGGCGAGTGTCGCCGGCGGGCGGCTGCGCGCGCGCGACCCGCTCTCCGAGATCGAGCGCACCCTCCCCCTCTCGAGCATCGCCTCCGTCACCCCCGCGCTGGAGCTTTGAGCGGAGGCCATTTTCTGCCCCCCGCCGCCCCCGCCGCCGCCCGAACGAATTTGAAGGAGATCGGCGCGCATCCGACCACTTCGTGTCGTTTCTGGTCGGTTCGTGGCGATTCTCCTTCAAATTCGTTCGGCCCCGGAGGGGTGCTCTCCAGCGCGCAGAAGTAGACTGGAACGTTATGTCTGACGGCCCCCTCATCGTGCAAAGCGACCGCACCGTGCTCCTCGAGGTCGCACATCCGGATGCCGAGGACGCCCGCCACGACCTCGCGATCTTCGCCGAGCTCGAGCGCGCACCGGAGCACATCCACACCTACCGCATCACGCGGCTCGGCCTCTGGAACGCGCGCGCCGCCGGCCACGACGCCGAGAACATGCTCGCGACGCTCGAGCGCTACTCGCGCTTCCCCGTCCCGCAGTCGGTGACCGTCGACATCCGCGAGACCGTCGCCCGCTACGGGCGCCTCGTCATCGAACGAACGGAGTCCGGCGAGCTCGAGTTGCGGTCGACGGATGCCGCGGTGCTCGCCGAGATCGCCCGCGCCAAGCGGGTGGTGCCGCTTCTCACCGGCCAGCTCGCGCCGGACCGCTTCGGCGTCGCGCTCTGGGCGCGCGGCCAGCTCAAGCAGGAACTCGTCAAACTCGGCTGGCCCGCAGAGGACCTCGCCGGCTACACCCCAGGGACCCCGCACGAGATCGACCTCGACACCGCCGACTGGCACCTGCGTCCGTACCAGGAGCAGGCCATCGACAGCTTCTTCACGGGAGGTTCAGGCGTCGTCGTGCTGCCGTGCGGCGCGGGCAAGACCCTCGTCGGGGCGGGGGCGATGGCCGAGGCGAAGACCACGACGCTCGTGCTCGTGACGAACACGGTCTCGGCGCGCCAGTGGCGCAGCGAGCTGCTGCGGCGCACGAGCCTCACAGAGGAGGAGATCGGCGAGTACTCCGGGCAGGCGAAGGAGATCCGCCCTGTGACGATCGCGACGTACCAGATCCTCACGGCCAAGCGGAAGGGAGAGTACGCCCACCTCTCCCTGCTCGACGCCATGGATTGGGGTCTCGTGATCTACGACGAGGTGCACCTCCTCCCGGCCCCCGTGTTCAAGCTGACAGCCGAGCTGCAGGCCCGCCGCCGCCTCGGCCTCACCGCGACGCTCGTGCGCGAGGACGGCCGCGAGGGCGACGTCTTCAGCCTCATCGGGCCCAAGCGTTTCGACGCCCCGTGGAAGGAGATCGAGGCGCAGGGCTTCATCTCGCCCGCGTCGTGCTTCGAGGTGCGCATCGACCTCCCGCAGCAGGAACGGCTCGAGTACGCCGCGAGCGCCGACGACGAACGGTACCGGCTCGCGGCGACCGCACCAGAGAAGCTGCGCGTCGTGCGGCGGCTCGTGAAGCAGCACGAGGGCGAGCGCATCCTCGTGATCGGCCAGTACCTCGACCAGATCGACCAGCTCGCGGATGCCCTCGGCGCCCCGAAGCTGACCGGTGCGACCCCCGTCGACGAGCGCGAGCGCCTCTACCAGGAGTTCCGCGAGGGGACGACGAAGGTGCTCGTCGTCTCGAAGGTCGCGAACTTCTCCGTCGACCTGCCGGAGGCGACCGTCGCCATCCAGGTCTCCGGCTCGTTCGGATCGCGCCAGGAGGAGGCCCAGCGCCTCGGCCGCCTACTGCGGCCGAAGGAGTCCGGCCTGCCCGCGAACTTCTACACGCTCGTCGCGCGCGACACCGTCGACCAGGACTTCGCCCAGAACCGGCAGCGGTTCCTCGCCGAGCAGGGCTACAGCTACACGATCCTCGACGCCGACGCCCTGCTGGCGGCCTGACGGCCTCCCCGCATCCAGCCTCCCCGCGAGCGTCAGGCGCGCGCGTAGCGCAGGAGCAGGGTGCTTCCGGATGCGAGCACGCTCGCGAGCCGCAGGCGATACGGCTCGGCCAGCTCGCCTGCCGTGATGCGCCAGGCGTCGCCGACCTCGAGCGTCGGAGAGACAGTGAGGAAGAGCTCGTCCACGGCACCGGCCGCGAGCAGCGAGCCGAAGAGCGTCGGTCCGCCCTCGCACAGCACGTTGCGCAGGCCCCGGCTGTGGAGCGCGGCAACCGTCTCCGGCACGTCGATCCAGCTCAACCCGGCGACCACGACATCCGCGACCGTCCCGAACCTGGCGAGCAGGTCGGCAGGCGCCCGCGTGCTCGTCACGACGATCGGCCGCACCGGCGCATCCGTGAAGATGTCCGAATCGGGGTCGAGGTCGAGGGAGCCGCTCACGATCGCGAACACCGGATGCTCGGCCAGCCCGTGCGCGACACGCCAGCGCGCAGACTCCTCGCTCACCCGCATGGGCCCATAGCCCTCGTCGCGCACCGTTCCCGCGCCGACGAGCACGACGTCGCACGCGCGCCGCAGCAGCTCGAAGTAGCGCTTGTCGGCCTCGCCCGAAAGTCCGCCGGATCGCCCATCGTGCGTCACGGCGCCGTCGACGCTCGCCACGAAGTTCACTCGAAGAACGGGCTGGGCGGTGACAAGCGCGGAAATGAGTTCGTCGTCGCCCAGATCGCCCGCATCCGGCCCGTCCGGGCCGAGGGGCCAGAGCCGCCGAATCGCAGCGGTGTCGTCCGAGAAGCTCATCCCATATTGTGCAGCGTCCAGGCGGGCTTGCGCCAACCCAGGATCGCCTCGGTCATGTGCACGGCCGCGACCGTCGCAGGGACGTCGTGCATCCGGATGATGCGCGCCCCCTCGAGAATGCAGAACACCGCCGCGGCGAGTGACCCCTCGAGGCGTTCGCCCTGCTTGCGGTCGATCGTCTCGCCGACGAAGTCCTTGTTCGACACCGCCGCCAGCGTCGGGTAGCCGAGCGCCGCGATCTCGTGCAGGCGCCGAGTGAGCTCGAGCGAGTGGTAGGTGTTCTTGTTGAGGTCGTGGCCTGGGTCGACGATGATGCGCTCGTCGGGGATGCCGGCCTCGCGCGCCAGCGCGATGCGGTCCTGCAGGAAGGCGATGACCTCGTCGACGACGTCGACGTACTCCGGTCGTGGGGGTTCTGCGCGTGGCGGCGACATGCTGTGGGTGAGCACGAGTGTCGCGTCGGTGTCCGCGACGGCGGCGGCCATCCCAGGGTCGTAGAGTCCGCTCGTATCGTTGATGACGGATGCGCCGGCGGCGATCGCGGCGGATGCCACGGCCGCACTGAACGTGTCGACCGAGATCACGACATCCGATTTCGCCGAGATGGCGGCCACCACGGGCACGACTCTTTCGAGTTCCTCCTCGAGCGTCACGACAGGGCCGCGGCCGAACGGCACGCCGCCGATGTCGACCCAGTCCGCGCCGTCCTCGACCGCCTGGAGCGAGGCCTCGACGGCCTTGTCGAGCGCGTAGGTCGCGCCCTTGTCGAAGAACGAGTCCGGTGTGCGGTTGATGACCGCCATGACCGCGACCTCACGATCGAAGTCGAA
>DAITPJ010000078.1:0-8579 GCA_036833635.1 Terrimesophilobacter sp.
CCTCGCCGCCGAGCTGCTGGGCCATGACCTGGAACCCGTAGCAGATGCCGAGCACCGGAAGGCCGAGCTTGAGGATGCCGGGGTCGAGCGAGGGCGACCCCGGCTCATACACGCTCGACGGGCCACCGCTCAGGATGACGGCGGCCGGCTTGCGCTCGGCGACTTCAGCGGCGGTGATGGTGTGCGGCACGATCTCGGAGTAGACGCTCGCCTCCCGCACGCGACGTGCGATGAGCTGGGCATACTGGGCCCCGAAGTCGACGACGAGAACGGGACCGCGCTCTGTCACGCACGCACCCCCGTCGCAGCGCCCTCCACGGCACTCTCGACGGCGGCGAGCTCGGCCGCGACGCGCTTCGGCACGGTCCGCTCGAAGAAGAAGGACAGGAGCGGGACGACACCACCGAGTGCGATGAGCAGGAAACGCCCGAACGACCAGCCCATGAGCCTCCACAGCATGAAGTCGCAGGCGAGGTAGAGCACGTACAGCCAGCCGTGCACGATGAGGATGACGGTCGATAGGTTGATGCCGAGAATGGCGTCCTTGGGCGTGAGAGCGAGGAACCCGTCCGGGCCGCCGAGTTCGATGTCGACGAGCATGGCGTAGCGGAACACCATCATGAGGCAGAGCAGGAGCAGGAAGGTGCCGGTGACGATCGCGGAGACCTTGTAGACCGCGACGGTCTTCCGGATGCGGGGGATATCGGTCGCGCGGGGGAGTTGAAGCATGGTCCTAGTCTAGGGACGCCTCTCTTTGTTCCCTTTCCCAGACGTCGCGCACGAGCCGCCACCAGAGGAAGATCGCGAAGCCCGCGAAGATCACCCATTCGGCGGCATAGAAGACGTTGAGCCAGTTGAGCTCGACGACCGTGATGGGCCGTGGAGAGTCGATCGCTTCAAGCCCGTCGGCCGCCCGGTCGGCGACGATGTAGCCGTTGTAGACGCCGGCCGGGTCGGACTCCTGCCACACGTTGACGAGGGCGGCCGCCGAGAGCGTGCTGAGCTCGCCGCTTTCGAATCCGGATGCCTGCGGCGCCTCGTCGGCGACGAACCGGCCCGTCACCTCCTCAAGCCCGTAACCGGGGGCGGGTGTGGCCGTCAGCCGTTGCGCCACGGATGCGGCGGTCTTTTCGCTCGCCGACCACCCGAGCGCGACCGCGAGGCCGGCCCCGTCCTCGGTCTGCAGGTGTCCCACGACCCAGTAGCCCTCCTGGCCGGCGTTCAGGCGGTTGGCGAGCACGCGGTAGTCGGCGAGCACGAAGCTTCCGCTCGCGTTGACGCGCTGCCCGTCCGCGTCGGTCCTGACCGGCTGTTGCGGTAGCGCGATCTCGGTGAGAGGGAGGACCGTTTCGGTCGGCCGCTCGAGCGCGGTTCCGGTACTGACGCTGCGCGAGAGCTGCCACTGGCTGAGAAGCGCGAAGGCCGCAGCGACGGCGAGCGCGAGCACGAGAGCCGCGATCCAGCGCGGACGCAGGGCGATCCTCAGCATGCGGTTCCTACTTCGCGATGGCGATGTCGGGCGCTTCGAGCCGCACCCGGTCGGCGGAGGCATCATCCGGCTGCTGCTGGCTCGCGCGCTCGGCGGCGACCCGCGTGAGATAGTGGCTGACCTCCTGCTCGGTGCGCGCGGCATCCCAGCCGAGCACCTCGCCCATGAGCCGCGCCGCGACAGGCGCCGCGGAGATCCCACGGTCCCATGCCTCGATCGAGATGCGCGTACGGCGGGCGAGCACGTCGTCGAGGTGCACGGCCCCCTCGTGCGTCGCGGCGTAGACGATCTCCGCCTCGAGGTAGTCGTCGGCTCCAGGCAGCGGGCTGTTCAGTTCCGGGCGCTCCCGGATGAGGTCGAGCAGTTCATCAGTGAGCGTCCCGTAGCGATTGAGCAGGTGCTCGATCCGCACCTTGTGCACGCCGAAGGCGCGGGCGATCTTGGAGCGCTTGTTCCACGCCGCCTGGTAGCCCTCTGCACCGAGCAGCGCGATGTCCTCCGTCGTGCTCTCCGGGACCTTGCCGTCGAGCGCGGCGACTGCCTCATCGATCGCATCCTTGGCCATGACGCGGTACGTCGTCCATTTGCCGCCGGCGATGACGACGAGTCCTGGAACGCTGTGCGCGACGATGTGCTCACGGGAGAGCTTCGAGGTCTCATCGCTCTCGCCGGCGAGCAGCGGGCGCAGCCCGGCGTAGACGCCCTCGACGTCCTCGCGCGTCAGCGGCACATTGATGACCTTGTTCACGTGCTCGAGCAGGTAATCGATGTCGGCGGCCGTCGCGGCCGGGTGGGCCTTGTCGAGGTTCCAGTCGGTGTCGGTCGTGCCGATGAGCCAGTGCCGACCCCACGGGATGACGAAGAGCACGCTCTTCTCGGTGCGCAGCAGGAGCCCGATCTTCGATTGGAACCGGTCTCTCGGAACGACGAGGTGGATCCCCTTGGAGGCGCGCACCTTGAACTGCCCGCGCTCGCCCACCATCGCCTGGGTGTCATCCGTCCAGACACCTGTCGCATTGACGACCTGGCGGGCCCTGATCTCGAACCGCTCGCCCGTCAGGAGATCGTGCGCCTTCACTCCCACGACGCGCTCGCCGACCTTCAGGAAGCCCTCGACGCGCACCCGGTTCGCCACGTGCGCCCCGTAGAACGATGCCGTGCGGGCCAGGCTCGAGACGTAACGTGCGTCATCGACCTGCGCGTCGTAGTAGGTGATGCCGCCCACGAGCGCATCGTCGCGAAGGCTCGGCATGATCCGGTGCACCTGTCGCTTGGTCAGGTGGCGGTGGTGCGGCACGCCTGGCGGGCGGCCGCCGCTGTAGCTGAAGAGGTCGTACAGGAGCATGCCCGCGCCGATGTAGAGGCGCTCGATGATGGGCGTCGTGAGCGGGTAGAGGAACCGGACCGGCTTGACGAGGTGCGGCGCGAGGCGCTGCAGCAGCAGCCCGCGCTCGATGAGCGCCTCCCTCACGAGCCGGAAGTTCAGTTGCTCCAGATACCGGATGCCGCCGTGCACGAGCTTGGACGATCGACTCGACGTTCCGCTGGCCCAGTCACGGGCCTCGACGAGACCGACGCGCAGGCCGCGTGTGACGGCATCCATGGCGCTGCCGGTGCCGACGATGCCGCCGCCGATGACGAGGATGTCGAGCTCTTTCTCCCTGAGCGCGGTGATGGCGGCGACGCGCTCGGCGGGGCCGAGCTTCGACGATCGGGTGACGGTCTTCTTCGCCATGGCGGTCCCCTACGAGTGGTACGGAGCGAGGACGACCTCGACGCGCTGGAATTCCTTGAGGTCGGAGTAGCCCGTCGTCGCCATGGAGCGCTTGAGCGCGCCGACGAGGTTGACCCGTCCATCCGCCACCGATGACGGTCCGAAGAGGATCTGCTCGAGCGGGGCGAGCGATCCGACCTCGACGCGGTTGCCGCGCGGGAGCTCCGGGTGGTGCGCCTCAGCGCCCCAGTGCATGCCGCCGCCTGGGGCCTCTGTGGCCCTCGCAAGCGTGCTGCCGAGCATGACGGCGTCCGCTCCGACCGAGATCGCCTTGACGATGTCGCCCGAGCTTCCCAGTCCCCCGTCAGCGATGACGTGCACGTAGCGACCGCCGGACTCGTCGAGGTAGTCTCGGCGCGCGCCCGCGACATCCGCCACCGCCGTCGCCATGGGGGCATGGATGCCGAGGCTCGCCCGCGTCGTCGACGCGGCGCCGCCACCGAAGCCGACGAGCACGCCTGCCGCTCCCGTGCGCATGAGGTGAAGGGCCGGCGTATAGCCAGCCGCTCCGCCCACGATCACGGGAACGTCGAGCTCGTAGATGAACTTCTTGAGGTTGAGCGGCTCCTGGTTCTTCGAGACGTGCTCGGCGCTCACCGTCGTGCCGCGGATGACGAAGAGGTCGACGCCTGCCTCCACGACCGTCTTGTAGAGCTCCTGGGTGCGCTGCGGCGAGAGGGCGCCGGCGACGGTGACGCCGGCCGCGCGGATCTCGGCGAGACGGCTCGTGACGAGCTCTGGCTTGATCGGCTCCTCGTAGATCTCCTGCATGCGACGCGTAGCGTCGGCGGCCGCAAGCTCGCGGATCTCCTTGAGCAGGGGCTCCGGGTCGTCATAACGTGTCCAGAGGCCCTCGAGGTTGAGCACGCCGAGGCCGCCGAGCTTGCCGATGAGGATGGCCGTCTCGGGCGAGACGACCGAGTCCATGGGCGCGGCGAGCACGGGGATCTCGAACTGGTAGGCGTCGATCGTCCAGCTGACGGAGACGTCCTCCGGGTCGCGCGTGCGCCGGTTCGGCACGATCGCGATGTCGTCGAATGCGAACACGCGGCGCCCGCGTTTCGCCCTGCCGATCTCGATGTCGCTCACGCTGCAAGCCTAGCCGCCGCCCCTCCCGGGCTTTCATCATTCAGGAGGTTGTGTGACGGCCGTGACGGATGGGAATTCGGAAGCCGACATCCGCCGCACGAGCCACTCCAGTCACACAACCTCCTGAATGATGAAAGTGAGAGGCTGGGGTCATGGATGTGACAGCAGAGCCCCTTGAGAAGTTGCGGATGCGCACGAGCATGAAATGGCGGGCGTTCCCGGATGACGTGCTGCCGCTCTTCGTGGCCGAGACCGACTACCCGCTCGCGCCTCCCATCGCCGAGACGCTCGAGTCCGCGATCCGGAACTCCGACACCGGGTACGCCCCGCCGACGTCGGAGCTGCCTGAGGCGTTCGCCTCCTTCGCCGAGGCTCGCTGGGGCTGGACCGTCGACCCCGAGCAGGTCTGGACGACGACGGATGTTGGCGCGGCGATCGTCGAGACACTGCGCCGGGTGACCGCGCCTGGCGACGGCGTCATCATCAACCCGCCCGTGTACTTCCCCTTCTTCGACCTCGTGGCCGAGGCCGGCGCCCGGGTGGTCGAGGTGCCGCTCGCCGGCGGACTCGACGAGGGCTGGTCGCTCGACCTCGCCGGGATCGAGCAGGCTTTCCGCGATGGCGCTCGCGCGTTCCTCCTGTGCAACCCGCACAACCCGGTCGGCCGCGCGCACTCGGCGGAGGAGCTGCGCTCCGTCGCCGAACTCGCCGCGAAGTATGGCGCAACCGTCGTGAGCGACGAGATCCACGGGCCGCTCACCTACCCGGATGCCACCTTCACGCCGTTCCTGTCGGTCTCGGATGCCGCCCGCGAGGTCGGCGTGTGCGTCACTGCCGCGAGCAAGGCCTGGAACCTCGCCGGCCTCAAGTGCGCCGTCATGGTGACCGCGGGGCCGCACAAGTCGATCGTCGGCTCGATGCCGGACGAGGTGTACTGGCGCACGAGCATCCTGGGCCTCAGGGCGAGTGTCGCGGGGTATCGCGAGGGTAGCCCGTGGCTCGACGGCATCGTCGCCTCGCTTGACGCGAGCCGCCGGTTGCTCGCGACCCTGCTGGCCGACCGGCTGCCCGCGATCGGCTACCGGATGCCGGAGGCGACGTACCTCGCATGGCTCGACTTCCGGGCGCTCGGCTGGGGCGACGATCCCGCTGCGCACGCACTTGAGCACGCGAAGGTCGCGCTGAGCAATGGTCCGCCCTTCGGGACGCCAGGCGAAGGGTTCGCCCGCCTCAACCTCGCCTGCTCGCCCGAGGTGCTCACCGAGGCCGTGTCTCGCCTTGCCGGGCTTTCATCATTCAGGAGTTGAGGTGACGGATGTGGCTGGAGTGAGAACTTGCCGTCTCAACAGACACATACGTCATTCCCGTCACGCAATCTCCTGAATGATGAAAGCAGGGGACTCAGCGGGGGCGGATGACGCGGGTCTCGTCCCAGACGGGGACATCCGACTCGTAGACCCGACCGTCGGCACCGAAGACGACGAACCGGTCGAAGGAGCGTGCGAACCACCGGTCGTGCGTGACCGCGAGTACCGTCCCCTCGAAGCGCTCAAGGGCATCCTGGAGCGCCTCGGCCGACACGAGGTCGAGGTTGTCGGTCGGCTCGTCGAGCAGGAGGAGGGTCGCACCGCTCAGCTCGAGGAGCAGGATCTGCAGCCGCGCCTGCTGCCCGCCGGAGAGGGACTCGAAGTTCTGCTCCGCGGCCTCCGCGAGCCCGTAGCGGTCGAGCGCGCGCGAGGCCGCCTCCCGCGCCATGCCGTCGCGGTTGTCGTCACCGCGATGAAGGATGTCGAGAAGCGTGCGCCCGAGAAGCGACGGATGTTCGTGCACCTGGGCGAACCATCCGGGCACGACCCGCGCGCCGAGCTTCGCCGTGCCGGAATGCGCGACGGGAAGCAGCGTCGCCCCGACCGAGGTCAGGTGCCCTGCGCGCGGGTCGGGGTCGGTGCCGCCGAGGGCGAGCAGCCTCAGGAAATGCGACTTGCCAGAGCCGTTCGAGCCGAGCACCGCGACACGATCGCCGAACCACACCTCGAGGTCGAAAGGCTCCATGAGCCCGGTCAGTTCGAGGTGCTCGCACACGACGGCGCGCTTACCGGTGCGGTCGCCGCGCAGGCGCATCGCAAGGTCCTGCTCGACGGGGCGCTCGAGCGGCGGACCGGCTTCTTCGAACTTGCGCAGCCGCGTCACCGCCGCATGGTAGCGGGACGCGAACTCGTCGCTCGCGGCGGCCTTGACCTTCATGGCCTGCACGAGCTGGCGCAGCTTGGCGTGCTGCTCGTCCCATCGGCGGCGCAGCTCATCGAGCCGCTCCATCCGGTGGCGCCTGGCCTCGTGGTAGGTGCCGAACCCGCCACCATGGGTCCAGGTCGTGCTCCCTGCTGCGCCGAGCTCGAGCGTGATGATGCGGTCGGCAGCGCGCGCGAGAAGCTCCCGGTCGTGGCTCACCAGGAGGACCGTCTTCCTCGTCGCGCGCAGCGAGTCCTCGAGCCAGCGTTTCGCAGGAACGTCGAGGTAGTTGTCCGGCTCATCGAGAAGGAGCACGTCATCAGGGCCGCGCAGGAGCGCCTCGAGGACGAGCCGCTTCTGTTCGCCGCCCGAAAGGGTCGTGACCTCGCGGTACTGCGCCCGCTCGAAGGCAAGTCCGAGCGCCGCGATCGTGCACTGGTCCCACACCGTCTCCTGGTCGTAGCCGCCCGCCTCGGCGTACTCGGCGAGCGCGGAGGCGTAGGCGAGCTGCGTCTCGAGCGTGTCGCGCTCGATGATCGCGACCTCGGCGCGGTCGAGTGCGCGCGCGGCGGCGCGCACGCGCACGGGAGCGACCGACACGAGCAGGTCGCGCACGGTCGAGGCGTCGCGCAGGTGCCCCACGAACTGGTCCATGACGCCGAGGGCACCGTCGATCGAGATCGCCCCCGACTCGGGCCGGATGTCGCCCCGGATGATGCGCAGGAGCGTCGACTTGCCGGCCCCGTTGGCCCCGATGAGCGCGCTCGTCGTGCCCTCGCCGACGCGGAAGCTCACCTCGTCGAGGAGTGGGCGGCCGTCCGGCAGGGAAAGGGAGACGCCGTTGACGTCGATGTAGCCCATGAGATCCCTCGGTGATGGTCTCGATACGCGCCTGCGGCGCACTCGACCGGCGAAAGGGGCGAGCCGATCAGATTACACCCACGCCCGGCCATCCGCGGTTCTCGGGGTCGGGGTCTGATTGCGAAAGGCTCGGGTGTGGCGGACGTCTATGGGCGGAGTCTCCGCGATCAGACCCCGACCGCACTCGAGCTAGTGGCGGTAGTTTGGCGCCTCCACCACCATCTGGATGTCGTGCGGGTGCGACTCCTTGAGGCCTGCGGCCGTGATCCGGACGAACCTCCCCTTCGAGCGCAGCTCGTCGATCGTGTGCGCCCCCGTGTAGAACATCGACTGCCGCAGCCCTCCGAGCAGCTGGTACACGACGGAGGACACCGGCCCGCGATACGCGACCTTGCCCTCGATCCCCTCTGCGATGAGCTCGTCGTCGCTCGGGACATCCGCCTGGAAGTAGCGATCCCGCGAGTACGAGGTCTGCTTGCCGCGCGTCTGCATCGCGCCGAGCGATCCCATGCCGCGGTAGGTCTTGAACTGCTTGCCGTTGATGAAGAGCATGTCGCCTGGGCTCTCGTCGGTTCCCGCGAGGAGCGAGCCGAGCATGACCGACTCCGCGCCGGCCACGAGCGCCTTCGCGATGTCTCCCGAATACTGCAGGCCCCCGTCGGCGATGACCGGGATGCCCGCCTCGCGCGCCGCGAGCGACGCCTCGTAGACCGCCGTGACCTGGGGGACCCCGACGCCGGCGACGACCCTGGTCGTGCAGATCGAGCCTGGCCCCACCCCTACCTTGATCGCATCCGCGCCCGCCTCGATGAGCGCCTGGGCGCCGGAGCGCGTCGCGACGTTGCCACCGATGATGTCGATGCCGTCGAAGGCGGAATCGGCCTTGAGCCGGCGGATGATGCCGATCTCACCGGCGGAGTCGCCGTTGGCCGTGTCGACGACGATGACGTCGACCCCGGCTTCCGCGAGCGCACCGGCCCGCTGCCACGCGTCGCCGAAGAATCCGATGGCTGCGCCAACGCGCAACCGCCCGTCGGCATCCTTCGTCGCATTCGGGTACTGCTCCGTCTTGTCGAAGTCCTTGACCGTGATGAGACCGGTGAGCTTGCCGTTCGCGTCGACGAGGGGAAGCTTCTC
>DAITPJ010000079.1:0-8407 GCA_036833635.1 Terrimesophilobacter sp.
CTGCGGAGCGCCGCCATGGCGCGCTGCACGAGCACCTCGGTGCGCGTGTCGACCGAGCTCGTCGCCTCGTCGAGGATGAGCACGCTGGGCTTCGCGAGGAATGCGCGCGCAATCGTGAGCAACTGCTTCTCCCCCGCGCTCACGTTCGAAGCCTCGTCGTCGAGCACAGTGTCGTAGCCGTCGGGAAGGGTGCGCACGAACCTGTCGACGTAGGTCGCCGTCGCCGCGTCGATGATCTCCTCCTCCGTCGCATCCGGGCGACCGTACGCGATGTTGTCGCGGATCGTGCCGGCGAAGAGCCAGGTATCCTGCAGCACCATGCCGATGCGCGACCGCAGGTCGTCGCGGGTCATCGTCGCGACGTCGACCCCGTCGAGGGTGATGCGGCCGGAGTTCAGCTCGTAGAACCGCATGATGAGGTTCACGAGTGTCGTCTTGCCTGCGCCGGTCGGGCCGACGATCGCGATCGTGTGACCAGGCTCGGCCATGAGGCTCACGTGCTCGATGAGCGGGGTTTCCTCCGCGTACCGGAACGACACGTCCTCGAACTCGAGACGCCCGCTCGTGACGGTCGGGGACGTGGCCGGGTCGACATCCGGGGTCTGCTCTTCGGCATCGAGAAGCTCGAAAACGCGCTCGGCCGACGCGACGCCCGACTGCAGCAGGTTCGCCATGCTCCCGAGCTGGGTGAGCGGCTGGGTGAACTGGCGCGAGTACTGGATGAAGGCCTGGATGTCGCCGAGCCGCATGGCGCCGCTCGCGACCTGCAGGCCGCCGACGACCGCGATCGCGACGTAGACGAGGTTTCCGACGAACATCATCGAGGGCATGATGATGCCCGAGATGAACTGCGCCCCGAAGCTCGCCTGGTAGAGCTCCTCGTTCTTGTCGCCGAAGACGGTCTCGACCTCCTTCTGGCGGCCGAAGACCTTGACGAGCGAGTGCCCGGTGAAGTTCTCCTCGATCTGCGCGTTGAGCTCCCCTGTGTGCTTCCACTGGGCGACGAAAAGCTTCTGCGAGCGCTTGGCGATGACCGTCGTGATGACGATCGTGAGCGGGATCGTGACGAGCGCGATGGCGCTCAGGAGCGGCGACGTCAGGAACATCATGAGCAGGACGCCGACGACCATGAGCAGCGACGTCACGATCTGGCTGAGGGTCTGCTGGAGGCTCTGCGAGATGTTGTCGACGTCGTTCGTCGTGCGGCTCAGGAGCTCGCCGCGAGGAGTCTTGTCGAAGTAGCTCAGCGGGAGCCGGTTGATCTTGGCCTCGATGTCCTCGCGCAGGCGGTAGACCGTGCGCTGCACGACGTCGTTGAGCACGTACGCCTGAAGCCAGCCGAACACCGACGAGAGGATGTACAGGGTGAGCACCCACATGAGCACCATGCTGAGCGCGTGGAAGTCGATGCCGGCCCCGGGGGTCAGCTGCATGCCGCTCAGGAGGTCGGCTTGGCCGGTCTCGCCCGAAGCGCGCAGGCCAGCGATGACCTGCTCCTGCGTCATGCCTGCAGGCAGCAGCTTCGAGAAGGCGCCCTCGAAGATGAGGGTCGTCCCCTCGCCGAGAAGCTTCGGGCCGATGACGGTCATCGTGACGCTCGCGATCGCGAACAGGAACACCCAGATGATGCCGAACCACTCCGGGCGCAGTCGCCGGATGAGGCGCTTGGCCGACGGCAGGAAGTTCATCGACTTCTCGGCCGGCATGCCCATGCCGCCGAAGGGACCGTGGCCGCCGGGGCCACGCCGCACGGGCGGCCTGGTCGTGGTGGTGTCCTGCTTCTCGTCGCTCATACTGCTTCCTCCGCCGTGAGCTGCGACGACACGATCTCCGCGTACGTCTCGTTGTTCTCCGTCAATTCCTCGTGGGTGCCGATACCGACGACCTCGCCGTTCTCGAGCACGACGATCTGGTCTGCGTCGATGATCGTCGAGACACGTTGGGCGACGATGATCATCGTCGCGTCCTTGACCTTGCGCCCGAGCGCCTGCCGCAGCCGCGCATCCGTTCCGGTGTCGAGAGCGGAGAAGGAGTCGTCGAAGACGTAGATCTCCGGTTTCTTCACGAGCGCGCGGGCGATCGCGAGACGCTGCCGCTGGCCGCCCGACACGTTCGTACCGCCCTGCGAGATGGGCGCATCCAGCCCGCCGTCGAGCTCGGAGACGAAGTCCTTCGCCTGGGCGATCTCGAGAGCCTGCCAGAGCTCGTCGTCGCTCGCATCCGGCTTGCCGTAGCGCAGGTTGCTCGCGACGGTCCCCGAGAACAGGTAGGGCTTCTGCGGCACGAGGCCGATGAGACTCCACAGCAGGTCGGGGTCGAGTTCGCGAACGTCGACGCCGTCCACGAGAACCGACCCGCCCGTGACGTCGAAGAGCCGGGGAAGAAGGTTGACGAGCGTCGTCTTGCCTGCACCGGTGCTCCCGATGATCGCGGTCGTCTTCCCCGGCCTCGCGGCGAAGGTGAGGTTCTTGAGTACCGGCTCCTCCGCGCCAGGGTACTGGAACGACGCGTCGAGGAACTCGACGGTGCCCACCTCTGTCACCTCGGTGACCGGGTTCGTTGGGACAATGACCGAGGTCTTCGTCTCGAGCACCTCGCCGATGCGGTCGGCACTCACCGCGGCGCGCGGGAGCAGGATGCCCATGAACGTCGCCATCATGACGCCCATGAGGATCTGCATGAGGTACTGCAGGAATGCCATGAGCGTTCCGACCTCGATGTCGCCCGCGTCGACGCGCAGGCCGCCGAACCAGATGACGGCGACGCTCGAGACGTTCATGACGAGCATGACGACGGGAAACATGAGGGCGAAGAGGCGCCCGGCACTCACCGCCGTCTGGGTGAGCTCTGCGTTCGCGTCGGCGAATCGCTCCGTCTCGTGACCCTCGCGTACGAACGCACGGATGACCCGGATGCCGGTGAGCTGTTCACGGAGCACGAGGTTGACCCGGTCGATGCGCTTCTGCATGAGGCGGAAGAGCGGCACCATCCGGAACATGATCCCGCCCACCCCGACGAGGAGGATCGGGATGCTCACGGCCATGAGCCAGGAAAGTCCGACATCCTGCTGGAGCGCCATGATGATGCCCCCGATCGCGAGCATGGGGGCGGAGACGAAGAGCGTGCAGGTCATGAGCACGACCATCTGCACCTGTTGTACGTCATTCGTCGTGCGGGTGATGAGCGACGGGGCGCCGAACTGGGACACCTCCCGCTCTGAGAATTCGCTCACGGTGCGGAAGATGCCGCCGCGCAGGTCACGGCCGAGTGACATCGCGACTTTCGCGCCGAAGTACACCGCAGTGATCGCGCACACGACCTGCAGCAGAGTGACGCCGAGCATGATGGCGCCGATCATGAAGATGTAAGGAACGTCGCCCTTCGCGATGCCGTTGTCGACGATGTCGGCATTGAGGCTCGGAAGGTAGAGCGAGGCGAGCGACTGCGCGAGCTGGAACACCCCCACCGCGACGAGAAGCCGCCAGTACGGCTTGAGGTACCTGCCGAGAATTCTGAGGAGCATGGGTGTCAGTCCTGGCTTTCTGTTGGGGTGACGGTGATGCCGTGAAGGATGATCGAGGCGAGCTCGGCCGGCGTGAACTCCATGCCGTCATTGAAATGCGGCACCGAGGAGGCGAAGGTGACGAGCCGTATGATGTGGGCGACCCTGTCGGCGGGCCACGATAACCGAGCGAGCTCAGGTGCGAGCACCTGGGCGATGACCTCGGCGAAAAGCTTTCTCTGTTTGACGTGCGGCGGATGCTCGTGGCCGACCATGGCCATGATCCGAAAGACGTCGCGGAAGCGCCGCTGCATGAGCACGATGATCGTGACGACCTTGGAGTGCAGGTCGAGTTCAGGGTCGATGCCGCGGAGTTCCTGTCGGAGCGGCTCGGGGTCGAGGAATCGCTCGATCGCGGCGCTGATGAGTGTTTCCTTGTCGCCGAAGGCGCGGAAGATCGTGCCCTCGGCGACGCCGGCGGCCTCGGCGATCTGCTTCGAGGTCAGCTCGAGGCCGTGTTCGGCCAGGAGCGGGATGACCGCGTCGATGATCGACGACTGCCGCTCCTCGACCGAGAGCGGGCGCGCGCGATTACTCGTCACCGGGGGTCTGGTCGCGAAAGGCACGGAGGGAATCGTAACTGAGTGAGCACTCACTCCGCAAATCGCCGCCCGCGTGTTCGTTCACAGCTGAGCGCTTCCCTTGCGGCCTAAGCTCGAAGGACGAGTTCCACTGGAGGGGTCACGATGTCGAAGGCGGTCAGGTACAGCGAGTACGGCGGGCCGGAGGTGCTCGAGATCGTCGACGTGCCTGAGCCCCACGCCGGCGAGGGCGAGGTCCGCGTCGCGGTGCGCGCAGCGGGACTGAACCCTTACGACTTCAAGGTGCGCCGCAGCGGATTCTCCGGCCACGTGCTGCCCTCCCTCCAGGGCGCTGAGTTCGCGGGTGTCATCGACGAGGTCGGGACTGACGTCACCGGTTGGGCGGTCGGCGACGAAGTGCTCGGCTGGATCGGCCGCGGCGCCCAGGCCGAGCATGTCGTCGTGCCGCAGACGCACGTCGCCGCCAAGCCTGCGGGGCTCGACTGGGCCGTCGCGGGCGGCATCGGACTCGCCGCTAACACGGCGAAGAGAACCGTCGACTCGCTCGACCTCGGCCCAGGCGATACCGTGCTCGTGACGGCCGCAGCCGGGGGGGTCGGCGTCATGGCGGCGCAGTTCGCGAAGACCACCGGAGCGACCGTCGTCGGGACCGCGAGCGAGTCCAACCACGAGTTCCTGCGCGGACTCGGCGTGATTCCGGTCTCCTACGGCAAGGGAGAGCTTGAGCGCCTGCGCGCGGCAGCGCCGACTGGCTACACGGCCGCACTCGACAACATCGGCGGGGAGGCCATCCGCACCGCTCTCGCGCTCGGCATCCCGCCCGAGCGCATCAACACGATCGCCGACCACAGCGCCGTCGAGGAGCTCGGCGTGCAGGGCGTGGGGGGCGGCAAGAAGACCGCGGAGGAGCTCGCCGAATTCGCCCGGCAGGCCGCGGCAGGCGAGCTCGTCGTCCCCGTCCGGAGCACCTACCCCATGACGGATGTCGTGGCTGCGTTCGAGGATCTCGAGACCGGCCACGGCCTCGGCAAGGTCGTGCTGCTCATCGGCTGAAACGCGGGGTTCACCCCGTGATCTCGGCCAGGCGAGCGCGCAGGAGACGGTCGAGGATCGCATCCGGAATCGGCTGATCGACCGTGAACCGGACGGTTCCCTTCGACAGGGAGAAGCCATCGAGTTCGTCCCGAACGAGATCGATCGCGGCGGGCGAGAACGGGAACAGCGAGAGGTGCTTCGCCGCAGCGATGACGGCGACGAACGGGCGATCGGCCACTCGCAGGGCCGGCATGCCGTAGCTCATGCCGTCGACAGCGTCGGGGGCTATCGACCTGGCGGTTTCGACGACACGGCGCAGTGCCTCCGCCTGGGCCGCGGGGAGCTCTGCGATCGCATCGTCGACGAGTCCCATGCGGTCATCATGCCACGCGGGCCCGCTCACGCACGCGCGAAGATCGCGCCGATCTCCTCGAGTGCCACGGCATCCGGAACCCATGCGGTCGCCGCGGCGACGTTCTGGCGCACCTGGTCGGGGCTCGTCGCCCCCGCGATGACGCTCGTGAGGTTCGGCTGCGCGAGAAGCCAGCCGAACGTCGCCTCGAGCATCGTGATGCCGCGGGCGTCGCAGAAGTCCTGGAAGCGTTCGATCGACGCCCAGTCGACGCGCTCCATGAGGTGCGGCTTCTGCGTCGTGACCCTCGCGTCGGCCGGTCCGCCCGAGCGCGTGTACTTCCCCGTGAGGATGCCGTTGTAGAGCGGGAAGAACGGCAGGAATCCGAGCCCGTACTCGCGCACCGCCGGAAGCACGTCGGACTCGACACCGCGCGCGAGGAGGTTGTACTCGTTCTGCGCTGAGATGAATTTCGGATGCCCGTTCAGCCGGGCCGTGAACTCCGCGTCGGCTATCTGCCATCCGGAGAGGTTCGAGTGGCCGATGTAGCGGATCTTGCCCTCGGCGATGAGGTCGTCGAGCGTCGCGAGCGTCTCCTCGATGGGGGTGAAACCGTCCGGTTGGTGCAGCTGGTAGAGGTCGATCCAGTCGGTCTGAAGCCGTCGGAGGGAGGCCTCGACGGCGAGCCGGATGTAGCGGCGAGAGGCGAGCACTCCCCAGTCGGGCCCGTTAGCCCCCGCCATGTCCATGCCGAACTTGCTCGCGAGCACGATCCGGTCGCGCTTGCCCTTGAGCGAATTGCCCATGAGGGTTTCGCTCAGGCCGGGTGCCTTGCCGTAGATGTCGGCGGTGTCGAAGAACGTCACGCCGGCGTCGATCGCGGCGTGGACGACGGCGTCGGTGCCCTCCTGCGTCTCCGTCACGGTCTTCGCGCGGCCGAAGTTGTTGCAGCCGAGGCCGATCGTGGAGACCCTGAGCCCAGAGGGGCCAAGGTTGCGGTACTGGATGGAGCCGGAGTCCGAAGGTGTCATGGTTCTACGCTAGCCACTCCTGCACAGCGCTGCGTCGACCGCCGACTCCACGGATGCCGCGGGGCTGCCGCGCGGTGTCGTGGCGCGGGCGTAGCGTCGGATCATGACCGACAGCAACCCACCCTCCTGGCTCCGCCGCGTCGAGAGTCCCATCGGCCGGCTTGAGCTCACGAGCGACGGCAAGGCCATCACCTCCCTCACAATCGAACGCGAAGGGCGGCTTCCGCACGATGCGTTCCCTGAAAGCTCGAACCGGGTCCTCGATCGCGCCGCCCGCCAGCTCGACGAGTACTTCGCCGGCCGGCGCCGCTCCTTCTCCCTCCCCCTCGCCGCCCGTGGCACGCCCTTCCAGCACGCGATCTGGGACCAGCTCTCCGCCCTCGAGTGGGGCGAGGTCACGACCTACGGCGAGCTCGGGCTCGGAACCGGGCGCGCAACGGCCGGTCGGGCCGTGGGTGGGGCGATCGGGGCGAACCCGATCCCCATCATCGTCCCGTGCCACCGCGTACTCGGCTCCGACGGCCGCGTCACCGGGTACAGCGGCGGCAACGGCATCCCGACCAAGCTCTGGCTGCTCGAGCATGAGGGCGTGCTTCTCGCCGCCTGAACGCGCCAGGCTCAGACCACGAGTTCCAGCTCGCCGGGCGCGCCGGTCTCGAGCCGGATGCCGGCGCTGAGCGCCCACCCCACAAGCGAGTCGACATCTGGATGATCGACCCCGGCCTCGAGGAGTGCGCGCACGAACTCGCCCTTGCCCTTCTTGTTGAAATGGTTGAGGGCGCGGCGGGCGCCGCCAGACTCCGTGCCCACCGGCTCCTCCGTCACGACCCTGAAAAACCAGGCCGATGTCGGCGCCGGCCCGAGTGCTGCATAGGACTCCGACCGCAGGTCGAGGATAAGCCCCGGCATCCGCGCGAGTTCGTCCGCAATCGGCTCCCGCCAGGTGCGCCCGAGTGGATGGCCCGGAACCCGCGAGTCATGCGAGAGGCGGTAAGCGGGGATCGGGTCGGCCGCGCCGAGCAGTCCGAAGAGCGCGGACTGGATGACGAGGTGCTCACCGGCGAACGCGCGAGCCGCCGCAGGAAGCGTGGGGGAATCGAGTGCCTCGTAGAGCACGCCGGTGTACCGGTCCATGGCCGCCATGACCGGTGAGTGCCGCAGCGCCCGGTTGCGGTCAATCTCGAACGACTGCGTCGCGCCGAGCTTGAGCGCGGCCGCAGCCGTCTCGCGATTGCGGGACAGGGTGCGGACGGCCGCGAGCATCCGGCGGCGCACTGGATTGAGCGAGCGATATCCGAGCGCGCCGAGGTCGAGCGCGCTGCCCTCCGCTCCCCCGTCCCGCTTGGTCTCGGACGGCGGCAGCAGGACGTGCACTAGAGCTCGGCGCTAATGAGCCGCGGCACCGGAGTCCACGAGCCCGGCGTTGCGCGCGACGATCGTCACCGTGTCGTTCTCCACCGAGAGGAACCCGTCCTCGGCGTTGGCCGTGACGACATCTCCTGCCTCGAGCGTGATGCGGACCTCACCGGCGCCGAGGATCGCGAGGATCGGCTCGTGGCCGGGAAGGATCCCGATCTCGCCGTCGACCGTTCGCGCGATGAGCTGCCGTGCCTCGCCCGTCCACACTTCGTGGTCGGCCGAGACGACGCTCACGGAGAGGATGGCCATCTCAGCCGTTCTCCTTCTGGATCTGCACCCAGCGCTCCTCGACATCCGCGATCGAACCGACGTTGAAGAACGCCTGCTCCGCAACGTGGTCGTAGTCGCCCCTGGCGATCGCGTCGAAGGATTCGATCGTGTCCTTGAGCGGGACCGTTGATCCCTCGACACCCGTGAACTTCTTCGCCATGTAGGTGTTCTGGGAGAGGAACTGCTGGATGCGGCG
>DAITPJ010000080.1:0-1477 GCA_036833635.1 Terrimesophilobacter sp.
ACCGGCATCCGCGAGATGTCGACGCTCGCGACGCCGCCGGAGGACCGGCATCCGATTCTCACCTTCGTGGGGCCGTACAGCGACCGGCAGGTGGCGGCCGCGATCCGGCGCGAGCTGCTGCGCGAGGGGCAGGTGTTCTTCGTGCACAACCGGGTGTCGAGCATCAACCGGGTCGCGTCGCAGCTCGCCGAGCTCGTGCCGGAGGCGCGCATCGCGGTGGCGCACGGCCAGCTGCCGGAGGGCGTGCTCGAGCAGGTCATGGTCGACTTCTGGGAGCGCAAGTTCGACGTGCTCGTGTCGACGACGATCATCGAGACCGGCATCGACATCACGAACGCGAACACGCTCATCATCGACCGCGCGGACAAGTACGGGCTGAGCCAGCTGCACCAGATCCGCGGGCGGGTCGGGCGCGGGCGCGAGCGCGCGTACGCGTACTTCCTGTACGACGAGAACAAGCCGCTCAGCGAGACCGCGCACGACCGGCTCGCGACGATCGCTGCGAACAACGAGCTCGGCGGCGGCATGTAGATCGCGCTCAAGGACCTCGAGATCCGCGGCGCGGGCAACCTGCTGGGCGGCGAGCAGTCCGGGCACATCGCGGGCGTCGGCTTCGACCTCTACCTGCGGATGATCGGCGAGGCGGTGGGCGAGTTCCGCGGCGATGTGGCCGAGGGGCAGACCGAGCTGCGTCTTGAGCTTCCGGTGGATGCGCACATTCCGGAGGAGTACGTCGAGAGCGAGCGGCTGCGGCTCGAGGCCTACCAGAAGCTGTCGGCGGCGAGCGCGCCGGCGGCGACTCCGGATGCGATCGATCGGGTTCTCGAGGAACTGGCCGACCGCTACGGCCCCCCTCCTCCGCAGGTGCAGAACCTCATCGCGGTGTCGCGGCTTCGACGGATGGCGCAGAAGGCCGGGCTCGCGGAGCTCGTGACGGCGGCGGGCAAGCTGCGCATCGTCGGGGCAGAGCTGCCCGACTCCATCCAGGTGCGGCTGCAGCGCATGTACCCAGGCTCGCGGTATCTCGCCCAGACCCGCACGGTCATGCTGCCGCTGCCCGAGCTTCCGGATGACGCGGCTCTCATAGCCTGGACCGCGACCCTGCTGACCGCCATCTATCCCGAGCCCGTAGCCACCACCGCCGGTTGAGCGCCGCCCTGAGGCTCTCGACGGGTAGTCGCCAAAGGCGACGTATCGAAACCACCCGCCGCGACGCGTTGATTTCGATACGCCCGCTGCGCGGGCTACTCAATCAGCGGTAGTCGCCCGGGCCGGCTCCGCTAGCCAACCCGACCCGTTCTCACTAGGGTGACGACATGGACCCCAATTTCCCGGACAATTTCGCCGCCTTCGCCGGCCTCGGAATCCTCTTCGTCGTCATCTACCTCGTCGTCACGGCGCTGCTCATCGTGCTCGCGATCTGGATCCAGTACACGATCGTGTGGCGGGCTGTGCGCCGCGGCATGCGCGAGTTCCA
>DAITPJ010000080.1:1577-8260 GCA_036833635.1 Terrimesophilobacter sp.
CCCCTCGAGCGGCCCGACGACGTGCACCCGGCCGAGCTCCCTTTTCGCCGCGAACCGCACCGCGTACGACACGGCGTAGAGCGCCTCGACGGCGTCGCGGTAGGCGGGCGCGGTGTTCGGGTTGCCGTGGCCGTCGACCATGAGGAACGACAACTCGGGCACGTCGACGACCGTGAACGCGCCGACCCGCGGCGCGTAAAGGTCCTTGCGTTCTTTCTTGATGTCGAAGACGTCCATGATTCTCCCGCTGCTATCGACCCACTGCGACCAGGGTGCAACATGGGGCCGGCATCGATTCTGCGTTAGAAGAGTGTCGGCATCGGGGTGCTCTCGAGATCCTCGTCCTTGACGAGCAGTTGGAAGAATTCGGTATTGACGAAGAGACGTTCCCTGCCGATCTTGACGTCCACGAGGACTCCGCCATCGACGAGTGCGTTGAGCCAGCCGGTCGCGGTCGGCCGAGAGACCCTACAACGGGCCATGACGTTCGAGATCCGACAGTAAGGCTGCTCGAACAGTACCGCAAGCAAGTCGGCATTGGCGCCTGCGGGAGTCACGGCGCGCATGCGTTCTCGGATTCGTTCCTGTAGTTGGTAGATCGCATCGATCTTGCGAACAGTGGACAAGGCGGTTTGCCGAAGCCCTTCCAACATGAAGAGCGCCCAATCCTCCCAAGCTCCATTCGCCGTGACGGCAAGGAGGAGGCGGTAGTAGTCGTCGCGGTGCCGGATGATGTAGCGGGAGAAGTAAAGAATTGGTTGCTGTAGCAGCCCCGCATCGACAAGGAGCAGAATATTCAGAATGCGTCCAGTCCGCCCGTTACCGTCGGCGAAGGGGTGGATTGCCTCGAACTGGTAATGGGCGAGTGCCATAGTGACTAGCGGATCGAGGTGTGGCGAATTGTGGACGAAGCGCTCCCAGTTGGATAGCTTGTCCCGAATGAGGTCTGCACCAGAAGGTGGCGTGTAGATCGCGCTCTTCGTCGTTGGATTCCCGATGTAGGTGCCGGGTAAGTCCCGCACGGTCATGGTCCTCGCTTGGACGATTGAGCAGACCTCCAGTGCGGTAGTGACGGAGATGGGTCTAGTTCGGAGACTTTCGAAGCCCGCGAACAGGGCGGTGCGATAGCGCAGGGTCTCCTTCGTTTCGGGGCTAGCCAGCGTCGAGTCATCCTGGGCGAATTTGAAAAGTTCGTCTGCGGTGGTGACGATGTTCTCGATCTCGGAACTCGCCTGGGCTTCCAGAAGTGGGATCGAATTGATCAAGACTGTGGGATTCGGAATTCGCCGCGACGCTTGGTCGAGTGAAGCAATTGCGGCCCTCGCCTCCACAGCCAACTTGAGGACCGGCCTCGTCTCGATTTCGACTGCCGGTGGCAAGGGTGGGAGATCGTTATACGGTTCGGTTGCTTTCCAGGCCACATGCAAACCTTAGCGACACGTCCAGCGCATATGTAAAAAATGTGGCGAATTCTTTAAACGTTTTCTGGGGGTGTAAAGAGACTTTACATGATCAACCAAGTCAATGGCGCTTGACATCATGTAAAAAGTTCTTTACAGTCATGCATGTCAACAATCTTTTACAAGGAGAACCCATGGCATCCGAAGAACGCAACGCCTGGCAGTTCGGGATCCTCGCGATCGCTACCTACTCGGTTTACGTCGCGATCATCCTCGAACGGGCCGGCACCACGCCGCTCACCGAGGTCGACTTCGCCTGGCCGATGATCTGGACGATCCTCGGCTCGATCGTGGCGTCCATCGTCATCGCAATCCTCCTCGGCATTCTCTTCCCGAGGCACATCGAGAAACCGGATGTCCGCGACAAGCAGATCGGCCGCTTCGGCGACCATGTGGGCCAGGGCTTCGTCATCGCGGGCGCGCTCGCGGCGATGCTCATGGCGATCGCCGATTGGGACCGGTTCTGGATCGCGAACGTCATCTACCTCGGCTTCGTGCTCTCGGCCGTGCTGTCGTCGGTGGCGAAGATCGTGGCCTACCGCCGGGGGTTCCAGCCGTGGTGAAGCCCACCGCGGTGACCAACGACATCCGGCGCCTGCGGTTCGAGCAGGGTGAGTTGACGCAGGCTGAGCTCGCCGACCGGGTCGGCGTGACGCGGCAGACGATCATCGCGATCGAGCAGGGACGGTATTCGCCGTCGCTCGAGATGGCGTTCCAGATCGCGCGGGTCTTCGGGGTTCCGCTCGATGAGGTGTTCCAGTATCCGGATGCCGAAACGGCTCCGCAACGAAAGGCAAGCACGTGAAGGCGATCATGCAGGATTCCTACGGCTCGGCGGACGTGCTCGAGCTGCGCGAGGTGGAGCGGCCGACGGTCGCGGACGATCGCATCCTCGTGCGGGTGCGCGCGGCTGGCGTCAACATGGCCGACTGGCACCTCATGACCGGGCTGCCGAAGCTCGTGCGGGTGGCCGGGGTCGGTTTCCGCGCACCGAAGCAGCCCATCCGGGGCTCGGATGTCGCGGGTGTCGTCGAGGAGGTCGGCGCAGCCGTGACCGAGTTCACGCCGGGTGATGAGGTCTTCGGCTCGGCGAGCGGCGCCTTCGCGGAGTTCGCGCTGTCGCGCCCGGCGCGGCTGTTGCCCAAGCCCGCGAACCTGACGTTCGAGCAGGCCGCGGCGGTTTCTATGGCGGGCTACACCGCGCTGCAGGCGGTGCGCGACAAGGCCGAGGTTCAGCCGGGCCAGCGCGTGCTCATCACCGGTGCCGCCGGCGGGGTCGGCTCTTTCGCGGTGCAGCTGGCGAAGCATTTCGGGGCGCACGTGACCGGGGTGTGCAGCACGTCGAAGACTGAATTGGTGCGCTCGCTCGGGGCAGATGCCGCCATCGACTATACGCGTGAGCCAATTACCGGCACCTACGACGTCATCATCGACACAGCGGGAAACCGCCCGCTCGGGGTGCTGCGCCGACTGCTCACCCCGCGCGGAACCCTTGTGCTCGTGGGGGCAGAGGGCACGGGCAACCTGATCGGGCCGGTGGTGAAGATGCTGCGCGACGCCGTGGTCAACCGCTTCGTGAGCCAGCGGCTGCTCGGGATGCTGGCGACCGAGAAGCACGAGGACCTGGTGACGCTCTCCGAGCTGCTCACCTCCGGCGCGATCACCCCGGCGATCGATCGCACCTTCCCGCTCGCCGAGGCTCCGGATGCGATCCGCCACCTCGGGGCCGGCCGCGCCGCCGGCAAGGTGGTCGTGGTGCCGTAGCTACCCCGTTCCCTGAGGAGCGCGCGACACATAGCGGCGAAGGCCATTTCTGGCCTTCGCGTGTCGCCAGCGCCGACCGTCGTCTCGACGGTCGGAAGCGACCGTCTCGAAGGGTCGTGGGATCTTCCCGGTCTCGTTCAACGGATGCGCTTGAGCACCTCGTCTGCAAAGTTTGGCGTCCCCGCGCGAGCAAGGCTGACCAGCACTTCTTCGATTGACAACTGGGGGTGGGCCGTTGCTTCGGCCTGCTCCCAGAGGCTGTTGAGCACTGGCCGTGTCGCGAGGTCGAGCTGATCGAGTAGGAAGTCGTCGGGGGAGGTCGCTTCGATCCCCATTTCGGCGAGGTACTCGTCAGGGAAGTCTTGCAGATTGGCGGTCACTATCGCCTGGCAGTGTCCGCGCAGCGCGGCGGCCAGGACGTGGTTATCGTTCGGGTCCGGAAGTGCCAGACCCTCTTCGATGTGCTCGAGTTTGTCGACGGATGCCCCGGGAAAGGTTTCGTTCATATGCCAGATTCGTCGGTCGATGAGCGAGGGTTCGACGTCCGGATGGACTCGGATGATGGCAGCGCGCGTTTCATCGAGTATCCGGCGCGACCACACGGGACGAAAGAGTTGCTTCTCTGCGACGCGCAACAACGTGTCTGCAAGGCTTATCGGCACCAGCACGCATGCGTCGAGCACCACAGAGTAGATGGCCAACTACTTGGCTTTCGCCCGAGCTTTCTTGCCCCTCGCCCGCTTGAGTGCTTCTTTGTAGTCGTCAGACGTGCTGGCGTAAAGCCCGGCCCCGCTGGCCTCTGATGTCAATGTATCGAGCGTGTCCATCGCCGCACGATGCTTTTCCTCTCGATATTTCACGATGTCGGTGAGGAGCACGCGTCGATGCCGTCCGGGTTGTTCATAAGCGATTTCTCCGGTCTCAAGCAGCTTGACCAAGGTTGGCCTGCTCAAACCCAGGAGGTCTGCCGCTTCCTGAGTGCTGATTCTTTGGGAATGCGGTGTGATGGTGATAGCGTGCCCTGATTTCATTTCGTCAACAACGATCGTGAGGACGCGATAGATTTCGTCGGGCAACGCTACCCGCTCGCCGTCCCGGCCTATGAGCATTGGGCTCGCTGGGTTGGCAGGCAGGCTCTCGATCATGCGTGAAAGCTTCGAGATCGCGTCGCGGTCTACGGGGCTGATCGGGTCGATGGAGCTTCGGGATTGTGTGGATGCAGTCATCGTCGGTTACCTCTCCCTACGCCAATTCTCTCCTCAAAACGAAAATAACGCAAGCAACGCCGCTTGGTTCCGCAGCTCACTCCACCGTCGGTACTCCGAGCTTTTCGGCGGCGCGTGCGAGTTGATCGTCAAAGGCGGCGAGCGGCAGTGTCTCTTGCCGAGCAACGGCGAGTACACAGCAGTCCGGCATCCGGAGCCCGGTGGTCGCGCGGAGCTCGGCGAGGATCAGTGGTTCGTTGGCGTCGGGTTCATGCGCAACAACGCCGAGTGACATGAGGTCGTTGACACGCTGAGTGCCCCGTCCCGCACGCATGGCACCCACGAGCACCTCCGCGAGCGTGAGCTGATGCATCCGGAATCCTTCCACGGCATGTTCGGCGAGCAGGTCAGCGGCGCGGAGATGATGCCGATCATTGGGATCGAGGAGTGCGATGACGACACTTGCATCGAGAACGATCATGCCGGCCAGTCGGAACGAAGGCTCTCCAAGTAACCCGGCCCATACTCATCCGGGTAGCTGCCCTGTAGGCGCTTGAGCGTTGTCAATCGGATGTCGAGCGCGGCATCCTTCGTCAGCGCTTCGCCCCCGGCGATGATGGCGCGGACGATGAGGCGAGACCGCGGCTCGTTCGGCCACTGCTTCGCTGCTGCGTCAAGGGCGCGCGCAACGTCGTCGGTCTCGGTGACCTGATAGCGGCGGCGGGATGTCGGCACGAAGGAACTGTACCACCGTGACCTCAGGTGGTACACCGCCGTGCTCGGCATCACAACTCCGCGGCTTCGGCGGCGTCGTGTCGTTCGCGGTTGCGCTGGAGCATTTCTTGGTGCTGCGTGCAGGCCAGGCACGAGCAATGGAATTCATGCGGCCCGGGAATGCTGGCGGTGCGCGGCAGATGCTCGTAGCCCACGTAGTCGCGGAAGCTGTACCGCGGTCCGTCGTGATAAAGACTCTTGCCGTTGGAGAGGTAGGCGCCGAGAAGCTCATGTTCAATGAGTTCCGGTGCCATGCGCAGAGTCTCGAGAAGGTGCTCGAACACGTTGTCGTAGTCGCCGTGAAGTTCGGTATCGAGGTGCGCCAGTGCGTAGTAGGCGACAGGGCGGAAGCTGCGCTTGTTCAACGCCTTGACGATCTTGGGGATGCGGTTCTCGATCGCATCGGATGCATCACCGCCGACCTTCGTCATATGCATGTTGCGCAGGTTCTCGTCCATGGCGATCACCCACGTTTCCTGCCGACTTCGGGAACCACGCTTGGTGAACAGCTTGTGCGCGAAGAGTTCGAACAGGTCGTAGCCGGCTTCGATGATCATGGAGCGAGGCTACTGAGACCCGGATGCCGAGGCCGCCGCGCTTGTCTCAGCTGGGGAAAGTGTGCAGACCGGGGCGCTGTGATGGAGAAACCCGCTCCTTGAGGAGGTCGCGCAGCGACCGTCTCGAAGGGAACATTCGCGCCATAAGCACATCATGTACATGAAGTACGTATAGTCAGTAAACTCCTCTCATGCCCTCCACAGCCCCCACCCACTACGCATCCTTCACCGAAGCGCGCAAATCGCTGAAGCGCATCCTCGATGCGGCCGAGGATGGTGCGGTGGTCAGTATCGAGCGAGGCGATCGCGTGACGGTGGTCACCGATCGTGATCGACTGCGCGACCTCCTCGTCCGTGCGGTGCCGTCGACGGCGCGCGTCGTCACGGAGGCGGATGCCTGGGTCATCGTGATCCCGGATTCCCCATTCGCTGCGGAGGGACCGACTCTCGATGCCGCTGTTGACGACCTGATCGAGAATCTGCGCGACTACGCATCCGAATGGCCGCAGCACTTTGCTGCCGCGCCTAATCACGCCGGCAACTGGGCGCTCGTGCAGCTCGTGAACCTCTCCACCGACGAGGCTCTGCGCGACTGGCTCACGAGCGGACCCGATGAGTAAGCATCCCGCACCAACGCGCAAGCACCACGAGAAGTTCTGCGTCACGGAGGGCTGGACCCGGGTGACGGATGCGCGCGGCCGCGCCGTCTCCCATCACGCCACTTTCACGTTCGCGACGCCGCAGGGCGACATCCTGCGCACGCGCATCTCGCATCCGATCGGCCGCGACACCTATGCGCCGTCGATGTGGGCGCACATCCTTCGCGACCAGCTGCACGTCTCGGCGGACGAGTTCTGGGCGTGCGTGCTCAAGGGTGCGCAGCCCGATCGGGGAGTCCCAAAGATTCCGGATGCCGCCCTGCC
>DAITPJ010000081.1:0-8068 GCA_036833635.1 Terrimesophilobacter sp.
CCCCCACTAGCTGGTCGAGTGCCGGGCGAAGCCCCCCACTAGCTGGTCGAGTGCCGGGCGAAGCCCGGTGTATCGAGACCCGGTTTCGATACGCGCTGCGCGCTACTCAACCAGCGGACTCGCCGGCGAGCTCCAGCGCGCGCGCCAGCGCGGCGGCAGTCGCCCGATCGAACAGCGCCTTGAGATCGGCGCTCTCAAGCTCCGCGATCGCCCGCTCGGTCGTGCCCTTGGGGCTCGTGACCTGCCGGCGCAACTCCTCGGGCGTCGCCCCCGACGCCTCGAGCAGCTCACTCGCCCCCAGGAACGTCGTGTTGACGAGCGTCGCGGCTTCCACCTCGCTGAAGCCGAGTCCGATCGCCGTCTTCGTGAGCTGCTCGATGAGGTAGAAGACGTAGGCGGGGCCGGATCCGGAGATCGTGCTGAGCGCGTCGATGCGCTCCTCCGGCACGACGACGACCGTCCCGACCGTCTCGAAGAGCGTCGTCGCGAGGGCGAGCTGCTCCGCCGTGGACCTGCTGCCCGCGCTGAGGCCCGTCACCGCTCGCCCGACGACCGCCGGGGTGTTCGGCATCGCCCTCAGCACGGCCACGCTCTCAGGCAGGAGCGCCTCCATCGTGGCGGTCGTCACGCCCGCAGCGACGCTCACGACGATCGCATCCGGATCGAGACCCGCGCCGACCTCGCGCAGCAGGTCGGGGATCATCGCAGGCTTGACGGCCGCGAGCACGATTCCGGCGCCGCTGACGGCCGCGAGGTTCGCCCTCGGGTCCGCCTCCGTCGAAAAGCTGGCCACGCCATCCGATCGCAGGGCCGCCGCCTTCGCCTCCGTGCGATTGGTGACCCGGATACCGCCATCGACTGAGACGTCCGGCGAAAGCAGCCCGCTCAGGATCGCACCGCCCATCGATCCGGCCCCCAGGATCGCCACCGCTGGAAGAGTCGCCATGCGACCATCCTAGGATTGACTCGTGGACACAAAGCGAGAAGCGCAATGAGTGCGGGCGGCGGCAAGAAGGCGATCATCGCGGCACTGCTTGCGAACTGCGGCATCGCGATCACGAAATTCATCGCCTGGGCGATCTCCGGATCGGCCTCCATGCTCGCCGAAGCGGTGCACTCCGTCGCCGACACGGGCAACCAGGCGCTCCTGCTTCTCGGCTCGAAGCAGGCATCGCGCAAGGCCGACGCGGAGCATCCGTTCGGCTACGGCCGCGAGCGCTACATCTATGCCTTCGTGGTCGCGATCATCCTGTTCTCGATCGGCGGCGTCTTCTCTGTCTACGAGGGGATCGACAAGCTCACCCACCCGCACGAGCTCACGAATGCCTGGCTTCCGATTCTCGTGCTGCTCATCGCGATCGTGCTCGAGTCGTTCTCCCTGCGCACCGCAGTGCGGGAGTCGAATCGCGTGCGGGGCAAGGAGACCTGGGTCCAGTTCGTGCGGCACGCGAAGGCGCCGGAACTCCCCGTCGTGCTGCTCGAGGATGTCGCAGCCCTCACCGGGCTCGTCTTCGCCTTCCTCGGTGTCGGCCTCACCGTCATCACGGGCAACAGTATGTGGGACGCCATCGGCACGCTCGCCATCGGGGTACTGCTCGTGCTCGTCGCCGTCATCCTCGGCCTTGAGACGAAGAGCCTGCTCGTCGGCGAGGGCGCCAAAGAGGCCGACGCGACGACCATCCGCAACACCATCAACGCCGACCCCCAGGTCGAGGCGCTCATCCACATGAAGACCCTCTACCTCGGCCCTGACGAACTGCTCGTCGCAGCGAAGGTCGCCTTTTCGCCGAAGAAAAAGCTCGCGGAGATCGCCACCGCCATCAACGGGCTTGAGGCCGAACTCCGTGCCGCGGTGCCGATCGCGCGCGTCATCTACATCGAGCCGGACATCTATCACCAGCCGAGCAAGGGCAATCCGCCGACGGACACGATCGTCATCAAGGGTTCTGATTGAGCGCGGGGGCCGTTGCCCGGCGCGCAATCGTGCTGCAGCACCACGACAACATCACCCTCGGCAATCTCGAACCGGTCCTGCGGGAGCGAGGGTACGACATCCGGATCGTCGACGCCACGAGCGAGGACCTTCGCGCGCTCGACCCGGAGGACGGCGACCTGCTCATCGTGCTCGGCGGCCATCAGGCGGCCTACGAGACCGAACTTCACCCGCACATCGCCGAGGAGCTGCGGCTCGTGCGCGCACGCCTCGACGCCGAGAAGCCGATCCTCGGGGTGTGCCTCGGTGCGCAGCTCATGGCCGGTGCACTCGGCGCCCGCAACTACAAGGGCGACAGACCGGATCTCGGCTACCAGCGGCTCGAGCTCACGGAGGCGGGTCTTGCCTCGCCGCTCCGCCACGTCACCGGCGTCGGAATGCTCGAGTGGCACGGCGACCACTACACACTTCCGGAGGGCGCGACGCTGCTTGCGAGCTCCTCGGCGTACCCGAACGAGGCGTTCGCCGTGGGCGACTTCGGGCTCGCGGTGCAGTTCCACCCCGAGGTGACCGACGCGATGCACGACGCGTGGTCGGAGGACACCGAGGGGCTGCTCGCCGACGAGGGCGTCGATCGCGGCGAGTGGCGGCGACTGCGTGACGAGAACAACCCGCCCATGCAGAAGGCCTCGCGTGCGATGTTCGGCGAGTGGCTCGACGGCCTCCCCCGCTAGCTTTCATTATTCAGGAGCCGAACTCCTGAATAATGAAAGCCGCTAGCGGCGGGCGGCGAAGAAGTCCCTCAGCAGAGCAGCGCTCTCGGCTTCGCGGATGCCGGCATGCACCTCGACGCGATGCGGCAGACGGCGGTCGCGCAGCAGGTCGTGGACGCTTCCGGCAGCGCCGGCCTTCTCGTCCCAGGCGCCGAACACGACCGTCGGGATACGCGCCGCGAGGATCGCTCCCGCGCACATGGCGCACGGCTCGAGCGTGACGACGAGGGTCGTCCCTGTGAGTTGCCAGCTTCCGGTCGTGCCTGCGCCCTCACGAATCGCGAGCACCTCGGCGTGGGCCGTCGGGTCCCCGGTGAGTTCGCGCTCGTTGCGCCCGCGACCGATCACGGTCCCGTCCGCGCCGAGGAGGATCGCGCCGACCGGCACGTCGCCCGTGGCCAGGCAGGCGCGCGCCTCGGCGAGCGCGTCCAGCATCCGCTCGTCGAAATCGGCCACCGCCGCCACCTCCGCTGTCCTGTAGTTTGAGCCTATGCGAGTCCACGTTGCCGATCACCCGCTCATCACCCACAAGCTCACCGTCCTGAGAGACGAGCGGACGCCGGCTCCGGTCTTCCGCGCCCTCGCCGAGGAGCTCGTGACGCTGCTCGCCTACGAGGCGACGCGCAACGTGCGCGTCGAGAAGGTGACCGTGCAGACGCCCGTCGCCGAGGCATCCGGTCTCGCGATCAGCAAGCCGCGACCGCTCGTCGTTCCGATCCTGCGCGCGGGGCTCGGGATGCTCGAGGGCATGGTCAAGCTCGTCCCGACCGCCGAGGTCGGGTTCCTGGGCATGGTGCGCGACGAGACGACCCTGCAGCCCGCGATCTACGCCGAGCGGCTACCCGACGACCTGGCGAACCGGCAGTGCTTCGTGCTCGACCCCATGCTCGCGACCGGCGGATCGCTGCTGGCTGCCATCAATTACCTCTTCGATCGCGGCGCCGTCGACGTGACGGCGGTGTGCCTCATCGGTGCTCCGGAGGGGCTCGCGGCGATCGAGAAGGCCACCCAAGGGCGCGAGGTCACGATCGTGCTCGGCGCCCTCGACGAGAAGCTCAACGAGAACGCCTACATCGTGCCGGGCCTCGGGGACGCCGGCGACCGCCTTTACGGCACGGTCGACTGAGCGCGCGGCGCAAAGTGGTGCACGCCGAGCGATAGCCGTTCGGACGGCAGATGCCGCCTCGGCGCACTCGCTCGTCCGAACGGACATCAGTGGGGGCGCGAAAGTTCGGATACCCGGTGGGCGGCGCGCCCGACCGGGCATCCCCCGCAAAGCCTGAGCCGGCATCCGGTTTGACAATTATTGCGTCGATGCAGGATAGTTGCGTCATGACCCCGAACGCGCACGCCCTGACCTCCCTCGAGGCCCCTGGGATCGCCGGCATGATGATGCCGCGCCGTGCCGTGCTGTGCTGTCGAATGTGTGCCTAATCGGCCAACCTCTCGCCGAACCGCCACCACCTGACCTGATCGGTCGTGTTCAGCGGTTCCCGGATGCCGCTCCCCATCGCGATCGCGCACCCGCCACGCACTGAAGTTACCGAAGGCGCAACCTTCTCATCAGAGGGCCTTCACCCGATCCCCAGGGATTCGACCCATGTCACTCGCGACCATTGAAATCGACCGTACCCAGAACCACTCCACCGCCCCGCTGCGCGCCGCGCCGGAGCCGATACCGCAGCCAGCCGTGCAGCCACCCGCTGCCCGCATCCGGGCAATACCGGATGGGCCGGAGGCCCGCGGCTTCGTGCTGTACGTCGGCCTCGACGAGGCGAAGGCCGCGGCCTCAGGCATCGATCTCGGCTCGATCGTCACCGCGCTTCGGAGCCTGACGTCGGAGCTCGCCCCCGAGTCGGAGACCTACGCCGCCGTCGCGCTCGCGCCCCGCGACTCTGGCGGCCGCGACGTCGACGTCGTGCGGCTCGCACTCCAGGACCCGGCGGCGCTCGCCCGCCACCGCCACGAGGAACCCGTCGAGGAGTCCTCCCGGGGCGAGGGGGTGATCGTCGACCTCTCGCGCAAGCGCGTGCAGCTCGACGGCGAGACCGCCCCGCTCACCTACAAGGAGTTCGAGCTGCTGCAGTACCTCGTGCTGCGCGTAGGGCGCACCGTCGCGAGGTCCGAACTCATCGCCTCGCTGTGGGGCGTGGGCGACGACGATGCGCCCAATGAGCGAACGATCGACGTTCACATCCGGCGCCTGCGCTCGAAGCTCGGCGGCTACGAGGACATCGTGCGCACGGTGCGCGGTGCCGGCTACCGATTCGACCGGCACGCGGATGTCTCGGTGCGGCACGCGACGACACCCAGCCCGGATTTCTGATTCCTTGCCCGGCCCGGGGGCGCGCGGCGGGTACGGTGGTGGGCGAGAGGGGTCGCATGCCGCTTGTGCTCCCGGACGACGAGTCGGACGCCGTGGTCGCACGCCTGCGCGCGGCCGGGTGCGTGTTCGCCGAGGATGAGGCACGCCTGCTGCTCGAGGCCGCCGACTCGCTTTCACGCCTGGATGACCTCGTCGACCAGCGCGCCGCGGGTCAGCCGCTCGAGTACCTGCTCGGATGGGTCGAGTTCTTCGGGATGCGGATCGGCGTCGACCCCGGCGTCTTCGTGCCACGCCGCCGTACTGAGTTCCTCGTGCGGGAGGCCATCGCCAGGGCGAACGCGAACGCCATCGTGCTCGACCTGTGCTGCGGATGCGGGGCGATCGGCATCGCCATCGCCTCGGCGATCGACGGCGCGGAGCTCTACGCCGCGGACATCGACCCGGTCGCCGTCCGCAACGCCAGGCGCAATTTCGAGATCTCGGGCGGCCGCGTCTTCCAGGGCGACCTGTTCGAACCGCTTCCGGATGCGCTGCGCGGCCGAGTCGACATCCTCACCGCGAACGTGCCCTACGTGCCGAGCGAGGCGATCGCGCTCCTGCCGCCCGAGGCGCGGGACTTCGAGCCGAGGGCGACGCTCGACGGTGGCGACGACGGGCTGGACGTACTCCGCCGCCTCGCGGGCGAGGCACCGGTCTGGCTCACGCCGGGCGGCACCCTTTTCGTCGAGGCGAGCGAGGAGCAGGCCGAGACGGCTGCCGACATCCTCGCGAGCGCCGGCCTGGTGTCGCACATCGCACGGTCGGACCTTTTCAACTCCACGGTCGTGATGGGCGATCGGCGGGCGTGAGTCGCGGGACGCAACGGATCGGCATCCGGAAAGCGATTACGTGCGTGCATCCGGAAAAGACGCACGAAAGATAACGGTTGTATAACTGGACCCCGTTACCTAACTGTTATATAGTTCAAGTGCAGAAGTTGTTTGCTGTGGCAGCTACTGCGGAATGTGATTGCAGGACACTCTTGGTGCAAGGGAAGAGGGCCCGTCGCTAGCCTCTGCGACGGGCCCTCAGTCTGTCCGGCACCAGCGCCCCGCCCGGCTTTGTAGAGTTGAGCCGAGAGCGAGGGAAGTCCGTGACCGACGCCGCAACCGCCGTAGCCGCCTGGGAGGCCCTCTTCCGCGCGCAGGTTGCCGTCATGCGACGCCTCTCCGGCGAATTTCCCGCCGGCGAGGTCTCGCTCAATGACTACGACGTGCTCTTCACGCTCTCGCGGGCGCCGGAACGGCGGCTGCGCATCCGGAATCTCGGCGAGAACCTCCTGCTCTCGCAGCCGAGCGTCAGCAGGCTCATCGACCGCCTCGCGAGCCGCGGCCTCGTCGAGAAGACCCAGGACCCGGATGACGGGCGCGGCATCATCGTGTCGCTCACCGAGGCCGGGCACACCGCGTTTCGCCGGGCGGCCGTCCGGCATATGGAGTCGATCGTCGACCGGGTGGGCGGCGCGCTCAGCGACGCCGAGCTTCGGCAGCTCACCGAACTGTGCGACCGCCTGCGGCTCGGGGGGCCTCCGACCCAACCATGAGCGGGTTTGTTCCCCATGATGCCGAACGTTCGGCGTCACGGAGAACAAAGGGCGTCACGGATGCGCGGGCCGCCCGCCGACCCGGGTGACGGCTCCGGCCGCAACCACGGCACCCGCCCTCGCCGCCGCGACGAGGTCGCCGTGCATGGTCCAGGAGGCGAGAAACCCCGCAACGAAGGCATCGCCGGCCCCCGTCGGGTCGATGATGGCGGACTCGACGACCGGGATCAGGACGGGTTCCCGATCAGGTTGCGCGATGATGACACCGTCCGCGCCGAGCGTGAGCGCCACGATGGGGAACCGCTCGCCGAGTGCTCCGGCGATCGCGAGAGGGTCTTCGAGTCCGGTGAGGGCGCGCCCCTCGTCGAGATTCGGGAACAACAGCCCCGCACCATCGATGAGCTCAAGGAACTGAGCGGCGCCGAAATCCGCGAGGCTGCCCGCGGATGCCGGATCGACCGACACCGCGACTCCCCGCGCGGCGGCCCGCTCGAAGAGACGGCGTACGGCGGCGTGGTCGTCGCCGTGGTAGATCGAGTATCCGGTGAAGTGCACGACGGAGGCGTGGTCGAGCAATTCGTCGGTCACGTCATCCGCGCTCAGGAAATCGTTGGCGCCGCGCTCGGTGAGCATGCTGCGGCTGTTGCCCTCGACGATGACGACGATCGCCCCGGTCGGATGCTCCGGGTCACCGGTGAGGTGCGGCGTGACCCCGAACCCCGAGAAGACGGCGTTGTGCTGCGCGAGGTCGGCGGCACCGACGCGGCCGACGAAGTCGACAGGGGCGCCGAGGGAGCCGAGCCAGGATGCCGCATTCGCGGCCGAACCGCCCGGCCGCTGCTGGATCGAACTCGGGGTGTCGGTGTCGTTGCGTATCGGCCCGGAGGGAACGACGACGATATCGCCGATGACGTCGCCTAAGACCACGATGCGGCGCTCGCCGGCGGGCGCGGCGAGATCACGTGGTTTCGGCATGGTTCGGCAATCCTAGTGCGGAGCCCACTACGTCGTTCGTCAGTTCCCTTGGCCCCAGCGAATGGGGATCAGGCCAGACACCCGACGGGCAGGTCGAACCAGCGCAGGTTCTCGAACTCCTCACCGAGCTCGGCCGCGACGCTCGCACTGCCGGGGTCGGCATCCGGAAGCGCCTCGAACAGCCCGCGCGCCGCCGCGAGCGAATCCGCATAGGCCGTCGCGGGGGCGCGATCGTCGTGGCGCGGGAAGTCGAGCACGCCATCCGGACCGTACGAGAGGTGGGCGAACCGCAGCGGCGGCTCGACCGGACCGGCACGATGCCGCCACAGCCCCGAGGCCGGGTCGAACCGGTAGTCGGGCAGCAGCTTGCTCCCGTGCTCGGCGATCATGGCGACCGCCTCGACGATGTAGCGGAACGCCTCGTCGCTGATGAAGTAGTTGAAGTTCACCCGCACCCAGCCCGGCTTGATGCCCTCGCA
>DAITPJ010000082.1:0-7898 GCA_036833635.1 Terrimesophilobacter sp.
ATGCGCACGAAATACGCGCTGCCGGCGATCGTCGCCGCGGCAGCACTCTTGCTCACCGGCTGTGTCGACAACAGCACCCAGACACCGGGCAGCGGGGACACCCCCGCGGTCGGCGTCGATGAGGCGGCGGTCGCGTTGCTCCCGGACGACGTCAAGGCATCGGGCAAGCTCGTCATCGGGATCGATCCCACGTATGCGCCGAACGAGTACAAGGATGACGCGGGCAACCCGATCGGCTGGGATGTCGACCTCGGCAACGCCATGGCCGCCAAGTTGGGCCTCACGCCCGACTACCAGATCTCGAGCTTCGACAAGATCATCCCGAGCGTCACGGGTGGCACCTACGACATCGGGCTCTCCTCGTTCACCGACAACGAGGAGCGGGAGAAGAGCGTCGACTTCGTCAACTACTACGAGGCCGGCATCCAGTGGGCCCAGCCCATCGGTGCCTCCGTCGACCCGGCGAACGCCTGCGGGCTGACCGTGGCCGTCCAGGCGACGACCTATGAGGAGACCGACGAGCTTCCCGCCAAGTCGCAGGAGTGCCTCGATGCCGGCAAGGCCGCCATCACGATCCTCAAGTTCGACAAACAGGATGAGGCGAGCAACGCCGTCGCCCTCGGCCGCGCCGACGCGATGTCGGCCGACTCCCCGATTACGCAGTACGCGGCGGAGCAGCTCAAGGACAAGATCGAGCTCGCCGGCGACCCGTTCGATGTCGCTCCGTACGGCATCGCCGTCGACAAGGGCTCACCGCTCGTGGAGGCGATCCAGGCCGCCCTGCAGTCGATGATGGACGACGGCAGCTACAAGACGATCCTCGACAAGTGGGGCGTCTACAGCGGTGCCGTGGCGAAGATCACGATCAACGCGGCGACCGCCGGCTAACTCCATGAGTTCGCCAGACTCTGGCCGCTCGGCGACACGTGACACCGTGTCGCCGAGCGGCACCCGGCCGGAGCCGATCAAGGCCATCCGCCTCAGGCACCCGTGGCGGATCACCGTCGCGGTCGTCCTCGTCCTGATGCTCGCGCTCTTCATCATCGACGCGGCGCAACGCGAGGCCTACGGCTGGGACAACTTCGCGAAGTACATCTTCGACAAGCGCATCTCCCAGGCTGCCGGATTCACCCTCCTGCTCACGATCTACTCGATGGTCATCGCTATCGTGCTCGGCATCACCCTCGCGGTCATGCGGCTCTCCGACAACCCCGTCGTCAAGGGCGTCGCCTGGCTGTATCTCTGGATCTTCCGCGGCACGCCGGTCTACGTGCAGCTCGTGTTCTGGGGCCTCTTCGCGACCATCTACTCGACCATCGACATCGGCATTCCGTTCACGGCGCCGTGGATGTCCTTCGAGACGAAGAACGTCATCGACGTGTTCTGGCTCGCCGTCATCGGTCTCTCCCTCAACGAGGCCGCCTACATGGCGGAGATCGTGCGCGCCGGCATCCTCTCGGTCGACAAGGGCCAGGATGAGGCGGCGACCGCCCTCGGGATGTCCTGGCTGCAGACCATGCGCCGCGTCGTCATCCCACAGGCCATGCGCATCATCATCCCGCCGACGGGCAACGAGGTCATCTCAATGCTCAAGACGACCTCGCTCGTGACCGCCGTTCCCTTCAGCTTCGACCTGTACGGTCGCTCGCGGGACATCTCCGCGGTCATCTTCGACCCCATCCCGTTGCTGCTCGTCGCCTCGGCGTGGTACCTGCTGTTCACCTCGATCCTCATGGTCGGGCAGTACTTCCTCGAGAAGCGTTTCTCGCGCGGTGTCGGCCAGGCACGGCCCGATAAGAAGGGCGCGACGACGGAGACCGGCACGGTTCCCGTCGTCACCGGCGCGGCGACCGTCATCGACCGCAGCGAGGGAGGGAAGGGATGACCGCCGTTGCGCCCGACATCCCGATGGTGCACGCCGACTGCGTGTCGAAGAGCTTCGGCTCCAACGAGGTGCTCAAGAGCATCTCGCTCACGGTCACGCGCGGCGAGGTCCTGTGCCTCGTCGGGCCGAGCGGCTCCGGCAAGTCGACGTTCCTGAGGTGCATCAACCACCTGGAACGCGTCGATGCCGGCCGCCTCACGGTCGACGGGGTGCTCGTCGGCTACGAGGAGCGCGGCGACAAGCTCTACGAGCTGCACCCGCGCGAGGCCGCCCGTCAGCGTCGCGACATCGGCATGGTGTTCCAGCGGTTCAACCTGTTCCCGCACATGACCGCGATCGAGAACATCGTCGAGGCGCCCATCCGAGTGAAGGGCGTTGCGAAGGCGGATGCCGTGGCCAGGGCACGCGAACTGCTCGCGCGCGTCGGCCTCGACACCAAGGCGGATGCGTACCCAGCGCACCTCTCCGGCGGCCAGCAGCAGCGGGTCGCGATCGCGCGGGCGCTCGCCATGGATCCCAAGCTCATGCTCTTCGACGAGCCCACCTCTGCGCTCGACCCCGAGCTCGTGGGCGAGGTGCTCGACGTCATGAAGCAGCTCGCCGAATCGGGCATGACGATGATCGTCGTGACGCATGAGATGGGGTTCGCGCGAGAGGTCGCCGACTCGCTCGTGTTCATGGACGGTGGGGTCGTGGTGGAGTCGGGCGACCCGCGCGAGGTGCTCGGTAACCCGCAGCATCAGCGGACGAAAGCGTTCCTCTCGAAAGTCTTGTAGCGCCGACCGCTCTGAGTTTCGGTGGTTGAGTAGTCGCGCAGCGACGTATCGAAACCGGTGAACCGAGATGTCGGTTTCGATACGCGCGCCGCTGCGCAGCGCGCTACTCAACCAGCGAACATGGTGTTACAGGTGCGCGCCGCAGCGGCGGACGGCGAGGAGCGCGAGTGAGCGGGTCACGGCGATGAGCTCGTCAAGGTTCACCTGCTCGCGCACGGCGTGGGCGAAGCGCACGTCCCCGGGGCCGAAATGCAGCGTCGGGATGCCGCCGATACCGGCGTACAGGCGCAGATCGCTTCCATAGGGGGCGGCTGCGCGTTCGGGGACGGCTCCCGTGAGGTCGGCGATCGACGCTGAGACCTCATCGATGAAGCCATGCTGCTCGTCGATGCTCCCGCTTGCGAACTGCCCGCCCGGCCAGGTGACGACAGCTGGGTGGTCCAGGAGCCAAGGGTCGCGGGCGCAAGCGCCGGCGATGCGCTCCTCGAAAGCCGCACGGGCATCCGCGGGGTCCTCGCCGAGGAGAACGCCCATCCGGCCCTCGGCGACGAGACTCTCGGGAACGCTCGACGACCAGTTGCCGGCGTGCAGCTTGCCGATCGAGATGCCGAACGGCATCTCGTAGTTCCGGAACAGTGGGTCAGGGTTCGCGTTGCGTTCGGCCTCGAGCTGCTTGATGGCCACGTCGATCCCGAGGAACGAGTCGAAGGCGCTCACACCGCTCATCCGGGTACTGCCGTGTGCCGCCTTGCCGGCGACCTCGATGCGAAAGGTCAGCGCGCCGGCGCAGGCGGTCACGATGCGCCCGGTCGTGGGCTCGGTGAGCACTGCAGCATCGCCGCGGTGGCCGCGCAGCATGGTGGCGAAGGCGCCGAGCCCGCCGTCCTCTTCGCTCATGACCGAGTGCACCGCGAGCGGTCGCTCGAGTGTCACGCCCGCCGCGCGCAGGGCGCGCACGACCGCGAGGTTCGCGGCCACGCCTGCCTTCATGTCGCAGGCGCCTCGCCCGTGCAGCACCCGGCCGACGATGTCACCGGCGAACGGGTCGCGGCCATCCCACTTCGCGAGCTCGCCCTCTGGCACGACGTCGACGTGGCCCTGCAGCACGAGCGCGGGCGTGCCCTCGCCCGGCGTGACCCCGACGACGCCGTAACCCTCGAGCCGTTCGGTCTCCTCGCCCGGATAGAGAGGATGCGACCGCAGCTCCTCGAGGTCGAACTTCCAGCTGTCCACCTCGAGCCCGAGCCCGTCGAGCGCGCGTGCCTGCGAGTTCTGGAGGTCGGACTCCGCGTCGGTTCCCGTGGTGCTGGGCACGCGGATGAGGTCGACGAGGCTGTCGATCAGCACGGTTTCATCGATAGCGTCGAGCACGCGGCGCTCGACATCGGTCAGTTCGGCTGCAGGCATACGCCTACCCTATTGCGGGCGAGCATCGGGCCGGGCGGGCATCGGTGAGCGGCTCGCGAGCAGCTTCGTGATGCGCTGGAGGCTCACGGGCTCGGTGGTCCCGAGGTGCTGGGCGAACAGTGACAGGCGCAATTCCTCGAGAAGCCAGCGGGCGTGGACGAGCGCGGGAGGGGCATCCGGATGCGGCGGAAGCCCGCCGCCCGCCGCGCGGTAGCGTTCGGTCGCGGTCTGCACTTCGGACATCCACACGCGGTCACGGCCGAGGTTCTCGGCGAGCTTCTCCACTCGATGGCGGATGCCGGCCAGGTAGACGGGCACCCGACGCAGCTGGGCGAGTCCGGTTCGTGCCACGAAGCCGGGGAACACAAGAGCGTCGAGCTGCTCTCGGACGTCGGCGAGCGGTGCGATGAGCGCGATGTTCGACGCCGTCGAGATCGCCTTCTCGGCGTCACGGGCCGCCGAGAGCACCGAGCTCGTGAGGCCCACCGCCGCGAACATCGTGTCGAGGATCGACGCGGACAGCTCGTCGCGCACGGACTCGAACTCCGCCCGGGTGCGGATGTCACGCGCTCCAAGAACGGTATCCGCACAGGCGACCATGCAGTCGGCGAAGAGTGCCGGCGTCGACGGGTAGGGGCTGCGGGAGAGAGCCAGCTTCTCGGACGCGGTGAGGTGCTCCTGCACGTAGGCGGTCGGCGCAGGGACGGCGAGCTGCAGCATCCGGAGCAGGCCACGGCGGTGCACCCTGGCCTGGTCGGCGGGCGTCGCCATGAGCCTGATCGCGACGCTCGCCCCATCATCGGCCAGGGCGGGATAGGCGCGGATGGTGTTGCCGGCCTGCTTCGTGTCCAAGAGCAAGGGGAGCGTCTCGAAGTCCCAGGAAGTGAGCCCGCCGCGCTCGATGGCGTTGGGCGTGCTGACGACGGCCTTCGCGACCGACTCGCGCGTGCGGGACTTCAGTTTGTGCTGGAGTGCTTCGAGATCCTTCGATGCGGCGACCTGCCGACCGTTCTCGCCGATGACAGCGAAGGTCACCCGGAGGTGGTCGGGGATGCGGTCCAGGTCGAAGTCCTCGACGCTCACCGGGGTGTAGGTCTCGCGCTGGATCTGCGCGGCGAGGAACTCCCGGAGTCCGACTCCTTCTGAGCCCTCGATCGGCGCGTCCTTCAACAGCCGCGTCGCCCATTGGGCGGCGGGCACGACGTTGCGGCGGATCGCCTTCGGCAGCGACTTGATGAGCGCGGTCACGAGCTCCTCGCGCAGGCCGGGCACCTGCCAGTCGAAACCGGCGGGAGAGAGTCGCGGCAGGAGCGTCATCGGTACGCGCACGGTCACGCCGTCATCCTCGGCGCCGGGCTCGAAGCGGTAGGTGAGGGTGAGGCGCTGGTCGTTCTGGTGCCAGGTTTTCGGGTAGTCGGTCTCGACGGGCTCGACCTGAGACACGGGGGCTTCTACGGGCAGTAAGTTCTTTCTCGTCATGGTGAGGAGGTCCGGCGTCTCGGTGCGCGCCTTCTTCCACCACGACTCGAAGGCGCGCTGGTCGGTGACCTCGAGCGGCAGCACGCGATCGTAGAAGCCGAAGACGGCCTCGTCGTCGAACAGGATGTCCCGACGGCGCGTGCGCTCCTCGACCTCGGCGAGTTCGCGGCGCAGGCTGCGATTGGCGCGGTCGAATGCGACGAGTCGCTTGTCGACCTCACCTCTCCGATCGATCTTGCCGAGATCCCAGTCGCCCTCGACCAGCGCGCTCCGGATGAAGAGCTCGCGCGCGAGCTCGGGGTCGATGCGCGCGAGCTGCACTCGCCGGCGCGCGACGATCGGAACGCCGTACAGCGTGACCTTCTCGTACACCACGGCAGAGCCCTGCTTCTTCTCCCAGTGCGGCTCGCTGTAGCTGCGCTTGGCGAGGTCGCCCGCGATGGGCTCAGCCCAGGTGAGGTCGATCGCGGCGTTGACGCGTGCGAACAGGCGGCTCGTCTCCACGAGCTCGGCGCTCATGATCTCGGCGGGCTGCTTCTTCGCGAGCGCCGAGCCAGGGAAGATCGCGAAGCGCACCTGCCGTGCCCCGAGGTAATCGCCGCGCTGCTTCTTCTTCGCGTCGCCCTTCTGCTCGTCCCGGATGCCGATCTGGCTGAGGAGGCCGGCGAGAAGCGAACGGTGGATACCTGCAGCATCCGGGCCCGCAGGATCGCCGTGTGACTTCGCAACGGTCAGCCCCAGCTGCTTGGCGAGCCGGGTCAGCTGCCGGTACACGTCGCCCCACTCCCGGATGCGGAGGAAATTGAGGTACTCGGCCTTGCAGAGGCGGCGGAAGGCGCTGCTCGAGAGCTCCTTCTCCTTGCGTTTCGCATAATCCCAGAGGTTGAGGAGGGTCAGGAAGTCGCTCGACTTGTCGACGAAGCGCGCGTGGGCCTGGTCGGCCTGGGCGCGTTTCTCGAGCGGTCGTTCGCGCGGGTCCTGGATGCTCAGGGCCGCGACGATCGCCATGACCTCGCGGGTCACGCCGTGCTTGCCCGACTCGATGACCATGCGGCCGAGCCTGGGGTCGATGGGGAGGCCGGCGAGCTGGCGGCCGATCTTGGTGATTGCGATTCCCGACGTTTCCCGCCGGCCGGGACGGCCGTCGGCGCTGGGGTCGCGGCGAAGGCCAGAAATGGCCTTCGCTTCAAGCTCCACCGCGCGGAGTTCTAGCAGCAGGTCGAGGCCATCCTTGACCCCGCGCGAGTCTGGCGGCTGCAGGAAGGGAAACCCGCCGATGTCGCCGAGGCCGAGCGAGATCATCTGCAGGATGACGGCGGCGAGGTTCGTGCGCAGGATCTCGGGCTCGGTGAACTCGGGCCGCGAGAGGTAGTCCTCCTCGGAGTACAGGCGGATCGCGATGCCGTCGCTCGTGCGACCACTGCGCCCGGAGCGCTGGTTCGCCGAGGCCTGCGAGATCGGCTCGATCGGCAACCGCTGGATCTTCGACCGCACGCTGTAGCGGCTGATGCGCGCCGTGCCCGCATCGATGACGTACCGGATGCCGGGCACCGTGAGGCTCGTCTCGGCGACGTTCGTCGCGAGCACGATGCGACGCCGGATGCCGGCCGGCCGCGAGCCGAACACCCGGTGCTGATCGGCCGCGCTCAGCCGTCCGTAGAGGGGGAGCACCTCGATCGCAGGGAGGTTCCGTCCCCTGATCGACTCCTCTGCGTCCCGGATCTCGTTCTCGCCGGAGAGGAAGACGAGCACGTCGCCGTCGCTCTCGTGGGCGAGCTCGTCGAGGGCCGCATTGATGCCGTCGAACAGGTCGATGCCTTCCGGTACGTCGTTGGTTGAGTAGCGCCGAAGGCGCGTATCGAAACCAGGTCGAGCGGGTTTCGATACGCCCGCAGGCGGGCTACTCAACCGACGAGCCCTTCGATCGTTCTCGCCGTCCTCGTCGTCGGCGGCATCATCCAGAGCGAGCGGCCGGTACCGGATCTCGACGGGGTAGCTGCGCCCGGAGACCTCGACGATCGGGGCCGGCGTGCCGTCGGCGTCCGCGAAGTGCCGCGCGAAGCTCTCCGGGTCGATCGTCGCACTCGTGATGATGAGCTTGAGCTCGGGCCGCTTCGGCAACAGTTGCTTGAGGTAGCCGAGCAGGAAGTCGACCGTGAGGCTGCGCTCGTGAGCCTCGTCGATGATGATCGTGTCGTACCTTTTGAGCATCCGGTCGCGGTGGAGCTCGTTGAGCAGGATGCCGTCGGTCATGAGCTTGATGCGGGTGTCCTTGCCGACCTTGTCGGTGAACCGGACCTGGTAGCCGACGAGGCCGCCGAGCTCGGTGCCGAGCTCCTCGGCGATGCGTT
>DAITPJ010000083.1:0-7849 GCA_036833635.1 Terrimesophilobacter sp.
GAACGGTTCCCGAGAATCTGGCGGTGCTGTGTCGCGGCCATCACACGTTGAAACATCACGGCGGGTGGAGCGTGAAACAGGTCAGCCCCGGAGTACTGGAATGGACCACCCCGCTGGGGCGTGTCATCCGCAGCGACGGAACCCGCGACGACACCGGTGCCGGCAACCGAGGGAGGACTCTGTCCACCGCCGATGCGGACACTCCGAAACCACGCTTCACCGAGCTACCGGGCGCACCCGACGGCGACCACGAACCCGCGCCGTTCTGATCTGCACCCCGGTATCGGTCTGGCAGTCCGGCTGCGCTACGCGTCGCGCAGCAGGTTCGTCATCCGCACCGTCGAGAGGCGATTGCCCTCGTCGTCGGTCATGACGATCTCATGCACCGTGAGCGTGCGCCCGAGGCTGATCGCGGTGCAGGTCCCGGTGACCCATCCGCTCGTGATCGAACGGGAGTGGCTCGCGCTGATCTCGATTCCGACCGCATAGCGGCCCGGCCCGGCGTGAACGTGCGCCGACATCGACCCCAGCGACTCTGCGAGCACGAGATGTGCGCCGCCATGCAGGATGCCGTAGGGCTGTGTATTGCCCTCGACCGGCATCCGGGCGACCGAACGCTCAGGGCTCACCTCGAGCACCTCGATGCCCATTTTCTGCCCGAGCGCACCGGCGGGGACCGCCGGATCGACGCTCGTGCTGGGGATGGTCATGACCGCAAAATCCTTGGAGTTCGTGTCGGTGCGGGCGGATAGGCTGGCACTCGTGTCGGACACCGCAAAGCCTACCCTCATGGTCATCGACGGCCACTCGCTCGCCTTCCGCGCCTTCTACGCGCTCCCGGTCGACAGCTTCGTGAACCGGGAAGGCCAGCACACCAACGCCATCCACGGTTTCATCGCGATGCTCATCAACCTCCTGCAGAACGAGAAGCCGACCCATCTCGTCGTCGCCTTCGACATCTCGCGTTACTCGTTCCGCACCCGGGAGTACCCCGAATACAAGGGGACTCGCGCCGAGACCCCTCCCGAGTTCATCGGCCAGGTACCGCTCCTCGAAGAGGCGCTCAAGGCCATGGGCATCGCCACCATGAGCAAGGAGGACTTCGAGGCCGACGACATCCTCGCGACTCTCGCGACCCAGGGAGCCGACCAGGGCTTCCACGTCTACGTCGTCTCCGGCGACAGGGACAGCATCCAGCTCGTCAACGACAAAGTGACGCTGCTCTACCCGAACGCACGCGGGGTCTCCGAGCTCAAGCGTTACGACCCCGAGGCCGTGCTCGAGAGGTACGGCATCCGGCCTGAACAGTACCCGGACATCGCCGCTCTCGTGGGCGAGACGAGCGACAACCTCGTGGGCGTCGACAAGGTCGGGGAGAAGACCGCCGTGAAGTGGGTGCTCGAATACGGCGGACTCGACCAGATCCTCGAGCGCGCAGACGAGATCAAGGGCGTTGTGGGCGAGAAGCTGCGGGAGCAGAAGGACAGGGCGATCCGCAACCGCAAGCTCAACCGGCTCGTGACGGACGTCGACCTCCCGCTCGGGCCGGCGGATCTCGAGCGGCGACCCATCGACACGGCAGCTGTGCGCGAGGTCTTCGACAAGCTCCAGTTCCGTACGCTACTGGACCGCGTGCTCAAGATCGCCGCGGCGGAGTCCGGAGGCGAGGTCCCTGCGGCGCCGGAGTCGGCGACGGCCGAACCTCCGGTGCGCAAGCTTGTCGACGAGGAGCTCGCGAAATGGCTGACGGCCGCCGTCGGCGACGGATCGAAGCCCCTCGGCCTCATTGTCGAGGCGGTCGACGGGGAGCTCGCAGGCTTCGGGATTGCGACGCCAGACGACTCGGCGTACGTCCCATGGGGCGCGCATCGCCCGGACTACGCTGCCGTCGAGTCCTGGCTCGCGAGCGATGCGCCCAAGCACCTGTTCGATGCCAAGCGCGCCATCAAGGTGCTGTCGGCATCCGGAATCGCCCTGAGCGGCGTCGCGTTCGACACGACCCTCGCCGCGTGGCTGCTCCGGCCGGGCGGCAAGGTCGAGTCCCTCGCCGGGCAGGTCTACACCCATCTCGGCGAGACGGTGGCGGAGCCCGACCAGTCCCAGCTCGTGCCGGAGAACGAGGGGCTGAGCCCCGCAACGGAGGCCTGGTACGTGCTGAGGCTCGCCGGCGAACTCACTGAGCGACTGAGCGAGGGTTCCCTGAGCGTGCTTGCGGACATCGAGCTGCCACTCGTCCCTGTGCTCGCCGGCATGGAGCTCGACGGTGTCGCCGTCAACGCCGGCGTCCTGGAGAAGCTCAACAAGCGACTCACGGAGCGTGCGGCGGAGATCGCCTCGAATGCGTTCGCGATCATCGGTCGTGAGGTCAACCTCGGCTCGCCCAAGCAGCTTCAGCAGCTTCTCTTCGAGGAACTGGGTATGCCGAAGACCCGGGCGACCAAGACGGGTTACTCGACGGATGCCGCCGCACTCGCCGACCTGCAGGACCAGCTTCCAGAGCCCCACCCCTTCCTCGACCTCCTCCTGCAGCACCGCGACGCGACGAAGCTCAAGCAGATGATCGAGACACTTGAGCGCGAGATCGGGCCGCAGGGCCGCATCCACACGACCTACGGGCAGGCGGGGACGAGCACGGGTCGGATCTCCTCGAACGACCCCAACCTGCAGAACATCCCCGTCAAGACGGCGGAGGGACGCGAGATTCGCGCAGCCTTCCAGGCCGGACCGGGATACGAGTCGCTTCTCACCGCCGATTACTCGCAGATCGAGATGCGCATCATGGCGCATCTCTCGGGCGACGCCGGACTCATCGAGGCCTTCAACGCCGGCGAGGATCTTCACCGCTTCGTCGGCGCGCGGATCTTTGGCGTCGACCCCTCCGAGGTGACACCGAACATGCGCACCAAGGTCAAGGCGATGTCCTACGGCCTCGCCTACGGGTTGAGCGCCTTCGGTCTCTCCAAGCAACTGCGCATCGACGTCGCCGAGGCCAAACAGCTCATGGTCGACTACTTCGCCCGGTTCGGCGCCGTGCGCGACTACCTCCGCAACGTCGTCGCCCAGGCGAAGATCGACGGCTACACCGAGACGATCTTCGGGCGGCGCCGACCGTTCGGCGACCTCAACTCCAACAACCGCGTGCTGCGGGAGAACGCCGAGCGCCAGGCGCTCAACGCACCCATCCAGGGCTCCGCGGCCGACATCATGAAACTCGCAATGCTCGGGGTCGCCACCGACCTGCGCGACAAGGGGCTGGGCTCCAGGATGCTGCTCCAGGTGCACGATGAGCTCGTCTTCGAGGTCGCCCCTGGCGAACTCGAGGTGCTCAGTGCCGTCGTGCGCGACCGGATGGGGCATGCGGCCGACCTCACCGTGCCACTCGACGTGCAGCTCGGCACCGGCCAGAACTGGGATGCCGCGGCGCACTGACGAGCGCATAAGCTCGATACATGACAGTTGACTCGCAGGCTCACGAAGCCGCCCGCACCCCCACCGCCATCGATGCCATCGCCGAGGAGTGGGTCACGACTCTCGCCGACCTCGAGCCGAGCATTGCCGTTTGGATCGGCATTCCTGGCCGTTACGAGGAATACGGCGACCAGTCACCGGCCGGCCACGAACGTCTCATCGGCGAGGCGAAGAAGGTTCTCGCGAAGCTCGAGGCGACCGCCGCGGCCGACGACGTCGACGAGGTCACCAAGACCGACATGACGAACGAGATCGTGCTCGACGTCGAGGCGCACGATGCCGGGCTGTGGAAGCGCGATGTCAACGTGCTCGCCTCGCCCGCGCAGGAGATCCGCGACATCTTCGACCTCATGGCGCATGACACTGTCGAGGACTGGTCGACGCTCGCGGGCCGTCTCAGCAACGTTCCCGGTGCCGTCGACGGCTACATCGAGACCCTGCGGCTCGGAATCGCCGACGGCACGGTGCCCGCGCGGCGCCAGGTCAAGGAGGTGCTCGAGCAGATCCGCAAGCATGCGGCCAAGGACGGCTTCTTCTTCGCGTTCACGCAAGGGGCGGCGACGGGGGACGGAGCCGACCTGCCCGACTCTCTCAAGGCCGACCTGACGAAGGGGGCCGAGGCATCCGCTACGGCATATCAGAAGCTTGGCGACTTCTTCGAGAACGAGCTCGCACCGGCGGCGACCGAGATCGACGCGGTCGGCCGCGACCTCTATGCACTCCAGTCACGCCGCTTCCTCGGCGCCAAGATCGACCTCGACGAGACGTACGAGTGGGGCATCGAGGAGCTCGCCCGCATGGTCGAGGAGCAGACGCGCATCGCGGGCGAGATCAAGCCCGGCGCGAGCGTCGAGGAGGCCATCGCCATCCTTGAGGCGGACGAGAGCCGCAAGCTCCATGGGACGGATGCGCTGCAGAAGTGGATGCAGAACCTCAGTGACACGGCCGTCTCGGAGCTCTCGAAGTCGCACTTCGACATTCCGGACCCCATCAAGAAGCTCGAGTGCATGATCGCCCCGACCCAGGAGGGCGGGATCTACTACACGAGCCCGAGCGACGACTTCTCGCGCGCGGGACGGATGTGGTGGTCCGTGCCGGAGGGCGTCACCGAGTTCGACACCTGGCGCGAGACGACCACGGTCTACCACGAGGGCGTTCCTGGCCATCACCTCCAACTCGGTCAGGCCGTGTACAACCGTGCCAAGCTCAACACCTGGCGACGCCAGCTCGCCGGCACGAGCGGTCACGCGGAGGGTTGGGCGCTCTACGCAGAGCGCCTCATGGAAAGCCTCGGCTACCTCGACGACCCCGGCGACCGCCTCGGCATGCTCGACGGGCAGCGGATGCGCGCAGCGCGCGTCGTGCTCGACATCGGCGTGCACCTCGGCAAGCCGCGCCTGGCTGTTGATGGACACAGCGGGACCGGCGTGTGGGACTACGACTACGCCTTCGACTTCATGAAGAAGAACGTGAACATGAATGAGCCGTTCGTGAAGTTCGAGGTCAACCGGTACTTCGGCTGGCCTGGCCAGGCGCCCTCGTACAAGGTCGGGCAGCGCATCTGGGAGCAGTTGCGCGACGAGGTCAAGGCGCGCGAGGGCGCAGCCTTCGACATCAAGGAGTTCCACCGCAAGGCGCTCGACCTCGGCGGCGTCGGTCTCGACACGCTCAAGTCGGCGCTGCTCAAATAGCGGTGGCGTCGAGGGCCTCCTCGCCCTACGAGGCGGCGCTGGGCGAGGAGCTCCTCGTGGGGCTGCATCCGCGGCTGCGCGCGTACTTCGGGGCGATCCCCGCGGGCATGACGGGCTTCGGTGAGGGCATGTTCGCCTCGGTGGGGACTCCACGTCGGTGGCTGCGTCCGTTGATCGCGCTCGTGGCCGATCCGGATGTCCTCTTCCCTGTCTGGGAACGGGACGTGCGCTTCACTGTCGTCAACCTGCCCATGGTCGACGCAGGACGACCGGCGATCGCGGGGGAACGCATCTTCCACCTGCCAGGCGGGGACAGGGTCATGCGCGACCTCATCGTCGCAACATCCGCGGGGCTCGTCGATGTCCTCGGCACCCGCCGGAGATTCCGTGCACTTTTCACCGCCGAAGTCGTCGATGGGGCGTTGCGCCTCGACTCGACTCGGGTGGCCGTGCGGCTCGGAACTCGCCACCTGCGGATTCCGAGCTTCCTTGCGCCCCGGGTCGCGCTCGGCGAGCGGTACTCGGACGACGACGGCCTGCAACACGTCGAGGTCACTGTGAGCCTTCCTCTGCTCGGTAGGGTCTATGAGTATGCGGGGTCATTCCGCTATCGGCTGAAGGTGGGGGATTCGTGAGGGTCGTCATCGCGGGGGCGTCGGGCTTCATGGGCAGTTATTTCACGGCCGCGCTGCGCGGGGAGGGCCACGACGTCGCGCACATCGGTCGCTCCGCCATTGTCCGCTGGGGCCAGACGGCAGCGATGACCGACCTCCTCGAGGGCGCCGACCTCCTCGTGAACTTCGCCGGCAAGAGCGTGAACTGCCGCTACGGCCCGCGTAACCGGGCGGAGATCCGCCGGTCGAGGGTCGACACGACGCGCGAGCTCGCGGATGCCGTGCGCGCCTGCGAGCATCCGCCCGCCCTGTGGGTCAACTCCTCGACGGCGACGATCTACCGCCATGCGGAGGATCGACCGATGACGGAGGCCTCTGGAGAGCTCGGCGAGGGCTTCTCGGTCGAGGTCGCGAAGGCCTGGGAGGCGGCGTTCTTCGCGGGCGACCTGCCCGGAACCCGCCGCGTCGCCCTGCGCTCGGCGATCGTGCTCGGCGACGGCGGTGCTCTCGTGCCCATGCTGAGGCTCGCGCGGCTCGGGCTCGGCGGGCCGCAGCTCGATGGCCGCTGGTTCGCGACACGTGCCCGAAGGGCGGCAGGCGTCTTCCACGAGTTCCGCGCCAGGGGAGGGCGTCAGAGGTTCTCCTGGATCCATGTCGCCGACGTGCTCGGCATCATCCGGTTCCTGCTCGAGCATCCCGAGCTCGACGGGGTGCTCAACGCGGCCTCTCCGAACCCGACGGACAACCGTACGCTCATGCGCGCGATCCGGAATGTCCTGCGCATCCCGCTCGGGTTCCCGGCCTTCCGCTGGATGACGGAACTCGGCGCGATCGCGATCCGCACCGAGACGGAGCTCATCCTCAAGAGCCGCTGGGTCGTGCCGGAGCGCTTGTCGGAGGCCGGGTTTAGCTTCGAGTATCCGCAGCTCGATGGAGCATTGCGGCAGATCGCGCAAGGAGCATGACATGGCGGTTCGCTGGTACAGCATCGTGGTGGACAGCAAGGATGTCGCGGCGCAGGCCCGGTGGTGGGCGGAGGCGCTCGACTGGCGCATCGCCTACGAGGCCGAGGACGAGGCCGTCATTGTGCCGCCTCGTGCCCTTGAGGAGCGGGCGAAGGACATCCCGCTCGATGAACAGGGGCCGGGACTCGTCTTCGTGACCGTCCCGGAGGGCAAGACGGTCAAGAACCGACTGCACATCGACCTCGCACCCGGCCCCGACGACGACCAGGCCGCGGAGGTCGCGAGGCTCGAGTCGCTCGGCGCCCGTCGGGTCAACGTCGGACAGGACGAGAGCCTCGTCAAGTGGGTGGTCATGGCCGATCCGGAGGGCAATGAGTTCTGCGTGCTCACCTCACGCGGCTGACGTTGGCAACTCCCTTCGGATGACGCTAGGCTGGAATGTCACGTCTGTGCGATCACCTCTGTGCGATCACGGCGATGACGTCCTATCCGCCTGCCACGGCGAAAATCAAACCGAGTCGCCTTGCCGTGGCCCGATTATGTCCCTACTGGAGCAACAACTACATGACAACCGCAACGACCGCAGGCCCCAAGCAGGTCGCCATCAACGACATCGGATCTGCTGAAGATTTTCTCGCCGCGGTCGAAGAGACCCTGAAGTTCTTCAACGACGGAGACCTCATCGAAGGCACCGTCGTCAAGATCGACCGTGACGAGGTCCTCCTCGACGTCGGTTACAAGACCGAGGGGGTCATCCCCTCCCGCGAGCTCTCGATCAAGCACGACGTCGACCCTGAGGACGTCGTCCAGGTCGGCGACATGGTCGAGGCCCTTGTCCTCCAGAAGGAGGACAAAGAGGGCCGGCTCATCCTCTCCAAGAAGCGCGCGCAGTACGAGCGCGCGTGGGGAGACGTCGAGAAGATCAAGGATGACGACGGCGTCGTCACCGGAACGGTCATCGAGGTCGTCAAGGGTGGCCTCATCGTCGACATCGGCCTTCGCGGATTCCTCCCGGCCTCGCTCATCGAGCTGCGCCGCGTCCGCGACCTCACGCCCTACCTCGGCCAGGAGATCGAGGCGAAGATCCTCGAGCTCGACAAGAACCGCAACA
>DAITPJ010000084.1:0-7763 GCA_036833635.1 Terrimesophilobacter sp.
GCCGCATTCAGGCGCCGCACGTACACTGGGGAAAATGATCCGGGTCGGAATGAGCACTTCGGCGGTATATCCGCTGTCTACCGAGAACGCCTTTCGTCTCGCCAGGATGGCCGGTTTCGACGGTGTCGAGGTCATGGTCACGAAGGATGAGATCACCCAGGATGCCCGGGCTCTTCTCGAGCTCTCCGACCGGTACGAGCTGCCGATTCTCTCGATCCATGCACCCGTGCTTCTGCTGACGCACTTCGTCTGGGGGCGCGATCCGCAGGTCAAACTCGAACGCTCCGCCGAACTCGCCCGCTCGGTCGGCGCCTCGACGGTCGTCGTGCATCCACCGTTCCGCTGGCAGGCGCAGTATGCGCGGGATTTCCTGCGCATCGTGCGCGAGACGGCCACGACTTACGGCGTCGAGATCGCGGTCGAGAACATGTTCCCCTGGAAGGTCGGCGGCAGGAACCTCAAGGCCTATGCGCCCGGTTCCGATCCGACGGGCATGGACTGCGATGCGATGACGCTCGACTTCTCGCACGCGTCGCTTTCCGGTCGCGACTCGCTCGAACTGGCGATGGCCATGGGGACGCGGCTGCGGCACGTGCACCTGTGCGATGGGTCGGGCTCGATGGACGATGGGCGCATCTTCGACGAGCACCTGCTGCCGGGGCGCGGGGGCGAGCCAGTCGCCGAGGTGCTCGAGTATCTTGTGGGCCAGGGCTGGGACGGGTCGGTCGTCGCCGAGGTCAACACGCGCAAAGCGCGCGACGAGGATGCTCGGCTCGAGCTCCTGAAGGAGACTCTCGCGTTCGCGCAGGGTCATCTGGGTACTGCGCGCCGCGGGTCTTTCTGGCACCCGCATCCGGTGGATGTCGTCGGCGCGTTGCGGCGTGCGGGGCGTCGTGCGCTCTCCGCCATGCGGTCAACGGGCTGACTGCGGCGCAAGTCGCGGGACTGCTCCCATCGAGGCTCGCTGCGCTCGCACCTCAGGGAACGGTCACGGTCCCCCTCCCCACACCAACTCAGCCCATAGTCGCAGGCAAGAGCCCGAGCGCTCTGGCCCCTCGCATCCGGCGCATGACGGGCAGCGCGAGGAGCGCACTGCCCAGCCCGAACAGGGCGAGAACCGCGACGGCACCGAGAACCTGCTGACCGGCTCCTCCCGCGACGATGCCCTGCATGCCGGACACCCCGTGACTGAGCGGCAGGAGCGGGCTCACCCACTGGAACGGGGTTGCGAGCACCTGCACGGGATAGAGGCCACCGGTCGCCGTCACCTGGATCGCGAGAACGAACAGGGACACGACGAGCCCGCCGCGGCCGAGACCGAGTGTGAGCAGGTAATGGAATGCCGTGAAGGCGAGGGCCATGAGTAGCGAGAACCCCAGGTTGGCGGGCAGTGCGGCCCAGGAAACACCGACGACGGTGTGCAGGAGACCGACAAGCAGCACGGCCTGGACCATCGTCACCGCTGACGCGCGTGCGAGCGTGCCGAGCACGAGTCGCCCGCTCGCCGCAGTCGAACCGAGCTCACGGCGATTCACCGGTCGCACCACGAGGAAGACTGCGAGCGCGCCGACCCACAGGCCGAGCGGCACGAAGAATGTGGCGACAGACTGGCCGACGCCCGCGAGCTCATTGTCGCGCACGACCGTGACCGCGACCGGGTCGGCCGCGACGTCGGCAGCCGCAGCCGCATCCTCTGGAGGGCTCCCGCCCGCTGGAACCCGCTTCGCGCCGTCAGCGAGGCCGTCGGCGAGTCGGGTCGAACCGACCGCGAGCTCACCTGCGCCGGCTGCCGAGGTCGACGCTCCGCCCGCCAGTCCCGCGAGTCCGTCGACGAGTGAGTCGGCGCCGGAGCGAAGGGCGGCGGATCCCGCTACTACCCGCTTCGCACCGGATGCGCTTTGCACGATCCCCGATCGCATGCCGCCCAGCGTGTCGCCGACCGTCGTTGCCAGCGTCGACCCTCCGGATGCTGCCCCCACCAGCTGCGCACTCAGTGCGGCCACTTTCGCGAGCGCGACCGGGTCTTCCGGATCTGCCTGCAGTTCGGCGTTCGCCACTGCGAGAGCCGTTGCGATGGAGGAGATCCCTCCCGTGAAGTCGGAGACCGCATCGCCGACCCCGCCAATTCCGGCGGTCTGCGTCTCGAGAGCCGTGAGCCCCGCGCTCAGCGAGTCGACCCCGACCGAGTAGTCGCGTATTCCCCCGGCGAGACCCGCCGCGCCGGAGTGCACAGAGGAAACGCCTGCCGCCAAGGTCGTCAGGCCGTGGCTCAGGGTACCTGCACCGGCCGAGAGCGACTCCGCGCCGCTCGCGGCGTCCCCGAGAGAAGCGCCCAGTTCGCCGAGCCCCGACCGGATGCCGGCGATGTACTGCGCCGTGACCGTCCGGCCGAAGGCGTCACCCATCGACTCCCCGACCATCGACGCGAGGGTTCCGCCGAGGTAACTGTGGGCGTCGTCCGTCGTGATCGTGAGGCCCGCGCGGACGGGGTCGCCTGAACCCAGCGAGAGGATCGAGCGGGAAAAGTCGGCCGGGACCGTGAGGATCGCCGACACGTCACCCGCGGCCAGGGCGGCTTTCGCCTGGTCATCGTTGGTCACGACCCAGTCGTACCCGCCCGAACCGCTCGTGAGCTCTGTCACCAGCTGGCGGCCGGCGAAGACGGGGGTCTTCGTGCCGTCCGCATCCGTCGTGTACATGAGGGTGTCGTTGTTCACCACCGCAGCGGGAACCCGCTCGAGCGACGTGTCGGACTGCGAGAGCGCTCCGATCGAGAGCCCGGCGAAGGCGAGGGGCACGAGCACCACGGCCGCCAGGCCGGTCCAGGCCACCCAGGAACGCTTCCGTCGCCTGGTGGCCAGGAGAGTGCCGAGGAGGTTCATGAGCCGTTGCCTTTCGGTTCCTGCTCGAATCGAGCAGTCGATCGTGATGGATGCCGTGCGGCCTTCTGGTCCGCCCGTCGTTCCCGCGAGCCGGCCGGCTTTCGGGGAAGGGTGTGCAACGTCGGGCGAGACCGGGCGAGCTCGAGCACGACGGTGTCGCGGCCAGGCCGGCTCATGGCCGGGAGTGGCGTTTCGGAGCTGACGACGATCGTGGTGCCGACCGGCGTCATCGCCACGACGGCGTCGAGGAAGGCCTCGGCATTCCCCGACTCGACGAGCTCGTCGGGCGACTCCAGCACGACGACCGCCGGGGCCTCGGCCAGAGCGACACTCGCCAGCGCAATGGCGCGTGGGAGAGTCGGGAGGCCACGGAGGCCCGTATCCGGGTCGATCATCCCGTGCGTCGTATCGGGGGCCCGCGAGCCCTCCGTCGGTCGGCCATCGATGCGGCCCACGGTTGCCTGCGCACGCGCGATCCAGTTGTTCGCGGCACGGCGGGTGCCCGCGATCCGATACCACGGGAGCGTCAGGCGCAGCCGCTCATGAAGCAGCCCACGCCAGGTCGGGTCGCGGTCGGCACGTGAAGCACCCCCGACATCGATCATCGCTACTGTGCGGGCGACCCGGTCGCCCTCCGACGGCAGCGGATGTCGCCCGACGTGAAGGCGGCCGCTCACGGGTGCAAGGCGCCCGGCGAGGGTCGCTGCCAGAATGCGCCGTTCGGCCGCCGGGCCGCTGAGGAGGAGCACAGCCCCTTCCGGCACGGTAAAGTCGACCGGCCCTATCCGCGCGTTGTCACCGAGCACCAGATGCTCGGCCGTGATCGCCCTCCCCCGCTGCTGGCAGGCCCAGGCGACGGAGTCGATGTGGTCCCGCAGGCTCTCCCCCTCGATGTCGACGTTCGGGAGGATCCTGCCGAGCCACGCCGGCATCCACCATGCCGCCCTGCCCATGAGCGCCATGAGCGCGGGGCCAAGGGTCATCCTCACTAGGAACGCGTCGAAGGCGATCCCGACGGCGAGTCCGAGAGCGATGGGTTTGATCATCCCCGAGCCCTCGGGCACGAAGGCGAAGAAGACGAAGAACATGATGAGGGCCGCCGCGGTCACGACCCGCGCACCGCCGGCGAACCCGCGCGAGATCGCCGACCTCGCGTCGCTGCCTCCTCGAAGCTCCCCGTGCACGAACTCCTCGCGCATCCCTGAGACGAGGAACACCTCGTAATCCATCGCGAGCCCGAACAGCACGGCCATGAGGATGATCGGCATGAAGCTGAGGATCGGCCCCGCCCGCTCGAGCTGGACGAGTTCGCCGAGCCAGCCCCACTGGAACACGGCGACCGTGACTCCGAAGGCCGCGACCACGGAAAGCAGGAAGCCGAGTGCCGCCTTGACGGGGACGAGCACGGAACGGAACACCATCATGAGCAGGATGATCGAGAGCCCGACGACGACGAGGCCGAACGGCACGAGCGCGTCGCTCAGTCGGCTCGAGATGTCGATGCCGACCGCCGTGGTCCCGGTCACCCATACGGGAGTCCCGAGCTCGGATTCGAGCGACGGCGCGAGCTCGCGGATGGCGTGGACGAGCGCTTTCGTCTGTTCCGCCTCGGGGGCGCTCGACGGCACGACCTGGATGATCGCCGTGTCGAGACCCGCATCCGGGAGTCCCTGGCTCACCCACTCGACGCCGTCGAGGTCGCGGAGGCGCTCGCCGACACGATCGAGGTCCTCGAGGATGTCGGTCGTCTGGGTGATGTCGACGGCGACGATGAGCGGGCCGTTGTAGCCGGCGCCGAACCCCTCGGTGACGAGGTCGTACGCCTGTCGCTGGGTGGACGCCGCGGGCTCCGAACCGCCGTCGGGCAGGCTCAGCCGGAGGTCGAACGCTGGGATCGCGAGCGTGCCGAGCACCCCGACGACGGCGATCGAGGCGATGATCGGATGCCGCAGCACGGCGGTCACCCACCTCAGCCCCGCGGCCGGCTTGCCGCCCGTCGCGTACGCGGTCGCGCGCTTCGCCTCGCGCGAACCGGCTCGCGGCCTCAGCCGCTCGCCCGCGAGCCCGAGGAGCGCGGGGAGGAGCGTCGTCGCGACGCCCATCGCGATGAGCACGGCGAAGGCCGCGCCGATCCCCATGACGCTCAGGAACGGGATGCCGACGACGAGCAGGCCGAGCAGGGCGATGATGACCGTCACACCCGCGAAGACGACGGCGCTGCCGGCGGTGCCGACGGCTTTCGCCGCCGATTCCTCGATGGCCTCGCCGCCGGCGAGCTGCCGGCGATGCCGGGACAGGATGAAGAGTGTGTAGTCGATGCCGACGGCGAGCCCGATCATGAGTGCGAGGAGCGGCGCGGAACTCGAGATCGTCGTGAACGCGGATGCCGTTGTGATCCCGCCGATGACGATCCCGACGCCGATGAGGGCGCTCAGGAGCGGCATCCCCGCGGCGAGGAGCGATCCGAAGGTCACGATCAGGACGATCCCTGCGAAGACGACGCCGAAGACCTCGGTGACCGTGATTCCGAACGTGGTCTCCTGGAACACCTGGCCGCCGAACTCGACGCGCAGCCCGGCATCCTCGGCGGCCGCTGCCGTCGCCGTGAGTTCGGCGAGCGTGGTATCGCTCACCGTCGCGGCCGAGCCGTCGAACTGGATGCGCGTGATCGCCATCGACCCGTCGTCGCTCAGCTGCTTCCCCGCGTATTCGTCGAAGGGGGTCGTGACCGAGCTGATCCCGTCGATCCTCGCGATCGCCGTCGCCATCCGCTCGATCGCGGCCTGGAATGCCGGGTCGCTCGCGGAGGAGCCCTCCGGCGCGACGTAGACGGCCTCGGCGTTCGCGCCGGCGACTTCGGGAAACGCCGCCTCGCGATGGTCCAGCGCTTCCTGCGACTCCGTTGCTGGGATAACGCACGACTCCTGCGACTGGCCGCGGTGATCAATCCCTCCGCCGAGGAGGGCGGCGAGCAGGATGAACCAGACGCCGATCACCCGCCAGGGCCGTCGGAATGAGAACCGGCCGAGCCGGTAGAGCAGAGTTGCCACGAAGTTACTCCTGGTGGGCCGGGATGGGAACGGGGGCGAGAAGTTCGCTGAGGATCGTCACGAGTGCGGTTCTCGTCTCCTCCTCCGGGTCGGAGTCGAAGCCCATGGCGTGTTGCGCGACGAGCATGTAGGCGGCGCCTCCGAGGGCGATGCCGAATCGCATCCGGTGCTCGGTGGTCGGGGCGGCCGAGGCGAAGAACTCGGCGAGGCGCCGAACGAGCTCGTTGGCGCGGTCGACCACGGGAACGTCGACGAGGGAGGGGCCTTGGTTGATGAAGAGGTGGACCTCGAGCCGGTGCGCGAGGAGGAAGTCGACGAACTCAACGATGAACTCCTCGCGGCTGGCTTTCGTCACGGGCCGGGTCGCGAGGGTCTCGAGGATCCGGGTCATCTGCCCGATCGCCGGCGCCACCGCTGCTTCCAGCAGGGCATCCTTCGAGGCGTAGTGGTAGAGGACGCTCGATTTGGAGAGACCGGCGAGGTCGGCGATGCGGTGAAGGGAGGTTCCGGTGAACCCCGCCGTCGCGAACTCGGCGAGCGCGATGGTTCGCAGGTCTTCGGCACTCGTGGACATGCCTTCCACGGTATCTGACCGATCGGTCAGACCCTGTCCGATCGGTCAGTTTGGCAGTGGACTCCCAGCTAGAGCCAGCCTGCCGACCGGCGGCGTCCGGGCCGGCGCCTCCCGCGCGGCTGACCCGATCGACTCGCGCGCTGACCCGATCGACTCGCGCGCTGACCCGATCGGCTCGCCCCTCTGCCTCGGTCGACTCTCTCCGCCTGCCCCGATCGACCCTTAGCCGGCTCTGGTCCTTCGAAGGTGCTGCACGAGCGAACTCTTGCTTTCGAGCGGCATCGGCGTCTGATCGCGATCGACGGTCGGCGGCGGGATCAGCCAGAATCCGCTCTGTCCATTCGCGCTCCCCGACTCGCCGTCGAGGCGCCGTATCTCCCAGCCGTTGCTGTGCAGCTGCAGGTGATGGAATCGGCAGAGCAGGCATCCGTCGGCTATATCTGTTCGCCCGCGGTCCCGCTTCCACTGTCTCGTGTGGTGGGCTTCGGTGAAGGCGGGCGGCCGATCGCATCCCGGCCAGAGACACCCGCCGTCCCTGGTCGCGAGCGCCTCCCGCTGCCTCCGGTTGTAGAGCCTCGCCGTCCGACCAAGGTCGAGTGGGTTGCCAACGGGTGTCATGGTGACTTCGACGGTGTCGCCTTCGCACAGCACCCGCTCCACGGCGTCGGGGGCGATGCGCTCCCCGTTCGCCTCGAGAACCCCGAAGCCGGCACCTTTGGCGCCCGTGGGCCCCGAGCCCGCGCGTTCGGCGGTGTCAACAATCGTGACGATCTTCACGAGCGTGCGCATCTTCGGGTGCATGATCTGCGGATCGAGCGCCGCGCCGAGCCTGACGAGCTCGAGAAGTCCATCGAGCGCGAGCCGCTCGGTCGTGCGGGGGTCGTCGACGATGGCTTTGGCGCGCGCGACGTCCTCTGGACGCGTGAATCGCGGTCCACCGCGCCGCGGGCTCGTGAAAGGGTCGAGGGCAGTCGACAGAATCGCTGCGGATTCCGGATCGAGCTGGCCAGTGAGCTGCCACATCCCGTCGGGCTTCGGGAACAGCCGAATGCCGCCCCTCTCGTAAAGCTCCTTCTGTCGGGCGGCGATGCCCTCGACGTCGACAAGGTCGCGTTCGAGGCGTGCCGCCTTGAAGAGCCGGTCGGCACTCAACTCCGCCTTCTCGGCGATGAGCCGCTCCGCCAGATGGCGGAGAACCTCCGGGGTCACGAGTTCGGTCGGAGTGCCGAGCCCTCGCCGGAGCGCGTCTCCGCACTC
>DAITPJ010000085.1:0-7754 GCA_036833635.1 Terrimesophilobacter sp.
TCAAGGACTCGACCCTCGGCATGGAGCGTGTCGAGGTGCGCTGCGCGAACTGCGGTTCCCACCTCGGCCACGTCTTCGACGATGCGCCTCAGACCCCGACCGGCGACCGGTTCTGCATGAATTCGGTGTCGCTGAGCTTCGAGCCCAAGGACGCTTGATCGGTGACCTCCCCATTACGATGGGGAGGTTATCGCCTCCTTAGCTCAGTTGGCCAGAGCACCGCTCTTGTAAAGCGGGGGTCGTCGGTTCGAATCCGACAGGGGGCTCTTCCTCTTGCTGGTCGAGTAGCGCCCTCTGGGGCGCGTATGTCGATTGTGGTGCGCCTCGATCGTCATCACAGTGAAAGTACCACCAATCGAATGGATGGATCACCGTGTCAAGAATCGTCGTTGTCAACAACATCACCCTTGACGGAGTCATGCAGGCTCCGGGCCGGCCGGACGAGGATACCCGTGACGGGTTCACTCACGGAGGATGGGCCCTGCCCTACAACGACCAGGTCAGCGGCCAGTTCATGGGCAGTCACATGAGCGGCACCCGCGCGATTCTCCTGGGCCGTCGCACGTATGTGGACTTCGCCGGGTTCTGGCCGCGCCAGGGAGCGGGTAACCCGTTCACGCAGATGCTGACGGCGACTCCGAAGTTCGTCGCATCCACCACCCTTGACGCGGAGCAGGAGTGGGCGAACACCACGGTGCTGGCGGGCAACGCGGTCGACGCCATCGCCGGTCTGCGTGCTGAGGGAGAGGGCGATATCGTCGTCATGGGCAGTGGAGACCTCGTCGGTTCTCTCGCCCGGAACAGCCTGATCGACGAGTACCTGCTGCTGATCCATCCGCTCGCGCTTGGGTCTGGCCGCCGGCTTTTCGTCGACTCGACACCGCTTTCGCTCGTCGACAGCCTTGTCACCACGACCGGCGTGATCATCGCCACGTACCACCCGGCTGACGCGAAAGGGACCGACTGATGAGGTACTCGCTGCTGATCCACTACTCGGAGTCCGGCGGTGCGGAGGTGGGGGCCGAGGCCGTGCAGGAGGCAATGGCCGCATTCGATATGTACGCCAAGTCCCTGGAGTCGGCTGGCGTGCTCATCGCTGCTGACGTTCTCCAGCCTGTGGCCTCCTCCACCACGGTCACGCTGCGCAGCGGCATCCTCCAGGTGCAGGACGGCCCGTTCGCCGACACCAAGGAGCAACTCGGGGGCGTGTTCCTGATCGACGTTCCCGATCTGGACGCAGCGCTCGCCTGGGCCGAGGAATGCCCAGCTGCACAGTGGGGCACTGTCGAGATCCGACCGACCGGCGTGTACTTCGCCGACGGGAAGTGGAACGCCGCCGGGTGATTGCAGCGGCGCGGGCGGAGGAGGTGGCGCGGGCGTCCTACGGGCGGCTGCTCGCCGTGCTCGCCGCTCGCACCGGCGACATCCGTGCGGCAGAGGATGCCCTCGCCGACGCATTCGAGCGTGCGTTGCGGGCGTGGCCCGAGTCGGGAATCCCCGACAACCCCGAGGGATGGCTCGTCACCGTCGCCAAGAACAGATGGCTCGATGAACTGAAACGTCCGGTCATCACCGCGGCACACTCCCTTCCGTCTAGCACCGCTCTGGACCTCGACCAGATCCCCGACAAACGTCTCGAACTCATGTTCGTGTGCGCACACCCCGCGATAGACCCCGCGGTGCGTACCCCCCTCATGCTCCAAGTGGTACTCGGCTTCGAGGCATCCGACATCGCCTCAGCCTTCGCCATGCCGACGTCGACCATGGCCCAACGTTTGGTGCGTGCCAAGCGGCGAATCAAAGACGCTCGTATCCCATTCGTCCTCCCCGCTCGCGATGACATGCATCGCCGTCTTCCTTCGGTACTCGAAGCTGTCTATGGCGCCTACGCAATCGACTGGCACGTCGTCGCCGGAACGTCGGAGCGCGACTCGCTTGCTGCAGAGTCCCGTTACCTCGCCATTCTCCTGGCGACACTTCTTGATGATCAGCCAGAAGCGCACGGGCTGGCCGCTCTGCTCTGCCTCTCCGCGGCCCGCGAGAGCGAGCGGAGTCAGACGGGACGCTTCGTTCCTCTCGACGAGCAAGACCCGACTCGGTGGGATTCCGCGTTGATCGCACAGGGCGAATCGTTTCTCCGACGTGCGCACTCCCTCGGAGCAATCGGCAGATTCCAACTCGAGGCTGCGATCCAATCGGCGCACTGTGCGACTGCGATCACAGGCTTCACCGATTGGACCGTGCTGCGTCGACTTCACGAGGGACTGATCCGGATCGCGCCGACCCTCGGGGCGCAAGTCTCACTCTCGGCAGTGGTGGCGCACATCGACGGACCTCACGCCGCACTCGACATGCTCGACGCATTGGGAGAACCGGCCTTTCAACCGTTCTGGGCCACCAAGGCGCACTTGCTGGCGGAGACGGCAGGGCCGGATGCAGCTGCAGTCGCATACGCGAAGGCCCTTAGCCTCACGACAGATCCCGCTGTGCGCGAGTACCTCGCTAGCCGCGTGAAGTGACAGGCGGAACTGACGCTCCTTCGTCACTTAGGCTCTGAGAAATCGGGGCCTGGTTCGAATCCGACTGGGGGCTCCGAAGGAACTACGGCGAGGGCGAGACCGACGGCGACGGACTCGGCGACGGAACCGCGCTCTCCGAGAAGTTCGCACCGAGCACCTTCACGAGGAACGACGCGAACTCCTGAGGGTCGAACGCGCCGGTCGTCTGGTCGAAGGTGTACTGGTACAACTGCCCGTTGACATAGATCGTCGGCGTTCCCGGCTGCGGAGGCTGCACCGCCACGTTCGGGATGGGGTTGTTGATGAACCGATCGGTGGCGCCCGCGACCCAGGCCTTGAAGGTCTGCTCCTTGATGCAGCTCGAGATGTTCGTGAACTTCGAGACGCCCACCTCCTTCGCAAGCGAGATGAGGGTCTCGTCATCGAGCCCTGGGCTGTTCTCCTCCGGCTGGTTCTCGAACAGGGCGGCACTGAAGTCGAAGAAGTTGTCCGGCGCGAAGTTCGCGACGCATGCCGCCGCGTTCGTGGAGCGCGTCGAGTACTTCGTGCCCATGGATACGCGGTCGAGGATCGCCACGGGGTGGATCTCGAGAGTCGCGGTGCCGTCGCGCACGAGCTTGGCGATCTGGGCGGCGTTCGCCTTTTCGAATGAGCCGCAGATCGGGCACATGTAATCGATGTAGACCCGGATGTCGAGGACATCCGCCGGGTCGTTCGACGCCGATGGCACCGGCTCCTCGCTCGGCTTGAGGGCCGGGGTGAGGTTCGCGTGGAAGCCCTCGCCGATCTTGATGCCATCGCTCAGCATGTTGAGCGGGCCGGGCGCGGGCGGACGGATCGTGCTGTAGATGACGAAGGCGACGGCCGCAACGATCGCGAGCGTCACGACAATGAGACTGCCCTGCAGGATGAACTTGTTCCTGCGGTCCTTCTTGCGCTGCTCCTCCCGGAGCTGGCGCGCCTTCTCTCGTGCGACATCCCGCCGCGCGTTCTTGTTCGGGCGCGGATCGCTCGTGCTCACATCAACCTCATTCAATCGCCGTGGCATCCGGTGCGCGGTAGCCAACGCTCATGATGCTAGCCCCGCCGATCTGGGAACCGACAGGACAAATGCTGTACCAGCCTAGCGATTCCGCATAACCGATATTTCGCACACCGACGTTCAGGATGCCATAATGACGCAAGCGCAGCCCCTGCTTGGGGGCCGTGCAAATTCCATTCACTACGGATCGTCCGGCACGTACCTGCCGGTGAAGGAGAAGCTCAACCATGGCATCAGTTACCTTTGACAAGGCAAGCCGCATCTACCCCGGCCAGACCCGCCCTGCCGTCGACAAGCTCGACCTCGAAGTCGCCGATGGCGAATTCCTCGTCCTCGTCGGCCCATCCGGATGCGGCAAGTCCACCTCCCTCCGGATGCTCGCCGGACTCGAGGAGATCAACGAGGGGCGCATCCTCATCGGCGATCGCGACGTCACGGATGTCCCGCCCAAGGATCGGGACATCGCCATGGTTTTCCAGAACTACGCGCTCTACCCGCACATGACGGTCGCCGAGAACATGGGCTTCGCACTCAAGATCGCGGGCGTCAACAAGGAGGAGCGCGCCTCCCGAGTTCTCGAGGCCGCGAAGCTGCTCGACCTCGAGGACTACCTCGGCCGCAAGCCCAAGGCGCTCTCCGGCGGCCAGCGGCAGCGCGTCGCGATGGGCCGCGCGATCGTGCGCAGCCCCCAGGTCTTCCTCATGGACGAGCCGCTCTCCAACCTCGACGCGAAGTTGCGCGTGCAGACCCGCACCCAGATCGCCTCGCTCACCCGCCGCCTGGGCGTCACGACCGTCTACGTGACGCACGACCAGACGGAGGCGCTCACGATGGGCGACCGGATCGCGGTTCTCAAGGACGGCGTGCTCCAGCAGGTCGGCACCCCACGCGACCTCTACGCCGAGCCGAAGAACGTCTTCGTCGCCGGCTTCATCGGGTCGCCCGCCATGAACCTCTTCGACGCGGACATCGTCGATGGCGGCCTCAAGTTCGGAACGGCGACCGCCAAGGTCGATCGCGCAACGCTCGCCAACGCCACCGCGAAGAAGGTCACAATCGGGGTCCGGCCGGAGGATGTCATGGTCGCCACGAGCGGCGACGGCCTTCCCGTCGAGGTCGACATCGTCGAGGAACTCGGCGCCGACGGCTACCTCTACGGCCACACCGAGATCGACGGCAAGCGGGTCGACATCGTGGTCCGCGTCGACGGGCGGAGCCACCCGAATGCGGGCGACAAGGTCGTCATCACGCCCCAGCCTGACCACATCCACGTCTTCGACACGGAGTCAGGCGCCCGGCTGAGCACGAAGGCCGTCGAGACCGTCAAGTAACGCGCAGCCGGCCCGCCTTCGCCTCGTTCGCGACGCGAGGCGGGCCGGCATCCGTTGCACGAGAAGGGGCACCGTGAGCGGTTCGCTGAGTATCACCTCGGCCATCGTCGACCCCGCCCTTCTCGACCTTCCGTGGAACCTCCCACTGGAGACCTGGCCGGAGGACTCGATCGCGATCCTGCCCAAAGGCATCTCGCGACACCTCGTGCGCTTCGCTCACCTGAGCGGGTACGTCATCGCGATCAAGGAGACCTCCGCGGACCTGGCTCGCCGGGAGTACGAGATGCTCAGGACGCTGCAGCGGCTCGATATCCCCTGCGTCGAACCCGTGGCTGTCATCACCAATCGCACGGGTGCCGATGGCGTCGCGCTCGACTCCGTGCTCGTCACCCGGCATCTCCGGTTCTCGCTTCCCTACCGCGCGCTGTACTCGCAGATCCTTCGCCCGGAGACAGCGACACGGCTCATCGACGCGCTCGCCGTGCTGCTCGTGCGGCTGCACATCATCGGGTTCTTCTGGGGAGACGTCTCTCTCTCCAACACGCTGTTCCGCCGGGATGCCGGCGCGTTCGCCGCGTACCTCGTCGATGCAGAGACGGGCAACATCTACGACGGGCTCTCTGACGGCCAGCGTGAGAATGACCTCGAGATCGCCCGCATCAATATCGCCGGCGAGCTGCTCGACCTCGCGGCCGGCGGGAGGCTCGACGAGGCGACCGACCCCATCGAGGTGAGCAACGGCATCCTCGCCGCGTACCGCACGCTGTGGACAGAGCTCACCGGGTCGGAGTCGTTCGACTCCGCAGAGCGGTGGCGCATCGCCGAGCGTGTCGATCGGCTCAACGAGCTCGGGTTCGACATCGAGGAGCTCGCGATCAGGACCGACGAGGGCAGCAGCCAGGTGCGCATCCAGCCCAAAGTCGTCGATGCTGGGCACCACCAGCGGCGCCTCCTGCGCCTCACCGGGCTCGACGCGGAGGAGAACCAGGCCAGGCGGCTGCTCAACGACCTCGACGCGTACGCCGCGACGAATCATCCGGATGACGCCGACGAGGAGATGACGGCGCACGAGTGGCTCGCGACGGTCTTCGAGCCGGTCATTCGTGCCATCCCGCGCGAGCTCAAGGGCAAGCTCGAGCCGGCCGAGGTGTTCCACCAGATGCTCGACCACCGGTGGTACCTCTCGCAGAACGAGAAGCGCGATGTGCCGCTCGCCGAGGCCGTCGGCTCCTACATCGACACGGTGCTGCGCCACCGTCGCGATGAGGCGACCGTCGTGAACCCGCCGACGGGCGCGTTCACCCTGCCGATCGCGATCGTCGACGAGGAGGACTGGCGCGACAGGGTCTGACGGAGTATCAGGCGAGGAGGTGCTCGAGGCCGCGCCCGGCGACGTGGTCGAAGATGAGATTCGTCTCCGTGTTGGCGACGGCCGGATGCCCGGCCAGGTGCTCGAGGACGAAGTCGCGCAGCTCGGTCGAGTTGCGGGCGGCGACGTGAAGCAGGAAGTCGTCGACCCCCGCCATGTGGAAGAGCCCGAGGACCCCTGGCCAGTTGGGCGCCTCGTCGCGGAAGCTCTCGACGTCCTCGCGGATGATCGAGACGAGCCGCACCGAGATGAGCGCCTGCACCGTCATCCCGAGGGAGCTGAGGTCGATGTCCGCGTGTGCGCCGCGCAGGTAGCCCTCCCGCTGCAGTTTCCGGATGCGCAGCGAGACAGTCGATTCTGCGACACCGAGAGCGTTCGCGAGTGCCGCTCCGGACATCCGGGCGTTCGCGGAGAGGGCTCGGAGGATCCTGCGATCGGTGTCGTCCATGCCGTCGATTCTCGCAGGAAACCTCCTGAATAATGAAAGCGATCGCAGAATCTTGCAAGGCGCTTGCAACATGTCGCGGATTCTGTTTCTGTCGGATCATGCAGCCATCGAAGCCTCGCCTTGAGACCCGCGCCGTCCACGGAGGAATGGAGGGGCTCGAGGAGACCGGCTCCCACGTTCCGACGATCGACCTCTCCACCACGAACCCGCTGCCGGGCGTCGAGCTCGGCGGCGACTCCTACGAGCAGCTCGCCACGGGTGGGGTGCTGCTGCCCGGCCAGTCCGCCGTGTACCAGCGGCTCTGGCAGCCAGGCGTCGCCCGCTTCGAGGAGAGCCTGGCGGGGCTCGAGGGTGCCGAGTCGGCTGTGGCCTTCTCGACGGGCATGGCCGCCCTTGCCGCGACGCTGCTCTCGACGGTCAACGCCGGCAAGCCCCACGTCGTGGGACTACGGCCGCTCTACGGCGGCACCGACCACGTGCTGGACAACGGCCTCGTCGGCACGACCGTGACCTGGGCGCACAGCGTCGACGAGATCGCTGCGGCGATCACACCGCAGACCGGACTCGTCGTGATCGAGTCGCCGGCGAACCCGACACTCGAGCTCGTCGACATCGCGGCGGCCGTCAAGGCGGCAGGCGACGTTCCGGTGCTCGTCGACAACACCTTCGCGACGCCCGTTCTGCAGCGCCCTATCGAGCACGGCGCCGTGCTCGTGCTGCACAGCGCGACCAAGTACATCGGCGGCCACGGCGACGTCATGGGCGGCGTCGTCGCCACGAACGACGAGTGGGCGACGAGACTGCGGCACGTCCGCGCGCTCACCGGTGGGCTGCTGCACCCGTTCGCCGCATACCTGCTGCACCGGGGCCTTCGCACCATGCCGCTGCGGGTGCGCGCCCAGCAGGCGACCGCGCAGGAGCTCGCCGAGCGGCTCGAGGGCCACCCGGCGCTCGAGCGCGTCATGTTCCCCTCGCTTGCCGGATGCGATCCAGAGGGTCTCCTTGGACGCCAGCTCGAGGGCCCCGGATCCATGCTCTCGGTCGA
>DAITPJ010000086.1:0-3309 GCA_036833635.1 Terrimesophilobacter sp.
CGAGCGAGTTGCCGCTCCTGCAGTCCTGCCTCCTGCTCGACGGGCTCGAGGCCGATACCGCATACACCGCGATCGTCTCCGGAATGGACGTCTTCGACCGCGTGAGCACCCCGCACACGCTGCGATTCCACACCGCAGGCGCCCCCGTGCATCCAGGCGCGCAGATCGTGACGATCGGCGCGAACCTCGTACTCGTCTCTGCCCTTCACCCCGTCGACGAGGTCGTGACCGTGCGCGCCGTCGTCGCCGCACCGGATGCGCTCCCCGGCTGCACCGACCTCCCTCCGCTCGGCGCGGGCTCGCAACTCTCCGACGTCGATGTCAGCGTCGACGCCGACGCCGTCAACGCCCAGAACGCTCCGCCGAACTTCAACCACAAGCGCGTCGTCGCCCTCGCCGTCCCCGAGGGCTCGACGGCGATCGTGTGCGTGCGCTGGTTCGAGGGCGGTGACGCGACGAGTTGGGAACGCGAGCGGCCGCTCTTCGAGTCCTCGGCCGTGCTCCAGGCTCCGGATCGTGTGCTCCCGAGCCTCGACGTCACCCGGATCTCCCCGTACGCGCGTGGCCTCGACACCCTGCGCATCGCGGTATCGAGCGCCGAGGGCAGTTCGTGCGGCAGCTATCGGTGGACTGCCGACTCGACCGAGACCCTTCCCGCCCGAGTGTGCAGCGGGGAGTGGGGCCTGCGGCTGGGAGGCGCACAGGAGGGCGATGGCCGGCTGCGCGACGTCGGCGCGAGCGGCGACCTCGTGGTGCGGATGACGACGACGTTCCTCACCGGCGAGAGCACCGAGACGAGCGTGCTCATCCCCTCGGTCGACGGTGGCTGCCGCGGAGCCTGCCCGCTCCCCGAGGACGCGTGGTACGAGGTCGCGCTCGGCAGCGTGAGCCAGCCGACAGGGCTGTGCGGCTCCTCGTTCGGCGAGGATTGCACTCCCCCCTCGCGCGTCGTGAGCGCGGGGACGGCGCAGGTGCGCGTCAGCTGGTCGCAGGGTGAGGCCAACGGGAGGTCCGGCTGGAATGTCACCCCCACCGTCGATAACGCGCCTGGCTACGTGCTTCCGGATGCTCCGCAATTCGACCTGCTCGAGACCTGGACTTTCGGCGAGCCCGTCTTTCCTCCCGGGTACGGCTACGCCACTCCGCTCACCTACGTATCCGGGCGATTCAACCTCGTCGTCGACCGACCCGTCGACTACACCGTGCGCTTCACGACCGGCGCTCCCGGAGCCACCGCCGAGCGATGCGATGGCGGAGGCCTCCTCGAGGTGAGCGGCCATGCCGATCGGGAGGCCCTCGTGATCATGCCGGGCGCGTGCCTCGGGGGCAACTACTACGGGGAACTCGAACTCGTCGACGCCGACGGCAATCGCGCCTTCTGGAACCTCAACGACCGCCCGAACTTCTGGGCGAGCGGCTTCGTCTGGGTACCGACCCTGACAGCATCCATTCGGTACGACATCAACGCGCAGACGACGGGATTCTCCGCCATCCGTCGCCTCTCTCTCGCTCTCGACGGCTATGACTCCGGTGCGGTCGACACGCGAAGCGGGCGCTGCACGAGGGACGGGCTCGTCGAGAGCCACGGTTCGTTCACCGCACAGCTCCACTGGGAGGTCGCCCTGAGGTTCGAGATCCGGCTTCCAGGCTCAGGCAGCTGGACCGAGGACGACTGCTCACGCAACCTGACCGATGACGAGACACAGGTCGTCACGATGAGCATTCCGCTCGCCGACCTCTTCCGTGAGGAGGGCGTGACGATCACCGTTCCGGATGCCTACAACTCACGTATCGTCCTGCACGCCGCCCGGCCCTGACCGGCGCAGGCCCTCACCGGTGACGGGACGGTCGCCGCGCTCCATCGCGATCGCCGTGCGGATCGCCCCACGCGCCCTGCGCCGGTCGCCGCAGGCGTCGTAGGCGAGCCCGAGCCGGTACCAGGACTGCCAGCGGTCTGGCGCGGACTCGGCCTCGGCCTGATACTGCCCGAAGACGGCGTCCGCGGCCGATCGTTCTATGCGCCCGCTCGGCCGTCGCGGCAGATCCTGGAGCGGAAGGTCGCCTCGAGCGGCGAGCATCCGTCCCAGTCGCTCACTGCGGATGCCGAAGAGCACTTCGACGACGAGCGCCCAAAGGCCCACGACCGGCAGGACGAGAAGCGCGATCCCGAGACCCTTGGCGATGGGTTCGTCCACTGCGATGAGACGCAGTGCGAGCTGCGTCACGAGCGCCAGATAGACGACGAGAAGCACGGCCATGACGGCGGCAAAGATCCGGCTGCTCATGCCTCGCCAAGCCCGAGGAGGGAGTCGAGCCCCACCGTGACCCCGCGTGCCGTCGGCAGCGCGCGCAGGGCGAGCATGATGCCCGCCTCATAGGCCGTCGGCGCGAAGGTCTCGTGGCGGAGGGTCAGCACCTCGCCCGTTCCCCCGAGGAGAACCTCCTGGGTCGCCACGATGCCCTGGAGCCGGATGCTGTGGACGGGGATTCCTGCGACGAGCTCTCCGCGAGCGCGCTGGTCGGTGTGCGGAGCCTCAACGAGCCCGCGCTCCTCGCGCGCCGCCGCCATGAGCTCTGCCGTGCGTATCGCGGTGCCCGATGGGGAGTCGACCTTCGACGCGCCGTGCGATTCGACGATCTCGATCGAATCGAAGTGGCGCGCGGCCATGGCAGCGAATCTGGTGGCGAGCACAGACCCGAGCGAGAAGTTGGGGACGATCATGACACCCACGGAAGGGTCGGCGCCGACCTTCGTCTCCACCGTCGCGATGCGCTCGGTGGTCCACCCGCTCGTGCCGACGAGCACGTTCAGGCCGTGATCCACAGCGAAGTCGACTATCGCAGGACTCGCGGCCGGCACCGAGACGTCGACCACGACATCCGCGTCGAGCATCGCCGAAAGGTCGCCCTTCGAGTCGATCCCCGCCGTGAGCTCGAACTCCTCGGACTCATCGACGAGGCGCGACACGAGCGTGCCCATGCGGCCGGTTGCCCCGACGACGGCGACCCGTACAGTCATTCAGCCAATCTACCAACCGTGCGGTCGTAGGCTTGCCCCGTGAAAGATCGTGCGGTGGCCTTCCTCGAGTCGCTGCCGTCCGACCGAGTGGCCCATCGCCTCCTGAGCGATTACTTCACGAGTCGCGAATTGGGCTTCACCGGTGCCCACGGCTACACGATCGTGCACCCGGGCGACGCGCAGTTCACTCCGCCCCGCGGCGTGTTCCTCGTCGTCGAGTCCGACGGCACGCCCATCGGCTGCGGCGGCATCCGGAAGATCGATCCCGGTGAGGCCGGCGAGATCCGCTT
>DAITPJ010000086.1:3409-7728 GCA_036833635.1 Terrimesophilobacter sp.
TCGGCTGCGGCGGCATCCGGAAGATCGATCCCGGTGAGGCCGGCGAGATCCGCTTCGAGGTCAAGCACCTCTGGATCGAGCCGTCCGCCCGCGGAACAGGACTCGGAGGGATGCTGCTGGCCGAGCTCGAGGCCAGGGCGATCGGCTTCGGGGCGACCCACGCCGTCCTCGACACGAACGCGAGCCTCGAGGCCGCGGCAGGGCTCTACCACTCCCACGGCTATGAGTCGATCGAGCCGTACAACGACAACCCGAACGCGACGAACTGGTACGGCAAGGCGCTCCGCACCGCGGGGTGAGACCGCTTAGTACGGCTGGGCCTCAGGCAGGCCGGTTCGAAGCTCCACGGGCAGGTGACCCAGGTCGTTGTGCGTCACGAGCACGGGTGGCTTCGCGGTGCGCACCCGGATGATCGTGAGCCCGCAATTGGCCTGGTTGACGCCCATCCACCGCCAGGCCGGCGCCCCGAAGACTTCGCGCACAAACCATGCGATGACGAAGTTGTGCGTGATGAGCAACTCGTGCCGTTCACCCCTGGCCGGAGCGAGCCACTCGGACACGGCATCCGCCATCTGCGCCTGGCCGGCCTCGATCTCCTCCTCGCTGATGCCGCCGAAGAACGGCTCGAAGGCGTGAGGCAGATCGGAGCTCGGGCCCGAGGGGATGCAGTCCATGAGCAGGGCGGAGGGCTTCGCCTCAAGCCCCGGGATGTTCTTCGTCATGATGCGCGCCGTCTCCTGCGCGCGCTGCAGGGGCGAGTGCCATGCCGCATCGAACGGCACGCCGGAGAGCCGCTGGGCGATCGCACGGGCCTGACGCTTTCCCCGCGCGGAGAGCGGGCCGTCCGGGAGCCCGTGTTCGGCATCCTGCTGCTCCCCATGGCGCACGAGATACAGGAAATGGGACATCGTCGTCCTCCAGTGTTGCGGTGGTGCTTACGGTCGGGTGGTCATGTCGCCGGGGCTCCGGCCAGGTCGGCGAAAGGCGCCTCATCGGTCGTGCCGACGACGGCGATGCTGAGCGGTCGCGACACGAGCTCGTTCGCCAGGGAGGCGACGTCGTCCCGCGTCACGAGCTCGAGCCTGCGCAAAGCCTCGTCGAGGTCGGAGAACTCGCCGAGGGTGATCTCGGACCGACCGAGCCGCGACATCCGGGTATCGGAATCCTCGAGCGCGAGCGCCGACGCGCCGCTCAGCTGGCCCTTCGCCCTCCCCAACTCCTGATCGCTGATACCGCCGTCGGCGAGCCGTCGGAACTCGGAGAGCAGGAGCTCGGCCACCTGGCCGGCCTTGGCCGGCGAGCAGCCGGCGTACAGGCCGAAGACCCCGGCATCCGAGTAGCTCGGCGAGAACGAGTAGACCGAGTATGCGAGCCCGCGCTTCTCGCGGACCTCCTGGAAGAGCCGGGACGACATCCCGCCGCCGAGGGCGGAATTGAGCACGGCCATGGCGCTTCGCCGTTCGTCGGTGGCCGTGATACCAGGGACGCCGAGGAGGATGTTGGCCTGCTCAATCGGCCGCGGTACGACAGCGAGAGGGCTTCCGCGCTCGATGACCTCCGCGCTCACGTCCCGGCGGGCGACGGGAGCCGACTCGACCGAGAGGTCCCAGCCGGCGGCGGTGAGCGCGGCCTCGACACCCGCGACGAGCTCGTCGTGCGGCACGGCGCCCGCCGCGGTGATCACGAGGTCCTGGGGGCGGTAGTTCGCGCGGTAGTGCTCCCAGACTGCAGTGCGCGAGACGTCGCGAATGGCCTCCTGGCTTCCTCCGATCGGCCGACCGAGTGGATGCGCACCCAGGACGGCCTCGAAGAATCGCTCGTTCGCGACATCCGCCGGGTCGTCGTCGGCCATGGCGAGTTCCTCGAGGATGACGCCGCGCTCCGTCTCGAATTCCTCGGCGTCGAGCAGCGAGGAGGTGATCATGTCGCACAGGACTTCGGTCGCCATCGGCAGGTCCCGGTCGCGGATCTTCGCGTAGTAGCAGGTGTACTCCTTGGCCGTCATGGCGTTGTGCTCGCCCCCGACGGAGTCGAAGCTGATCGCGATGTCGAGAGCCGAGCGCGAGGCCGTGCCCTTGAACAGGAGGTGTTCGAGGAAGTGCGTCGAGCCGAAGTGGCCCGGCTGCTCGTCTCGCGAACCGACGGCGACCCAGAACCCGATCGTCGCACTGCGGGCACCAGGAACCTGCTCGGTGAGGATCCGGACACCGCTCGGCAGCACCGTGCGGCGGATGAGGCAGTCCCCCGTGGCCAGGAAAGAGAGTTCTGCCAGGTCGAGGGGCAACCGGACTGCGCCATTCATCACGTCGAGCCTAGGACATCGGCCGTGACGTCGGCGCCGCATGCCCCCGATTCTGGGGTACACGATGTCGGGAGAAATGCGGACAAACAGACTTGTCTGTCCCGCAATTGTGTTATCGTTGCCCCCAGGAGAAAGTGGAGCCGGTTCGCCGGCTCGACTATCCCGGTAACCGGGCTAACCCGAAAGACCGGTTGCCGGGGTCTTCTGCTGCAGAACTGAACGTATGGACTTCCGCGGGTTCGCTCGCGGATAGCGCACCGGATTCTCCCCCCAGATCCGGTTCGCTCCCAGACGACAGTGAGGATACCTAGCCAATCTGCCCGAGGGAGCCACGCTGTGACGATTGTTGATCCTGATCCAACGTCACAGCGTGCCCCCTGGGCGAAGCAGCGCATCCTCGAGACGGCCAACGTCCTCTTCTACGTCGAGGGCATCCGACTCGTCGGAGTCGACCGCCTCATCAGCGCGTCCGAGGTCACCAAGGCGACCTTCTACAAGCATTACCGCTCCAAGGACAACCTCATCGTCGCGTACGTGTCCGGCCGGCATGCCCACGACAAGGAGATCATCGAGAGCCTCATCCGCGAGAGCGCAGGACCCCTCGAAGCGATCAACGCGATCGTCGCGCGGATCGTGGCTGCGCTCCAGCGCCCCGGCTTCCGCGGATGCGTCTACCTCAATGCGGCCGCAGAGTACCCCGACGCCGACCATCCCATCCGGCACCTCGTCGAGGACCACCGCGACTGGTACACGGCCATGATCGAGAACCTCCTCGCGCGCGCAGGCCATCCGCTCCCCGGCGAGGGCGCTGACGATTTCCTCGTCGCGCGTGACGGAGCCATGACGGGCGGCTACGCCGGCGACCCGATCGCCGCAGCCGGTGCACTGCAGCGTTCCGTCGCCCGTATCCTCGCCGAAACGACGGCGTAGGCAGGTCTCTCGGCGCGGCCGGTCAGCTCGAGACTTCGTCCAGCAGCGCAACCTGGTGGCGCGTGAGCTGCAGGTCGACCGCGCCCATGAGGTCGGCAATCTGGCCCGCATTGCTCGCCCCGACGACGGGGGCCACGACGTGGGGCTTCGAGAGCAGCCAGGCGAGAGCGACGGAGGCAAGGGCGCAGTCGTGCTCCCCTGCGATGCGGTCGAGCGCCGCGAGGATCCGCTGGCCGCGCCGGTTGAAGTGCGTCTCGGCATCCCCCCCGAGCACGATATTGCCCGTCGAGTTGAGGTCGAGCTCCGAGCGCGTGCGGTAGTTGCCCGCGAGGAAGCCGCCGTCGAGGGCGAAGCGCGGCATGACCGCGAGCCCCTGCTGGTCCGCGACGGCGGCGAGCGATCCCTCGAAGTCGCGGCGATGAGTCAGGTTGTATCGGCACTGGAGCACGGCGAAGGGGGTGAGGCCGAGTTGCGCGGCGATGATGCGCGCCTCGATGAAACGGTTGCCTGAGTGGTCCGCTGCCCCCACACTGCGGACCTTGCCTTTGCGCACGTTCTCATCGACCGCGACGAGGGTCTCCTCGAACGGGGCGTCTGGGTCGTCGAGGTGCAGGAACAGCACGTCAATGCGGTCTGTTCTCAGACGCCGCAGGCTCGCATCGATGGCGTCCGTCACTGCGACGGAGCTCAGTCCAGGATGTTCGGCGCCCTTCCCGATCTTGGTGGCAACGACGATGTCGTCCCGATTGCCGCGCGCGTGCATCCAGTTGCCGATCATCTCCTCACTGCGCCCCGCAGCGTAGGAATCCGCCGTGTCGATGAGGTTGCCGCCCAATGCACGGTACTCGTCGAGGATCCCATGCGCGGCATCCTCGGCGACCGTCCATCCGAACGCGTTGCCGCCGATCGCGATCGGGAAGACACGCGGCCCGGCCGCGCCGAGAAGCCGCCGCCGCGCGAGCGTCGGGTAGTCGACATCCGAGGTGTCGAGCGGCAGCACACCGTTCACGGGCTGAGAGTATGACACCCGACGCCCGATGTCCGGCAACCGGGCGGGATCGTTATGAGTGTTTTACTATTCGGGAAA
>DAITPJ010000087.1:0-7713 GCA_036833635.1 Terrimesophilobacter sp.
GTCATGGGTCGCGTCGGGTCGTGATGACGCGATGGAGGGCTATGAAAATGTTGACTTCGCCTGATCTGCGAGGTCGGGTGCCCCCTCAATGGGGGGTATTGCATCAAAAAATAGTCCCGATTGAGAAAATGAGTACCCCCCGTTCGGGGGTATATTCCGCGTGGCGACTTGCCTTGAGGCAACAGCATCCACTATTAGAGAAAACTGAATGTCGGCTGTATATCAACCGCCCCGCCGCTCGACTACCGTTGACCCATGACGTTCAACCCTGACTCGAACATCGGCGGCGGCAGGGTCAGCCGACGCGGGCGCAACACCGGTATTGCGGTCGGCGGCGGCGGGATCGCCGTGGTCGTTCTCGCGCTCATCTCACCCCTGCTGGGCGTCGACCTCACGGGCCTCGCCGGCCTGTTCGGCGGCGGCGCGGGCCAGTACGAGTCCGGCCCGGCCGACAGCCTCGATCAATGCCAGACCGGAGCCGACGCCAACGCGAATGTCGAATGCCGCATGAAGGGCGCCTCGGCCTCGCTCGACACCTACTGGTCCGGCAAGTTCGCCGACGAAGGCATCGAGTACCGTTCGCCCGCTGAATTCGTACTCTTCACGGATGCGACGGGCACCGGATGCGGAAACGCCACGAGCGCGACGGGTCCGTTCTACTGCCCGACCGACGAGTCGATCTACGTCGACACCGGCTTCTTCGACGACCTGCGCACCCAGTTCGGCGCATCCGGCGGCCCGCTCGCCGAGATGTACGTCGTCGCGCACGAGTGGGGCCACCACATCCAGAACGTGCTCGGCACGATGAACAATCTCGACCTGCGCGACACGGGTCCGACTTCCGACTCCGTGCGGCTCGAGCTTCAGGCCGACTGCTACGGAGGGTCGTGGGCGAAGGATGCGTCGACGGTTCCGGATGCGAGCGGCGTGCCCTTCCTGCAGCCCATCACCCAGCAGCAGATCAACGACGCGCTCAACGCGGCCCAGGTCATCGGCGACGACCGCATCCAGTCGCAGGCGACCGGCCAGGTCAACCCCGAGACGTGGACCCACGGTTCGAGCGAGCAGCGGCAGAAGTGGTTCTCGATCGGCTACGAGCAGGGGCCGAACGCCTGCCAGACGTTCGGCGGGAACCTGTAGCGGTCCCGGTCAGTTCGCGGTGCCCTCGGACGCCGGGACCGTCGTCTCCTCATCCTCGTGCCGCCTGCCGTCGAGGCGCAGTGTCGCGAGCAGGCCGAGGGCGAGGAAGCCGGCGGCGGCGAAGGCGGAGTAGCGCGTGCCGTCGCTGAACGCGGCGCGCGCATCCGCGGCGACTTCGGCCGACCGGTCGTCGAGCCCAGGGATGGCGTTGCCTGCGCTGTCGACGACGGCGTCGACAATCTGGGTCTGGACGGCATCCGGGAGTTCGCTGTCGGCGAGGCGCGACGCGAGCGAGGCGCCGACGCTCGTGAACAGCACGGTGCCGAGAATGGCGATGCCCAAGGCGCTTCCGACCTGGCGCGAGGTGCTCTGGGTGCCGGAACCCTGGCCGCTCTGCTCGACCGGCACATCCTTGAGCGCGACCCCGGTGAGCTGTGCTGTCGCGAGGCCGATGCCGAACCCGTAGACGAGCAGGCCGCCGGCGATCGACCACCATGCCGTGTCGGGCGCGATGACGAGCCCGACGATCCCGACGCCGACGATCTCGGCCAGGATGCCGAACCGCACGATCCAGACAGGGGAGACCCGGTTGCCCATGCTGCCGGCGAAGCCGCTCGCGAGGAAGGAGCCGATGGCAAGCGCGAGGATGACGTAGCCGGTCTGGAGGGCGTCGTATCCGAGCACGTTCTGCAGCCAGAGCGGCAGCGAGAGGATGACGCCGTACTCGCCGAGCGAGACGATGAGCGCCGCGATATTCCCGTTTCGGAATGAAGGGATGCCGAAGAGGCGGAAGGCGAGCATCGTGGGCTTGCCCGACTTCTCCCTCCTGATGCCCCATAGGATGAAGGCGACGAGGCCGAGCGCGGCGATGAGGAACACGAGCGGGATCGGCGAGAGGTCGAACGGCCAGCTCCAGGAGCCGATCTCGGGCACGTCGTCGGTGAGCCACCATCCGTAATTGCGGCCCTCGATGAGGCCGAAGACGAGCGCCCCGCTCGTGATGATCGAGAGGGCCGCCCCGACCAGGTCGATTCCACGGGCAGTCGGCTCGCGCGACTCGAGCACGAAGTAGAGGACGCCGAGGATGATGACGACCCCGAGCGGCACATTGATGCCGAAGGCCCAGCGCCAGGAGAAGTAGGTGGTGAGCCAGCCGCCGAGCACTGGGCCGACGGCCGCCATTCCGCCGATCGTGGAGCCCCAGACGGCGAAGGCGATCGCCCTGTCGCGTCCACGGAAGTTCGCGTTGATGATCGAGAGCGTCGAGGGGAGGATCATGGCCCCGCCGACGCCCTGAAGCACGCGCGTGCCGATGAGCAGGTCACCGCTCTGCGCCGCGGCGGCGAGCACGGAGGACAGCGCGAAGATCGTCACGCCGATGAGGAGCACCCTGCGTCGCCCGAACCGGTCTGCGAGGGTTCCGAAGACGAGCAGGAGGGCGGCGAACACGAGCGTGTAGCTCTCCTGCACCCACTGCACCTGCGTCGAGGTGATCGCGAGCTCGTCGACGATCGAGGGGATCGCGACGTTCACGATGGTCGAGTCGACGATGATGAGGGAGACCGCGAGGCTGATGACGACGAGGCCGAGCCACTTGGTGCGCGAGGAGGTCATGGGATCGCTTTCCGGTTGTTGGTAAGCCAGCTTATCGAATCGACAGCCAGCTTACTGATCTGCGCCGCGCGCTATCCTGACACCATGGATGACGCGGCGACGCCGGGCGAGGACGAGCACGGCCCGATGGCCGAATGGCCCACCGGCAGGCTCCTGTCGACCGCGTCCCGACTCGTGGAGCATGCCTGGCTGGAGGCGCTCGACGAGCTGGGCCTCTCCCACGCCGGCCTCGTCGCGCTGCATCTTCTCGCTGACGCCTCGACGAGCCAGACCGAGCTCGCGGAGCGCGCACGGGTCGAGAACCAGACGATGTCGCGCACCCTCGACCGGCTCGAGCGACAGGGCTACATCGCCCGCGAACTCGACCCGAGGGACCGCCGTCGCCGCATCGTGCGGCGAACGCCGGCCGGCAGCCGCGCCTGGGATGCGGCGCGCAACCTCGAGTCCGATGTCTTCCCCGAACTGACCGACCCCGACTCCCTGCGCGGCGCGCTCCTGGAGCTCATCCGCGCCGGCACCGCGCGACGCTGGCGCGCTTAACCGGCGGCAGCGTCCGCGTGCTGCGCGGCGATCTTCGCGTGGATCTCGTCCATGTCGAGCTCGCGCACCGCGGTGATGACCTGGTCGAGCGCGTGGCCGGGCAGGGCCCCCGGCTGGGAGAACACGAGCACCCCATCGCGGAACGCCATGAGCGTCGGGATCGAGGTGATGCCGGCTGCCCCGGCGAGCGCCTGTTCGGCGTCGGTGTCGACCTTGGCGAAGGTCACATCCTCGTTGGCTTCACTCGCCTTGTCGAAGACGGGAGCGAACTGCCGGCACGGCCCGCACCATCCGGCCCAGAAGTCGACGAGGGTGATGCCCGGAGCGGTGACCGTCTTCTCGAAGTCGTCGGCGGTCAGTTCCACTGTTGCCATGATGAGTCTTCTCTCCGGTTCCTCAAAATACCGAGACTAGGAGAGATTACGCCCACTTTCCACTTCCTGCAGGACCAGCGTCGGCGGGCCCAGTCTTTCGGATGGCGCAGCCGGCCGTTCAGGACTTCTTCTTCGCGGCCGCCTTCGCCGCCTTCTTCGTCTCGCGCACGAGCCGCAGCGATTCGGCATCCGTGATGTCGGCGATCGAGCGGTGGGCGCCCTCTTCGCCGTACGCACCGGCCGCCTTGCGCCATCCGGATGCCGTGAGCCCGAGCTGCTTGCCGAGCAGGGCGAGGAAAATCTGGGCCTTCTGTTCGCCGAACCCGGGCAACGCTCGCAGGCGGCGCAGGATCTCGGGCCCGTCCGGGGCTGCGCCGTCCTCGCCGGGGGAGGTCCAGATCGCCTCGGCCTTTCCACCCCAGTCGTCGCGCACGGCGGTGGCGAGCGACTGAACCCGCGCGGCCATCGAGCCGGGGAAGCGGTGGACGGCCGGCGGAATCCGGAACGCCTCGAGGAAGGCGAGGGCGTCATGGTCGGCGATCGTCGCGGGATCGATCGCGCCGAGGCGGTCGCGCAGTTTCGCGGGTCCGGCGAAGGCGGTCTCCATCGGGATCTGCTGGTCGAGAAGCATCCCGACGAGCAGCGCGAAGGGGTTCTCGGTCAGAAGTTCGTCGGCGGCCTCGTCGCCGGTCAGGTGGAGTTCCATAGGGCCATTTTGTCACGGTCGTTTTGGTTCCGGGCGGGGGTTGCCATCCCGGACAATTGGCCCTAAGGGCACCTTCTTCGTGCCCCTCGAGAGGGTGGAAATCATGGATGTCACCGGCAGAGTCTTCGTCGTCACCGGCGGCGGAAACGGGATGGGCAGGGAGGTCGTGCTCGGCCTCCTCGCGCGGGGCGCGCGCGTCGCCGCGGTAGACCTGAGCGCCGAGGGCCTCGACGAGACGGCGGCCCTCGCGAAGGCGCCGGACGGGCACCTCACAACCCACGCGCTCAACGTCACGGATCGCGCGGCAGTCCTGGCGCTTCCGGATGCCGTCATCGCCGCTCACGGACAGGTCGACGGCGTGCTGAACATCGCGGGGATCATCCAGAAGTTCGTGAAACTCGACGAGCTCGGATTCGAGGACATCGAGCGGGTTATGAACGTGAACTTCTGGGGCGTCGTCAACATGACCAAGGCATTCCTGTCGCACCTGCTCGCGCGGCCCGCGGCCGCTGTGCTCAATGTCTCGAGCATGGGCGGGTTCCTCCCGGTTCCCGGCCAGGCGGCCTACGGCGCGAGCAAGGCGGCGGTCAAGCTCTTCACCGAGGCGCTGTACGCGGAGTCCCAGGGGACGAACCTTGCCGTGACAGTCGTCTTCCCCGGCGCGATCGCGACCAACATCACCGGGAACTCCGGCGTGGAGATCCCCAACGCCGAGGCGATGACCGGCGGCAGGACGCCGAAGACTACGAGCGCAGCGGATGCCGGACGGCAGATCATCGAAGGCGTTGAGAAGGGCAGTTTCCGGGTGGTCATCGGCGGTGACGCCCGGTTCCTGGACCGGCTCGCCCGCCTCGCTCCGCGCAAGGCGACCGAGTTCATCGCCAAGCAGATGAAGGCGCTGCTCGGCTGAGCCGTTCCCGTGCCCGGTAGCCGTTCCCTGAGGAGCCGACGAAGTCGGCGTCTCGAAGGGAGCCGCCCGATGAGTTCCGTCGCACACGCGAAGCCCAAACTCAGGCATCCTGTTCCAAGATGTCGAATCGGCTCATCCCGCTACGTAGTACCAGTGAGAGGCGGCCGAGGGGTCGCCGCGCGAAAGGGAGAAAGCTCATGGCGCACTATTTTCTGGTGGTCTGGGGTCCGAGCGACTACGGCGAGTTCGACACGTACGGCACGGAGGCCGAACGCGCCGCCCAGATGGAGGCCACCGGCGTCTTCAACGCCAGGCTCAAAGAGGAGGGCAGCCTCGTCTACGTGAACGGCCTGGCCGAGCCGTCGACCGCGACGGTCGTCGACGGCACAGGTCCAGAGCCGATCTTCACGGATGGCCCGTTCATCGAGTCGAAGGAGTACGTCGCGGGCCTGTGGGTCGTCGACGTGCCGGATCTCGACGCAGCGCTCAAGCTCGCCGCCGAGGGCTCGAAGGCGTGCGGCCGCAAGGTCGAGGTGCGTCCAACGGGAAGCGCGTGACGGAGGCCGCCCGCGAGGCGATCAGCCGGGTCCACCGCGAGGAGTGGGCGCGGGTGGTGGCCTCGCTCGCCCGCCGGTTCGGCGATCTCAGCCTGGCGGAGGAGATGGCCGCCGAGGCCTTCGCGATCGCGGTCGAACGCTGGCCCCGCGACGGCGTCCCTCCGAATCCCGGCGCGTGGATCACCACGACCGCCAACCGCAAGGCGATCGACCGGCTGCGACGGGAGGCGCGGCGCGATGCGAAGTACCAGGAGGCGTTCATGCTCCACGACGACAGTCCGCCCGACCCGACAGGCGCGGTCGACGACGACCGGCTGCGCCTTCTCTTCACCTGCTGTCATCCGGCATTGTCGATGGAGGCCCGCGTCGCGCTGACGCTCCGCATGGTCGGCGGCCTCACCGTGCCCGAGATCGCCCACGCTTTCCTTATTCAGGAGGCGACGATGGGCCAGCGCATCACGCGCGCGAAGGGCAAGATCAAGGCGGCCGGCATCCCGTTCCGTGTGCCGGAGGCCGCCGACCTGCCGGCCAGGGTCGCCGGCGTGCTCGCCGTTCTCTACCTCGTCTTCAATGAGGGCTACCTCGCCTCGAGTGGGGAGTCGGATCCGATCAGGCGCGACCTCACCGCGGAGGCGATCCGGATGACGCGGCTCGTCAAGGATCTGCTTCCGCATGACGGCGAGGTGGCCGGCCTGCTCGCGCTCATGCTGCTGATCGAGGCGCGTGCCGCGGCGCGCGTCTCGGCATCCGGTGAGCTCGTGCGGCTCGATGAGCAGGACCGCGGCGCCTGGGACCACGCGCTGGTCGCCGAGGGGGTCGCCCTCGTGCGCGAGCGGGTGGATGCGGCCGCCCGCGGCGAGGGCGCGCCCGGTCGGTACCAGATTCTTGCCGCGATCAACGCGGTGCACACCTCCGTACCGAATGCGCGCGACACCGACTGGTCGCAGGTCGTCGCCCTGTACGACCAGCTCGCGGCGATCGACCCGAGCCCCATCGTGGCGCTGAACCGTGCGATCGCTGTCGCTGAGCTCGACGGCCCGGATGTCGCCCTCGCGACCGTCGACCGGCTCGCGACCGCGCTCGACGGCTACCACGCCTTCCACGCGACGCGCGCCGACCTGCTGCGCCGGCTCGGACGTTCGGCCGATGCGCGCACTGCCTACGACCGCGCGATCGCCCTGGCCGGCAACACCGCCGAGGTGGCGCACCTCACCCGCCGTCGCGACCAGCTCGGCCACACCATTCCCTGAGGAGCCGCCTACCCTGCGAATAGAGGTGTGGGCTCGCATCCGGGTGCTGTGACGAATACCATTCGTCATGGCCAACAGCGAACCTGACAAGAACACCGCCTCGAAGCCAGTGGCGGCACCAGAAACCTTCACGCTCAAGGAATCCATGACGGGCGCGGCGAGCCCAGCGAAGGCCGCGGTCGGAGACAAGCCCGTTTTCGCCTACATCGCGAGCCTCCCGCAGCCGCAGCGCGGCATCGCTGAGGCGATCGACGCGCTCGCGGCGAGGACGTTGCCGAACCTCGAGCGCTCCGTCAAGTGGGGCATGGCGTACTACGGCGTCGGCGACGGATGGTGCTTCAGCTGCGGTGCCTTCGCCGGCCACGTCAAGCTCATGTTCGTGAACGGCACGATGCTCGACCCGGTCCCGCCGGTAACGCCAGTCGGGATGGGCAAGGCGACGCGCGGCGTCGAGCTCGCCTCCGTCGGCGACCTCGACGAGCACCAGGTCGCGGCCTGGATGAAGCAGATCACATCCAGGCCCGGAGTCGGCGGCAAGAAGAAGTAGGCCGCCATGAGCCGGCGCACTCTGCTGAGAGGGCGCGGCCGGGGCCGCGACATACTTCCGACCTGCGGTAGGCCG
>DAITPJ010000088.1:0-5427 GCA_036833635.1 Terrimesophilobacter sp.
CCTCGCCGACCACTTCGACGTTGCCCATTCCACGTTCCAGCTCGAGCCCGCGGAACACGCCGGGCACGAGGAGCACTTCCACCTCTGACGCCGTCTCTCGGGTCGAGGACTCCTCTCTCGGATCGAGGACCCTCTCTCGGATCGAGGACCCTCTCTCGGATCGAGGACCCTCTCACGGATCGAGGACCCTCTCTCGGATCGAGGACCCCTCTCTCGGATCGAGCTTGTCGAGATCTCGATCCGAGCCCAAGAGGTATCCAAGGGTCTAGGATTTCGGTATGCCGAAATCCCGTCAACGAGTGATCCGAAGTCACTCGTGGACGCTGCTCGGCCCGGCCTTCGTCGCCGCGATCGCCTACGTCGACCCCGGCAACGTCGCCGCGAACCTCACGGGCGGCGCCCGCTACGGCTACCTGCTCGTCTGGGTGCTCGTGGCCGCGAACCTCATGGCGGCGATGGTCCAGTACCAGTCGGCCAAGCTCGGCATCGTCACGGGCCGCACGATGCCAGAACTGCTCGGCGAGCGCATGCGCACGGGGCCGCGCCGCGCCTTCTGGGTGCAGGCGGAACTCGTGGCCGTCGCGACCGACCTCGCCGAGGTCATCGGCGGCGCGATCGCCCTTTACCTGCTCTTCGGTGTGCCGCTCTTCCTCGGCGGCCTCATCGTCGGCGCGGTCTCGATGGCCCTCCTCGGGCTGCAGAGCCGCTTCGGCCAGCGCCCGTTCGAGTCGGTCGTCATCGGCCTGCTGGCGATCATCGCAATCGGGTTTCTCGCCGGGCTGTTCGTGAACCCCCCGGATGGCGCGGCGGTCGTCGGTGGGCTCGTCCCGCTCTTCGACGGGACCGACTCCGTCCTCCTCGCCGCGAGCATGCTCGGCGCGACGGTCATGCCGCACGCGATCTACGTGCACTCGGCCCTCGCGCGCGACCGCCACGGCAAGGCCACGGATGCCGGGCGCGCCGGCCTGCTCCGCTCGACCAAGTGGGACGTCGTCATCGCCTTGGGGCTCGCCGGCGTCGTCAACATCGGGATGCTGCTGCTCGCGGCGGTGAACCTGCGCGGCATCGAAGGCACCGACACGATCGAGGGCGCGCACGCGGCGATCGAGTCGACGCTCGGCCCTGGCATCGCGCTCGTGTTCGCGATCGGGCTGCTGGCCTCCGGCCTCGCTTCGACCTCGGTCGGCAGCTACGCCGGTGCGACGATCATGCAGGGCCTGCTCCACAAGCGCATCCCGCTCTTCGCGCGGCGGGTCATCACGCTCATCCCGGCTCTCGTGATCCTCGGTGTCGGCATCGACCCGACGTGGGCGCTCGTGCTCAGCCAGGTGTTCCTGAGCTTCGGCATCCCGTTCGCGCTCGTGCCGCTCCTGAGGCTCACGAGCGACCGCACCGTCATGGGAGAGTCGGCGAACAGCCGTCTCGTGCGATGGGTCCTCGCTACGATCGTCCTGCTGGTCGTCGCGCTCAACCTCGCGCTCATCGTGCTGACGATCATCGGGTAGGAGGCGCCGTGAAGGAGAAGCCGGTCTTCGCGGATGCCGTCGTCGAGGACTACGTCAAGGTCATTCACTCGCACACCGAGTGGCAGCCGGACCCCATCACACCCTCCGTGCTGGCCGCGCGGCTCGGCCTCGCGGCATCCTCGGTGACGGAGATGGTCAAGAAGCTGGCGGCATCCGGTCTCGTGACCCACGTGCCATACGGTGCCGTGACCCTCACCGACGATGGGCGGATACTGGCCCTGCGGATGCTGCGCCGCCACCGCCTCATCGAGACCTGGCTCGTCGAGTCGTTCGGCTACGGCTGGGACGAGGTGCACGACGAGGCCGAGGTGCTGGAGCACGCCGTGAGCGAGCGGTTTCTCGACGTGGTCGCCGCGAAACTGGGGAACCCCTTGCGCGACCCGCACGGCGACCCGATCCCTCGGGCCGACGGTTCGGTCGTGCAGCCGGATGCCGTGCTCCTTCAGGATGCGCCCGACGGATTCTCCGGGCCGGTCGTTCGTATCAGCGACCGCGACCCGGCGCTGCTCAAGCACCTGCGCGAGGAGGGCGTCACGCTCGACACCGTCGTCACGGTCGTCGGGCGGAGGCCATTCGGCGGTTCGCTCGCGGTGCGGGTCGGGGCATCCGAGCTCGACCTGGGCGACGAGGCCACGCGCGCGATCTGGATAGCGCGCGGCACATAGCGGCACCCCACTGTGCCGACTGATGCTCGTTCGGACGAGCGATGGCGCCGAGGCAGGCTGTCTCGTCCGATCGACCATCAGTCATGCCGGGCCGACGCTCGGACCGGCCCCGCTGGTTGAGTAGCCGCGAAGCGGCGTATCGAAACCATCCATCGCACGCCCGGTTTCGATACGCGACCCTTCGGGGCGCTACTCAACCAGCGAGGGTCCGATCAGCCGCGCGGCGGGTCGTTGGCCCGATTGTTGTCGAAGTAGGCCTCGTCGATGACGACCTCCTCCTCGCTGAGCGGGCTGACGCCCTCGAGCTTCGCGCGCTTCGCTTTCTGCGTCGACCGGAAGTAGTGCCACAGCGTCGGGATGAGCGTGAGCGTCACGGCACCGATCAGGATGACGTCGATATAGTTCTCGACGAACACCGCGACCGGCGGGATATAGCCGATGAGGAATCCGAAGAAGGTCAGCCCGAAACCCCAGATTCCCGCCCCGATGAGGTTGTACAGCGAGTACTTCTTGTAGTTCATGTGCCCGATGCCGGCGGCGACCGGGACGAACGTGCGCAGGATGGGAACGAACCGGGCGAGGATGACCGAGAGCCCGCCGAAGCGCACGAAGAAGCGGTTGGTCCGCTCGACGTTTTCGCGGCTGAAGAGCCCGCTTTCCTTGCGCTCGAACACGGCGGGTCCGAACTTGTGACCGATGAGATACCCGCATTCGCCTCCGACGAATGCGGCGAACGCGATGAGCAGGCCGACCCACCAGATCTCGAGGCCGAAGACGAGTGAGGTGTGGGTCAGCAACCCGGAGATGAGCAGGAGGGTGTCACCTGGCAGCAGGAACCCGACAAGCAACCCTGTCTCGGCGAAGACGATGAGGCAGACCACGACGAGTGCCCACGGCCCGGCGGTCGTGATGATGAGCTCAGGGTCGAGCCAGGGGATGAGGGCGGAAGGAACCAAGCGGGGTTTCTCCAGTCAGTGTGATCGGGCGCGAGTGCGTCCATGACAGGGTATCGCTCCGGGCTGGAGCCAAGGTGCGGGAGGCGGGACTTGAACCCGCACGCTCGAGAGCACAGGAACCTAAATCCTGCGTGTCTGCCAATTTCACCACTCCCGCGGTGGCCGGACCGTGTCGGTCCGGCAGCAGTCACATTACCTCGCTAGAAGGTCTCCACCCACTGCGCGCGCCACTCCGGAGGGTCGAACGCCTCGCTCCAGTAGGCGGTCTCCCTGGCGATCTTCCCGTCGCGGAACTCGAAGACGAACACCGTCTCGTAGGTCGGCCCGCCGTAGTCGAGGGTCGCCTCCGCGACGACGAGATCCCCGTCGCTCGTCATCCGCCGAGGGGTGATCGTCGGCAACTGGGGGAAGGATCCGTAGATCGCGCGGCGGTTCTCGGCGCCCCGCACGCGCTCGCGCGACTGCGGCCAGTCCATGATCGCGTCGTCGTGGAACAGTTCGTCCATGGTCTCGACGTGTCGTTCGTTGATGCAGGCGATGAGCCGCTCGATCACGGCCTCGTTCGAAGTTGCCATGTTCTGACCTCTCGGCTAGAGAATGTCCACGTGCAGACATCCTGACCCTCGGACAGGCCGCTTGGCAACGGATTTCGCCGGATGCCTGCCGCGGCCTTGTGGATAACTTCGGCGGGCAGCATCCGGGTTCCTGCAGGATGCTCGGGTGAACTCCGCCGTCGCCCTCATCGCCGACCGGGTTCGTGAGCGGGTGCGGCGCGAGGGCATCGACCTCGGCGGTGATCATCGGCTCGCGGCCGGCTTCGTGCGCGAGGAGATCCGCCGCTACAGCGAGCGGGCGCTCGGCGGCTCGCTCCCACCGATTCCAGATGAGGCGCAGGCTGCTCGAGAGGTCGTCGCCTCGATCACCGGCTTCGGTTCACTGCAGCCGTTCTTCGACGACGACACGGTCGAGGAGATCTGGATCAATGGCCCCGAGCGCATTTTCGTCGCGCGCAACGGGGTGCCGGAGCTCACACCGCTGACGCTCGCGGCGACGGAGGTGCGCGACCTCGTCGAGCGGATGCTGCAGTCCACGGGTCGCCGCGTCGACCTCTCGAGCCCCTTTGTCGATGCCTCGCTGCCGGACGGCTCGCGACTCCACGTGGTCATCCCGGACGTGACGCAGAAGCACTGGGCGGTCAACATCCGCAAGTTCGCGAAGCGCATCAAGGAGTTGCAGCAGCTGGTCGCGCTCGGGTCGCTGAGCCGCGAGGCCTCCGAGTTCCTTCGCATGTGCGTGCTCTCGGGGCAGAACATCCTCGTCTCGGGCGCGACCCAGAGCGGCAAGACGACGCTGCTCGGGGCGCTCCTGACCGCCGCGCGGCCTGGCGAGCGCATCGTCACGGTCGAGGAGACGTTCGAGCTGAGCTTCACGGCGCGCGACGCCGTCGCGATGCAATGCAGGCAGCCGAGCCTCGAGGGCACGGGCGAGATCACCTTGCGACGCCTCATCAAGGAGGCACTCCGGATGCGCCCCGACCGCCTCGTCGTCGGCGAGGTGCGCGAGGCAGAGTCGCTCGACCTTCTCATCGCGTTGAACAGCGGGCTTCCCGGCATGTGCAGCATCCACGCCAATAGCGCGCGCGAGGCGCTCTCGAAGCTCTCGACGCTGCCGCTCCTCGCCGGGCGCAACATCGACTCGTCCTTCGTGGTCCCGACCGTCGCCACGAGCATCGACATCGTCGTGCACTGCGCGCTCGAGCGCAGCGGCCGGCGGCACATCGCCCAGATCGTCGCCCCGACCGGCCGGGTGACCGGCGGCGTGATCGAGGCGGACACGATCTTCGAGCTGCGGGGTGGTTCGCTGGACCCGACAGGGAGCCACCCCGCGAGGTTGACGAAGTTCCGGAGTGCGGGGCTCGACCCCGGAGTCGTGCTGGATCCGGCGGCGCCGGGCATCGCGACGGCGGTCGTGCCCGCGGCGGAGCAGGACGCCGCGCCGACGGAAGGCGCCGCGTGATCCTCCTGCTCGGCTGCGGCCTCGGACTCGGCGTCCTCCTTGTGGCCTCGCCGTTTCTCTGGCCGTCGTCGCGCCGGAGGGCGGGGCGGAATGCGCTCGCGACATCCGGGGTTCTCCAGTCGCTGCATGAACGGATGCGGCAGGCAGGTCTCCGTTCCGTCTCGCTGCCGGTCTTCGCGATCGTCTCGCTTGTGATCGGCGTTGCGGTCGCGGCGGTCGTGTTCGTCTTCGTTCCGGTTGTCGCGCTCGCGGTCGCCGCCGGCG
>DAITPJ010000088.1:5527-7705 GCA_036833635.1 Terrimesophilobacter sp.
GACCGCATCCTCGAGACGCTCCGGATGTCGCGCGAGGTCGGCGGGAACGAGCTGCCCGCCGTGCTGCGCGCCCTCGCGTCGCACCTGCGGCAGGAGGCGGCGATCCGCGGCGAGGTCGAGGCGCGGCAGTCCTGGGTCATGAACGCCGCGCGTCTCGGCGCCGCGGCGCCGTGGGTGATTCTCGCGCTGCTGTCGACGCGGCCGGAGGCGGCCGCCGCCTACAACTCGCCGACCGGTGTCGCGGTCATTGTCGGAGGGCTCGTCGCGACCGTCATCGCCTATCGCGCGATGATCGCGCTCGCCCGACTTCCCGAGGAGCGGAGGTGGTTCCGGTGACGACGACCGCAGCGTGGTCGATCGTGTGCGGGCTCGGCCTGGGGATCGGGGTGTGGACGCTCGCGAGTCTCGTTCCTCGACTCTCGCGCCCGCGGCTCGTGCACCGCGTCGCGCCGTACCTCGTCGACGTCTCGGAGAGCGCTCGGTCGTTCGTCAGCCGGAGATCGGAGAACCCGCTGCCGGTCTTCGGGGCGATCCTCGGCCCGCTGCTCGACCGGATGCGTGCCGTGCTCGCGCCGCTGCTGGGCGGTGCGGCGACGATCGAACTGCGGCTGCGCCAGGCCGGCTCGCCCTTGACAGTCGAGGCGTTCCGGTCTCGCCAGCTCGCGTGGGGGATCGGGGCGACCGCGCTCGGTGTCGTCGTCTCCTTCCTTCTCGCCCAGACGCGGCCCGTCCCGATCCCGGTGAGCGTGCTGCTCGTCGTGGTGTTCGGCGTGGGCGGCTTCATCGCGAGCGACCGGATGCTGCAGCGGGAGGCGAGGCGGCGCGTGGCGCGTATGAACGCGGAGCTGCCGGTGGTGCTCGAGTTCCTCACGCTGAGCCTTTCGGCCGGCGAGGGCATCCTGGACTCGATCCGCCGCATCGCGGCGACGAGCCGCGGCGAGCTCGCGGCAGAGCTCGGCGGCGTTGTGGCTGCCGTCAACAGCGGGTCGGCGCTCGGTGACAGCCTGCTGCGACTTGCCGCCGGCATCCGGATGCCCGCGCTCACCCGGTGCATCGACCAGGTCGTCGGCGCCCTCGAGCGCGGTACACCGCTCGCCGAAGTGCTCCGCGCCCAGGCGCAGGACACCCGGGAGCAGGCCAAGCGCGACCTGCTCGAAATCGCCGGCAAGAAGGAGGTCGCGATGATGATCCCTCTCGTGTTCCTCATCCTGCCCGTCACGATCCTGTTCGCAGTATTCCCCGGGATCTTCGTGCTGCAGGTGGGGTTCTGACGGTGCCTCGCCTTCGATTGGCTCGGCACACTACAGTCGGGACATGAGCGAGCGGATGACGGCGGGCAGGACGGCTGGCCAGAAGACGATGCGCCTGTCGGCTTTCGCGCTAGGAGGAGGGGGCTATCTCCTTTTCTTCGTCTTCGCCAAGATGGACATGCTCGGCGTGGCCTTCCTCCTGGCCATTTTCTTTGTGGCCGCTGCATGCGCGCTTTTCGCGGTGAGTGTCGGGGAGCCTCAACGTTCTCGTCGGTATGTGCTGCTCTCATCCACCATGGGGGTTCTTGCGGGTCTTGCCCCGATTTCGCTCGTCATTTTTCTCCGGCTCTCCCAAAGAATTTGCGCCGTGGTAGATACCCTGGGCCTGCCGTGGCCAGAGCCCTGGCGTGAGATCGCGCATTGGGGTGGCGGGCTGATCTGGCTCGCCTCGACCGTATTCCTCGTACTCGCGATGAGGAGTCCGCGCCTTCGCAGTGGCGCGATTGCAATGTGGAGATGGAGCGCCCTCATCGCACTACCGACGTTCTTTTTCTACTTCCTGACAGTGTTCGGCGATCCGGGACCGAACTGTCTCCCTGTCTAGACCCGCACTCTTCGCGGTGTTCCTGGGGATCTTCGTGCTGCAGGTGGGTTTTTGAGCCGACTCGCCGCATACCTAGCACTGTTAGGTATAAGATCGCGGCAGGGAGGCATCCGTGAACATCGACAAGGATCTCGTGGCGGCGATGGCGACGCCGCTTGTCCTTGCGATCCTCGCCGAGGGCGAGAGCTACGGCTATGCGATCCTCAAGCGCGTGCGCGAGCTCTCGGGAGGCGACCTCGAGTGGACCGACGGCATGCTGTACCCGCTCCTGCACCGGCTCGAACGCCTGGGGCACATCCGCGCAGAATGGGGCGTCTCGCCCGA
>DAITPJ010000089.1:0-7522 GCA_036833635.1 Terrimesophilobacter sp.
GGCGCTGGCATGACCGGGGCAGTGGAATGAGCGGGGCCGCGACGTGATCTTCTACGTCATCGCCGCGCTCATCGCCGCCGTCGTCACGGCCGGCCTCTCCTGGATCATCTGGAAGCTCGGCGCGAAATACCGCCTGTACCCGAGGATCCGCGAACGCGACGTGCACTCCACCCCGACTCCGAGACTCGGCGGCGTCGCGATGTTCCTCGGAATCCTCGTCGCCTTCGCCGTCGCCAGCCAGGTGAGCTGGTTCCACCTCGTCTTCGCGCGACCGGGACAGGTCGTCGCCATACTCGGCGCCGCGCTCATCATCGTGCTCATCGGTGTCGCCGACGACATCTGGGACCTCGACTGGCTCACCAAGCTGACGGGCCAGATCATCGCCGCAGGCCTCCTCGTGTGGCAGGGCGTGCAGCTCGTCACGATCCCCGTCGGCGGGATCACGGTCGTCCCGCCCGTGCTCGGGCTCGTCCTCACCGTCATCGCGGTCGTTCTCGTCATGAACGCGGTGAACTTCATCGACGGGCTCGACGGGCTCGTGGCCGGCGTCGCGATCATCGCGAACGGCGTCTTCTTCATCTACAGCTACTGGCTCGCGAGGGTCATCGGCGAGGCTGAATACTTCAACCTCGCCTCGCTCATCACGGCCGTGCTCATCGGCGCGTGCGTCGGGTTCCTGCCGCTCAACTGGCATCCGGCCAAACTCTTCATGGGAGACTCGGGGGCGCTCCTCGTCGGCCTTCTCATGGCGACCTCGGCGATCTCGGTGACAGGGCAGATCGACCCGGGCTCGCTCGACTCCGGCAAGCTCCTCGCCCCGGCCTTCATCCCGATCCTGCTGCCCTTCGCGATTCTCCTCATCCCGATCCTGGACTTCGGCCTCGCCGTCACCAGGCGCCTGCGCGCGGGGAAGTCGCCGTTCAGCGCCGACCGCAAACACCTGCATCATCGCCTGCTCGACATGGGTCACACCCACTTCCAGTCGGTGCTCATCATCTACGGGTGGACAGCGGTGCTCTCCGTCGGAACCCTGCTCTTCCTGTTCGCGCCCGTCAGCTGGGTTCTCGTGCTGCTCGGACTCGGCGTCGTCGTGTGCGTGTGGTTCACGTTCGCGCCCCTCACCCGACGAAATCCGGAAGTGCCCACTCTCGAGAAGGAGTCCTCATGAGCGCCGTGCCCATCCTGAAGCGGATCCTCGCCTGGGGAGGCGTCCTCGCCCTCGCGATCGCCATCGGTGGGAGTCTCATCGGATACCTGGTCGCGGGCGGCCCCGGCCTCGTGAGCGCGCTCCTCGGCACGGGAATGGCCGTCGTCTTCATGATCGTCACGGTCGCGAGCATCCTCGTGGCCACGCGGCTGGCCGGAACCCCGCCGTCGCTCGCCGTGTTCTTCGGCATCGTCATGGGCGGGTGGGTCCTCAAGTTCGCCGCCTTCCTCGTCCTCGTCTTCCTCCTCAAGGACCAGCCATGGGTCAACTCCGCCGTGCTGTTCCTCAGCATCGTCGCGGGAGTCATCGGCTCACTCGTCGTCGACCTCGTCGTGGTGGCCAAGTCGCGCCTGCCGTACGTGAGCGATGTGACCCTCCCAGAGTCGCCCGGTCCCGATTCGGACGGCCAGCGCTGACACGGGGTCGATTCGGCAGCGCCTTCGTTTCTTGATAGAGTCGTTACCGTCAATCAGTGGCGAACGCATCACCACAATGCCGTGATCCACGCCCTTTTCGCCGTCGGGAGAGCCTCGCTCGCCGCACCCAGAACCAGGAGAAAGCGCTGCTAGAGAACGCCGTGAACCTGATGGTCCGGTCGGCTTCCGACGATGGCGGGTTCCATGCACCCACGATCTACGAGTTCTTCCCCAACGTCATCTTCTTCGAGGGAACCTGGTTCGAGATCAACCGGGTCATTCTCATCCGGTTCTTCGCTGTCGCGGTGCTCCTGCTCCTCTTCTGGCTCGGCACTCGGCGGCTGAGAACAGTCCCCGGCCGCGGTCAGAGCCTCATCGAGCTCGGCGTCGGATTCGTCCGAAGCGAGGTCGCGGACGGCGTGCTCGGCGAGAAGGACGGCAAACGGTTCCTGCCGCTCCTCTCCGCGATCTTCTTCATGGTCCTCTTCATGAACCTGACCGGAATCATTCCCGGGCTGAACCTCGCCGGCACGGCCGTGATCGGGGTTCCCCTCCTCCTCGCGGTCATCGCGTACGGCACGTTCATCTACGCCGGCGTCAAGAAGAGCCCTGGCAACTTCTTCCGTAACGCGCTCTTCCCGCCCGGTGTTCCGCTCTACGTGATGCCTCTCGTCACCGTCATCGAATTCATCTCCACGTTCCTCGTTCGTCCCGTGACGCTCACACTGCGACTCCTCATGAACATGATGGTGGGTCACCTGCTGCTCGTCCTGTTCTTCGCCGGCACGCAGTTCTTCCTCTTCAGCGCCGGCGGCTTCTACTCGCTCTTCGGCATCGGAACGATCGCCTTCGGACTGGCCTTCACTCTGTTCGAGGTGCTCATCGCCGTGCTGCAGGCGTTCATCTTCGCCATTCTCACCTCCGTCTACATCCAGCTCGCCCTGCTCGAGGAACACTAAACACACGATCAACGGGCTCGGCACACGCCGAACTCGCCACTACGGAAGGAAACACAACTCGTGGACATCGCTGCACTCTCCGGCAACATCGCCACAGTCGGGTACGGCCTCGCGGCAATCGGCCCCGGCATCGGCATCGGCATCGTCGCAGGCAAGACCGTCGAGGCGGTCGCACGGCAGCCAGAACTTCAGGGCCGCCTGACCGTCCTCATGTTCATCGGTATCGCCTTCACCGAGGCGCTCGCCTTCATCGGCATCGCGACCTACTTCTTCATGGTCTGACGATCACCACTTCGTGCACTAAGGATTCGACATGCTTGCATCACTGATTCGCGCAGCGGAGGAGACGGCGCCGAACCCTCTCTTCCCGGAGTCATACGACATCATCTGGTCCGCCGTATGCTTCGCGATCGTCCTGGTCTTCTTCTGGAAGTACGTGCTTCCCCGCCTCACGACGATGCTGGACGAGCGTGCCGCGCTCATCGAGGGCAACATCGAGAAGGCCGGCCAGGCGAAGGCAGAGGCGGATGCGGCGCTCGAGGAGTACCGCGCACAGCTGGCCGACGCGCGCGGAGAGGCCGCGAAGATCCGCGAGCAGGCACGCCTGGATGGCACGAAGATCCTGAACGAACTCAAGGAGCAGGCCCAGCTCGAGGCGAACCGCATCACCGCGGCCGCCCAGGCGACGATCGAGGCGGAGCGCCAGAGCGCACTCGTCTCACTGCGCAGCGAGGTCGGCTCGCTCGCGCTCAGCCTGGCTTCCGGCGTCATCGGCGAGAGCCTGACCGACGACAAGAAGGCGTCGGGGATCGTCGACCGCTTCCTCGCAGACCTCGAAGCTTCCGAGACTGCGGGCACGGGCAAGGCCACGGGCCAGAAGGCCAAGGCGGGCAAGTAATGGGATCAGCGACCAGAGAAGCGGTTGCCGCGGCAAAGGCGGCACTCGCCGCGCAGCGCGGTGCGGCATCCCTGGCCGTCGGCGAGCAGCTGTTGTCGGCCGGCAGGGTCATCGGCGACTCCTCGCAACTGCTGGGGGCACTCACCGACCCGTCGGGCGCGGCGAAGGCCAAGATCACGCTCATCACGACCGTCTTCGGTGCTCTCGGCGCGCAGGCCCGCGAACTTCTCGCCGGCCTGGCGCAGAGTCGCTGGTCGCAGCCGGTCGACCTTCTCGCGGGAATCGAGGAGCTCGGGCTGCGCGTCCTCGCATCCTCGGCCACAGCCGACGACACCGACATCCCGGCAGAGCTTTTCGCCTTCGGCCAGCTCGTCGCCTCGAACGCCGAGCTTGAACTCGCCGTCGGCAGCAAGCTCGGCGACCCATCCGCGAAGGCCGCGCTCGTTGAGGCGCTCCTCGACGGTCGGGCGAGCGCGCAGACGATCGCGATCGTCGGCCACCTCGTGCAGCAGCCGCGCGGGCGCCGCATAGGGGCACTCCTTCGCCACGCTGCCGGCATCGTGGCCGACCAGGCTTCGCTCGCCATCGCGATCGTGACGGTCGCGACACCCCTGAGCGACGCCCAGCTCGAGCGCCTTCGTGCCGGGCTCGAAAAGAAGTACGGCGCGCTGCGCATCCAGCAGGTCGTCGATCCGACGCTGCTCGGCGGCGTGCGCGTCTCCGTTGGCAATGACGTAATCGATGACAGCGTCGCCGCCCGATTGAATGACTTGAGACTTCAGCTCGCTGGCTAGCGGCTGGGAACAACGACGGGGCTCTCCGCCCCGCAACGCAGAGGAAAGACAATGGCAGAACTGACGATCAGCCCGGACGAGATCCGGAACGCTCTCCAGGACTTCGCGAAGTCGTACGAGCCGAACAAGGCGGGCGCAGCCGAGGTCGGCTATGTGATCGACGCCGCGGACGGCATCGCCCACGTCGAGGGTCTCCCCGGCGCGATGGCGAACGAGCTCCTCCGCTTCGCGGACGGGACCCTCGGTCTCGCACTCAACCTCGACGAGAGCGAGATCGGTGTCGTCGTGCTCGGCGAGTTCGCCGGAATCGAAGAGGGCATGGAGGTCACCCGCACGGGCGAGGTCCTCTCCGTCCCCGTGGGCGACGCCTATCTCGGTCGCGTGGTCGACCCCCTCGGCAACCCGATCGACGGCCTCGGCGACATCGCGAGCGAGGGACGTCGCGCCCTCGAGCTCCAGGCGCCAGGCGTCATGCAGCGCAAGAGCGTTCACGAGCCCATGCAGACCGGAATCAAGGCGATCGACGCCATGATCCCGATCGGCCGTGGACAGCGCCAGCTCATCATCGGCGACCGCCAGACGGGCAAGACCGCTCTTGCGATCGACACGATCATCAACCAGAAGGCGAACTGGGACTCCGGCGACGTCGACAAGCAGGTGCGCTGCATCTACGTCGCGATCGGCCAGAAGGGCTCGACGATCGCGAGCGTCAAGGGCGCCCTCGAGGACGCAGGGGCCATGGAGTACACGACGATCGTCGCGAGCCCCGCATCCGACGCAGCAGGCTTCAAGTACCTTGCGCCCTACACCGGCAGCGCGATCGGCCAGCACTGGATGTATGGCGGAAAGCACGTGCTCATCGTGTTCGACGACCTCTCGAAGCAGGCCGAAGCGTACCGCGCTGTGTCGCTCCTCCTGCGTCGCCCGCCGGGACGCGAGGCCTACCCGGGCGACGTGTTCTACCTGCACTCCCGCCTGCTCGAGCGTTGCGCGAAGCTCTCGGATGAGCTGGGTGCCGGTTCGATGACCGGTCTGCCGATCATCGAGACCAAGGCGAATGACGTGTCGGCCTACATCCCGACCAACGTCATCTCGATCACCGACGGCCAGATCTTCCTGCAGTCCGACCTTTTCAACGCGAACCAGCGGCCAGCGGTCGACGTCGGCATCTCGGTCTCGCGCGTCGGTGGCGACGCCCAGGTCAAGTCGATCAAGAAGGTCTCCGGCACGCTCAAGCTCGAGCTCGCCCAGTACCGCTCGCTCGAGGCCTTCGCGATGTTCGCCTCCGACCTGGATGCGGCCAGCCGCCGCCAGCTCGCGCGCGGCGCCCGCCTCACCGAGTTGCTCAAGCAGCCCCAGTACTCCCCGTACCCCGTCGAGGACCAGGTCGTGTCGATCTGGGCCGGAACCAACGGCAAGCTCGATGAGGTGCCGGTCGAGGACATCCTGCGCTTCGAGCGCGAGCTGCTCGACCATCTCGCGCGCAATACCAAGGTGCTCGAGACTCTTCGTGACACGAACGTGCTGGACGACAAGACCGTGGCGACCCTCGACAAGGAGGTCGACAAGTTCAAGCTCGAGTTCCAGACGGGCGAGGGCAAGCCGCTCATCTCGGCCGGTCGCGAGGAGTTCGAGGAGATCGCCCCGGAGGACATCGCTCAGGAGCAGATCGTCGTAAAGAAGCGTCGGTAACCCATGGCAGCGCAACTTCGGGTCTACCGGCAGAAGATCAAGTCTGCCCAGACGATCAAGAAGATCACCAAGGCGATGGAGCTCATCGCTGCCTCGCGCATCCAGAAAGCGCAGCAGAGGGTGGCCGCATCCGGGCCGTATTCGCGCGCCGTGACGCGCGCCGTCTCGGCCGTGGCGACCTATTCCAACGTCAAGCACGTGCTCACCACGGAGCCGGAGAAGGTCGAGCGCGCCGCCGTGCTCATCTTCTCGTCCGACCGAGGCCTTGCCGGCGCGTTCAATACGAACGTCGTCAAGGAGGCCGGGGAACTTGCTGCTCGACTGCAGGGCGAAGGCAAGGATGTCGTCTACTACCTCGTCGGGCGCAAGGCCATCGCGTATTTCAACTTCCGCAAGCGCGCGATCGAACGGTACTGGGTCGGCGGCACGGACAACCCCAAGTCGGAGATCGCGCACGAGATCGGTGAGGCCCTCGTCGAGCGGTTCCTTCAGCCGGCCTCGGAGGGCGGCGTCGACGAGATCCACATCGTCTACAACCGCTTCGTGAGCATGCTCACCCAGACACCAGAGGTCGTCCGCCTGCTTCCGCTCGAGGTCGTCGAGGGCGTCGAGGAGCCCGGCGATCACGCCATCCTCCCGCTCTACGATTTCGAGCCAGAGGTCGACCAGGTACTGGACGCCCTTCTCCCGGTCTACATCGAGAGCCGCATCTTCAATGCGATGCTCCAGTCGGCAGCGAGCAAGCATGCCGCGACGCAGAAGGCGATGAAGTCGGCGAGCGACAATGCCGACAAGCTCATCAAGGACTACACGAGACTGGCCAACAATGCCCGCCAGTCCGAGATCACCCAGCAGATTTCCGAGATCGTGGGCGGCGCAGACGCCCTCGTCTCGGCGAAGTAGCCAACCAGGAGAAACAGGATAGCCATGACGACGACAGCTCCGGCCCCCAAGAAGCCCGCCGCGAAGAAGCCCGCCGCGCGCAAGGGCGCGGCCTCGACCGCGAAGCCGACGAAGGCCGGCGGAGTCGGCCGCGTCGCCCGCGTGACCGGCCCGGTGGTCGACATCGAGTTCCCGCACGACGCGATCCCCGAGATCTACAACGCGCTCAAGACGACGATCACGATCGACGACAAGGCGACCGAGATCACCCTCGAGGTCGCCCAGCACCTCGGCGATGACGTCGTGCGCGCGATCGCGCTCAAGCCGACCGACGGCATGGTGCGCGGCCAGGAGGTGCGCGACACCGGCGAGGCGATCTCCGTGCCCGTCGGCGACGTGACTAAGGGCAAGGTCTTCAACGTCATCGGCGAGGTCCTCAACGCCAAGCCGGGCGAGAAGATCGAGATCACCGAGCGCTGGCCGATCCACCGCAAGCCTCCGGCGTTCGACCAGCTCGAGTCCAAGACCCAGCTCTTCGAGACGGGCATCAAGGTCATCGACCTTCTGACCCCGTACGTACTCGGCGGCAAGATCGGCCTCTTCGGTGGTGCGGGCGTCGGCAAGACCGTGCTCATCCAGGAGATGATCCAGCGCGTCGCGCAGGACCACGGTGG
>DAITPJ010000090.1:0-7428 GCA_036833635.1 Terrimesophilobacter sp.
TGTTGCTCCGGATGGGCGAGCCCTGGGCGCGCAGCTTGGTGACCGAGAGCCCGATCCCGCCGGTGCCCTTGGTGAGCCACATGACGTCGCGCGTCGTCTTGGCGATGTGCTCGATGTCGTCCTGCATCTCCATGACGAAGCAGTTGGCAAGCTGCGGGTAGCTCGTGCCAGCGTTGACGAGCGTGCTGCCGGCCGCGAGGTACTCGAGCTTCGACATCTTCTCGTAGAACTTGATCGCCTGCTCGTTCGGGTTCGCCTCATTGAGCGAGAGGCCCATCGCGATCCGCATCCAGAAGTACTGCGGCACTTCGAGCGCGTCGCCGTTGCGTCCCTTGATGCCGTAACGGTTGTTGAGCGTGACGACGCCGATGTACTTGAGCAGGTCGTCGTGGTCGGGCTCGAGGGTGTTCGCGAGAAGGTCGAGATCGAACAGCTCGGTCAGGCGGGTGTCGAGCAGACCCTCCTCGACACCGCGACGGATGTTCATGGGGAAGTGCTCGACGTGCAGGCTGCGGAGCTCGTCATCCGTCTCGTAATCGCCGAGCACGCGCTTGTAGATCGTCTTGAGCAGCAGGCGCGCGGCAACGGTGTCGAACTCCGGGTCGTCCTTGACGTTCTGGAGCGCGACCTGGATGACGGCCTCGTCGAGCTGCTGCGTCGTGATGCCGTCGAAGAGGGTCAGCTCGAGCTCGCTCGCGATCTGGGTGACCCAGGTGATGTTGTCGTCGAGGCCGGCGCTGGCCTTCTCGATCGCAAGGTTGATCTTGTTGGCGTCGTATGGCTCGCGCTGCCCGTTGCGCTTGACGACTGTGATGCCCATTTGACTACTCCTGAATCCCTGAAAAAGCCGCTCCGACCGGCGACTCTCCCGTCCCCGAACAGGCCCTGGACGAGCCCGCGAACTGCGCTGCGACGGGTCCGATCCGACCGAATCCTGGGTTTCGGCCCGCCGCGCTCCGTTGCAGTCCCATCACTATATAGCGGGTATTCGGCAATCGCTAAACCCAATATGTAGTGGGCGTGTCATCCACAATTGTGCATAACTCCGCCGAGTTCTGCACAGGCTGTGAGTGAATTCTCGCGCCGACCACCGACATCCGGATGCGTCCCCGACGGTCGCTTTGCAGCGCCGGTCCGCGTGCGCGCCGCCGGTAGACTTGGACCCTCGTGGACAGCTACTGGAACCTCCTGCGCACGCGCGGGGTCGCGCGCATCATGTCCGCACAACTGCTCGCCCGGTTCCCATTCGGGATGCTCTCGCTCGCCTTCCTGCTGCACATCGAGCGCCTCCACCATTCCTACGGTGCTGCCGGCCTCGTGCTCGCGGCCACGAGCGTCGGGCAGGCCATCGCCGGGCCGCTCACGAGCCGGTGGATGGGCGTGTGGGGAATGCGGAAGGTCCTCGTGCTCACGCTCGCCGTGTGCGCGACGGCGCTCGGCGTCATCGCGTTCGCGCCTGTCCTCCCCGTGCCCGTCTACATGGTCGTCGGCTTCGTCGCGGGGCTCAGCAGCCCGCCCGTGCAGCCCGCCGTGCGAACGATCTATCCGAAGATGGTGAACTCGCGCCAACTCACTCCGCTGTTCTCGCTCGACGCCTCGGCGCAGGAGATCATCTGGGTCGTCGGCCCGGTCGTCACGACATTCGTCGCGACCCAGATCAGCACGGTGCTCGCGGTCGTGCTCGCCATGGTGTTCCTCGTCGGCGGCGGCATCTGGTTCATCTCCTCTCCCGAGGTCGGACGGGTGCGCATCCCCCGCAGCCGTCGCAGGCTCGGGGTCGTGCTCTCGAGGCCCGCCGTGCTGCTCGCGACCGTGACCGGATTCCTGCTCGTCGGGGCGTGCGCCGCCGTCGAAGCCGGTGTCGTCGCGGCCTTCGGGCACGACAGCCCGAACTCCGGGATCGTGCTCGCGATCTTCTCGGTCGGTTCGCTCATCGGCGGCCTCGCCTTCGGCCATATCCCGATCGGCCCGTGGGCTCTCGCCCGCCGGATGTTCATCATGTTCCTCGGGATGGCGGTCGCCGCCGCCTCGCTCGACTTCTGGTGGCTCGCGCTCTCGCTGGCTCTCGCGGGTGTCGGCATCGCGCCCGCGCTCGCCGTCATGTTCGCGATCGTCTCGGCGAGCGTCAAGTTCAGCGAGACGGCTGAGGCGTACGGCTGGGTCGGCACGGGGCAGCTCATCGGTGCAGCGCTCGGCTCCGCGGCCGCGGGCTTCATGATCGACGCCTTCGACGCCCCCGGCGCCTTCTGGGTCGCGATCGCGTTCGCGTTCGTCGGGTTCGTGATACCTGTCGTGTTCCGCCGCGCCCATCCGGATCTCCGCGGGCGCGATGCGAGCCCGATTCCCGACACCGAGCCCATCCAGGCCGTGCGGCCGTAGCATCCGGCGCACCTGCCAGCCGCGCTCCGCTCAGCACTCGCTCCCGGAAACTCTCTTCCAAAATTCAGGCATCCACGGTTGGCCGTCGGCGTGGCGTGAGCTCTCGACGGCGCGTCGCCCGCCAACGCCTGAAATTCGGAAGGTGAGGATAGCCGGGGACGGGACCGGGTCGGCCGGCGCTACTCCTGCACCACGGGGTCGGTGGGGCCGGCGGAGGTGTCGGCGGTCTCCGCGGCCGTCGAGGCGGCGTCGCCTGCAAGGGCCGCGTCGTCGCCGTTGTCGACGTCCTCGGGGTTGGGCAGGGTGCGCAGGAACCGGAACCACAGGATGCCGGCGAGCGCCGACAGCCCGCCACCGATGATGAACGGAAGCACGAGGTCGATACGCCCGATGAAACCCCCGATGATCGAGCCGACGGGCATGCTGCCCCACAGCAGCGTGCGCCAGGTACCGTGCACGCGGCCGAGGAGCCGTCCAGGGATGATGCTCTGCCGAAGCGACATGATGAGGATGTTCCACACCGTGATCGAGCCGCTCACGATGACGAAACCCACGGCGGCGGCCCAGAGCGTCGGCACCGCACCGATGAACACGACCCCGAGAGAGGCGATGACGTTCGCGACGGCCACCGTCGGGCCGGTACCCCACCAGGACTTGAAACGCGCCGTGACGACGGAGGCCGCAATCCCGCCGACCGCCCCCGAGAGCATGAAGACGCCGAAGAGCGCCTCTGGCAGTCCGAGCCGGTCGACGAGGTAGAGCACGAAGCTCGCGGTCGCGATCGAGAGGCACATGCCGCTGAACGTACTGAGGAACCACAGGGTCTTGAGCTGCTTGTTCGCGATGATGAACCGGTAGCCGTCGACGAACTGCCTGTACCAGGCCACCGACTCGCCGTGCGTCACGGCGTGCGCCTTCGCGAACTGCCGGCCGGAGGCGATCCTGGGCAGCAGGATCGCGAGCACGACGGCGATCGCGTAGACGGCGGCATTGGCCCCGAGCGGGATGAGCACCGACACGGCGAAGAGCAGCGAGGTCACCGGTCCGGAGACGAAGTTCTGGATGACCTGCTCGCCCGCCTCGATGAGCGAGTTCGCCCGCGGCAGCTGGGCCTTGTCGAGGATGCTCGGGGCGACGGCGCGGATCGCCCCGTCGTAGACGGTCTCGAAGATTCCGTAGATGAAGATGATGAGGTAGAGCCACCAGATGGTCAGGTTGCCGGATGCGGTGATGACGAAGAGGGCGACGGCCAGCATGGTGCGCACCGTGTTGGCCATGGCGAGCGCGGCCCTGCGGTCGATCCGGTCGATGAGGATGCCGGCCGGGATCGCGAAGAAGAGCCACGGAAGCATCGCGAGCGCTGCGATACCTGAGATGAGCAGCGGGTCGAGCGTGACCTGCACCGCGAGGAGTGGGATCGCGGTTCGTGCGATGCCATCCCCGAGGCTGCTGGCAATGTTGGCCGTGAAGAGGTTGGCGAAGGCCGGGCCGAGGGGTTTCCTGGCCGGCGCGGTCGTCGCATCCGCAGTCATCCGAAGCCTTTCGAGAGTCGCAAGTCACGATATATCGTGAGTCAGAAAGTCACGCTATATCGTGTTTGTCGATTGCGCAAGAGGGAATCGCCGGGACCCGCTGAGGACTCACCAGCGCGGATGCACGCTCGCCCGAAAGTACCGCCCGTACAGCTCCGTGACGCGCGTCGTGAACTCGGGGCCGAGCGGCGCCACCGCTCCGGACTCCGCGTTCGCGCGCGCCTGGGCTGCGGTGCGGGCGCCAGGGATGACGGTGCCCACACCCGCCAGCTGCGAGGTCCAGGCGATTGCGGCCGTCGACGGCTCGAGCCCGTGCTCGCGCGCGAGCGCCGCGAACTCGCGCGCGGCCTCGACGCCGCGCGCATAATCGACCCCGGAGAAGGTCTCGCCGACGTCGAACGCCTCCCCATGCCGGTTGAAGTTCCGGTGATCGTTCGCGGCGAAGGCGGTCTGCTCTGTGTACCGGCCGCTCAGCAGGCCGGATGCGAGCGGCACGCGCGCGATGATGCCCACCCCGGCCTCGACCGCCGCAGGCAGCACCTCATCGAGCGGCTTGAGCCGAAAAGCGTTGAGGATGATCTGCACCGTCGCTACCCCCGGTCGCGCGATCGCCGCGAGCGCCTCGGAGGTCTTCTCGACGCTCACTCCGTACCGCGCGATCGCCCCATCGGCAACGAGGGTGTCGAGGTCGTCGAAGACCCGGTCGATGGAGTACACCGCGGTCGGCGGGCAATGGAGCTGCACGAGGTCGAGCGTGTCCATGCGCAGATTCCGGCGGGACCGGTCCGTCCAGGCGCGGAAATTCTCGAGCGTGTAATTCTCCGGAAGCTGGTCGACCCGGCGGCCCATCTTCGTCGCGACGACGATGCCGGCATCCGGATGATCGGCGAGATAGCCGCCGATCATTGCCTCACTGCGCCCGTCGCCATAGACATCCGCAGTGTCGAAGAAGGTGACCCCGCTCGAGGCGGCAGCGTCGAGCACGGCGTGCGCATCCGCCGCGCCGACCTCGCCCCAATCGGCACCGAGCTGCCAGGTGCCGAGGCCGATCGCGGAGACGGTCAGGCCGGCCCTCGGCATCGTGCTCGTTCTCATGCGTTCCCTCTCAACCGATGGCCCTCGCGACGACGCGCGCAAGCCTCGTGCGGATGATGTGGTCGTTCGCCTCGACCTTGTGCACCGTCACACCCCGCATCTGCTCGACGATGCGCAGGCCGCCCATCGTCAGGAACGGGTCGAGCGTCCCATAGACGATCTCGACGGGCACGCGAACCGCGGCGAGGTCGCTGATGGTGGTCTGCGACTCGATGAGGTTCTGCAGCGAGAGCACGAACGCGTCCCAGTTGCGCTCGGAGACATCGAGCACGTTCTTGATCGGCGAGAGCTTCGCGAGCACGGCGGCGTTGCGGATCGTGAACGCCTTGTTCGACCTGAGGTACTCGTAGGCCCTGAGGTAGACACCCATCGCCGCCCGATCACGCGGATCGCCGATCGCATCAGGCGAGACGTAGATCGGCGGGCTCACGAGCACGAGTTTCGTGAGTCTTCGCCGTCGCGTCGCCGCGTATCGGCTGGCGATGAGGCTGCCCATCGAGTGGCCGACGAGTACGAATGGTTCGCGCAGCGCAAGGGAATCGATCGTGCGGGAAAGCGCCGCCACATGCTCCTCGAGCGTGTAGGTCGCGCCCTCAGGAGATGGCGATTCCCCGAAACCCAGCAGGTCGATCGAAATGACGCGGTGCTCATCGACGAGCATCGGCACGAGCTTCTCGAAGGTCACGGATGACGAGGCGACCCCATGGATGAGGATGACGACCGGCCCCTCCCCCTCGTCCCCCGCGAGATGCAGCACGGGGCCTCGACGGCGGAAGAGGTCGATGAGCCCCATGGCTCCAGTATCGCCCAGTGCCCCTTGACCGCCACGCACGCGCGGCGCGACGGATGCCGGACATGCCACGGGGGACCGGTCGACCCGGTCCCCCGCACCTGCTCCACCTTCGCGAATCAGTCGTCCTCGCGAAGCTTCTCCTTGTACTCGTTCTTGGCGTGGGTGGCGTCGCGCTCGGCTTCGGCGTGGCCCACCTCCGCGTCGGCCTTCATCGCGTCCATTTGGTCGGCGATGCGCTCCTTCATGTCCTTGGCTTCTTCGGCGACCTTCTCACCGGTCGCGTCGGCAGCATCCTTGACCTTGTCGAACAGACCCATGATGTCCTCCCCTTCCTTTACCCGTGACCCTACAACGGGGGGTATTGCATGGGTCCGGATCTCCAGCGTCTTGTCAGGTCGCGCACCGACGGTCCACAGGACGCGACAACACCGTGACGGCCGAATCGTGACTTTCGTTGGGTTTCGCCCATCTTGACCCTTGGCTATGGTTGCCGCATGAGGCGCTTCCTGATCACCGCAGCCATTGCCCTTTCCGCCGTCACGCTCGCCGGATGCGCGACATCCGGCGCCGACACGAGTTCGATGCCCGGCGAGCTCGCGCCCGCGCCCGCGCAGGAAGGAGCGCCGGGTGGGGTCTCACGGGACGACGCCGGCGGTGCAGCCGACGTGGCCGTCGGCCCGCGCATCATCACGACCGTGCAGGTCACCGTGACGGTCGACAAGCCCATCGAGGCGGCCGACGAGGCCGCGCGCATCGTCGATCGGGCCGGCGGCACCGTCGCCAACCGAAGCGAGCGGGCCGCATCCGAGAACGAGCCCGGCAGTGCGCAGCTCACCCTGCGCATCCCCTCCTCCAAGGTGACGGCGACCCTCGAGGAGCTCAAGGCCCTCGGGGTTGCGCGCGACACCGCGATCAATTCGACGGACGTCACGGCACAGTCCGAGGACCTCGACGCGAGGATCGCGGCGCTGCGCACCTCGGTCGACCGGCTCCTCGACCTCATGGCGAAGGCGGATTCGACGGATGCGCTCATCGCCATCGAGTCGGCGCTTTCCGAGCGGCAGGCGAACCTCGAAAGCCTCGAATCGCAGAAGCGCAACCTCGATGACCAGGTGGCGCTGTCGACCGTGACGCTGTACCTCCTCTCGGAGAAGGACACCCCGGCCGAGACCCCGGATACCTTCTGGACCGGGCTCGTCACCGGGTGGGGCGCCTTCGTCGGGTTCCTGAGCGCCGCACTCGTCGTGCTCGGCGTGCTGCTGCCGTGGCTCGCGGCGGCCGGCATCATCACCGCGATCGTGCTCGTCTGGGTTCGACTTGCGCGGCAGCGTCGGACCCGGGTCGAGACCCAGCCTTAGACTGCGGGCGAGTCCCAGTCGGGACGGGCTGGCACACCGCGGCCGGCGGCATCCCACGGGCTGATGGCTTTCGCGGGATCAGCCTCCCCCGCGAGCTCGCGCAGGCGCCCGATGGTGTCGCGCGCCTCGTCGACGACGGTGAGCAGGGCAGGGACGAGAGCGAGCAGCCTGCCGATGCGCTCCTCGTCGCTCGATCCATCGCCGTCGTAGATGATCCCCATCGCGTTGTCCCGCAGCACCTGTGCCCGGTCGAAGAGTTCGCCGCCCCCGT
>DAITPJ010000091.1:0-7394 GCA_036833635.1 Terrimesophilobacter sp.
TCGATCATGAGGACGCTCGGCACGAGCGAGACCTTGGTCCCGAGCCAGACGCCGATGACGAGGAGGGCGAGGCCGCCGAGGATGCCGACGAGCACTCCGAGCCCGACTCCGAGATTGCCAAGGGTCGCGACCAGGACCCAGATGACGCCGACGAGGATGCCGATGGCGACGACGAGCGCTCCGGCAAGCATGGCCGACCACCCGATGAGCGCCCCCATCCGGCCCTTCGCGTGGCGCAGGAGCGCGCGCAGCGTTAACTTCTCACCGAGAGTCGCGCGAGAGACCTCGAGCACGATGATGCCCTGGAGCCAGGCGCTCGCGACGATTCCGAGGCACACCGCGAGCAGGGCCGAGACGACGGCCGTGCCGAACGTTCCGGCAGCGATCGCCGCCTGGTCCTCCGGCGCTGCGGTGTCGAGCCGCAGGATCGAACTGACGACGGGAATGCCGACGGCGAGAAGAGTGACGACCGAGACGATCCCCTGCACGAGGAGAGCCATGCCGAAGGTGGGGCGCGGGTTGCGCCGGAGGGTGCGGAAGGATGCGCCAAGCAGCGTCCCGAGATCGAGGGGGCGCAGCGGGATGAGGCCGGGCTTGGGAGGAGGGGTCCAGCCGGGCGTGGTGCCGACCGCGACCGGCGCAGGCTGGGGTGGCCCGTAGGGCGGCGCCGGCTGCGGCGGGCCGTAGACGGGACCCGGTGGCGCAACGGGGGGCGGCGCTGCCGACGGCACAGGAGCGCCGCCCGGCGCCTGCCAGGCCGTATCGTCCGTCATGATCCGCTCCGCGTCGCTCTGGATCTGCTCATCGCTGCCGTGCTCCCGATCGTGATCGTGTTCGCGCCGATCGGCCACGAATTCGCCCCCACGGCATTATCGTTTCACACTCGACTACTCTTGTGCGAGAGCACGACCATGCCGTGACACCCGGCCCGGCAGACCACAGAAGCAGGAAAGATGACCGCACGTATCCTCGTCGTCGACGACGACACCGCGCTCGCGGAGATGATCGGCATCGTCCTGCGCACCGAGGGGTTCGACCCGGTCTTCTGCGCGGATGGCTCTGAGGCGCTCGCGAAGTTCCAGGGGTCGCGACCGGATCTCGTGCTCCTCGACCTCATGCTGCCAGGACGCAACGGCATCGAGGTGTGCGCCGACATCCGGCTCGAGTCCGGAGTTCCGATCATCATGCTCACGGCGAAGTCCGACACCACGGATGTCGTGCGCGGCCTCGAGAGCGGCGCCGACGACTACGTCGTGAAGCCGTTCAATCCCAAGGAGCTCGTGGCGCGCATCCGGGCCCGACTGAGGCCGACACCGGTCGGAACGGCCGACACGCTGCACATCGGCGACCTCGTGCTCGACGTCGCCGGCCACGAGGTGCGGCGCGGCGAGAAGCGCATCAACCTCACGCCTCTCGAGTTCGAGCTCCTTCTCGCTCTCGCCTCGAAGCCGCAGCAGGTGTTCACCCGCGAGATGCTCCTCGAGCAGGTCTGGGGCTATCACTACAAGGCCGACACGAGGCTCGTCAACGTTCACGTCCAGCGGCTGCGCGCCAAGATCGAGGACGACCCGGACAACCCGAGAATCGTCATGACCGTGCGCGGTGTCGGCTATCGCGCCGGCGCCACCGGGTAGCTCCCGGCAGGTGACCCGGATGCCCGCATCGTCGCAGGACAACCGACCGTCGAAAGCGCGCACGGCGGCCGGCGCGAGACTCGCCGACCAGTTGCGCGACTGGCGCGCCTACCCATCGCGGCTCCTCCACTTCTGGCGGGCGAGCCTGCAGTTCCGCACCGTCGCCATCACGGTCGTGCTCTCCGGCCTCGCGGTCGCCGTGCTCGGCGTCTACATGTCGATGAGCATCGGAGGGTACCTCTTCGAGTCGCGCCTCAACCAGGTCCTCGCGGAGTCGAGCAGGGCGACGGGTCTCGCCCAGGACGTCTTCGACAGCGACCTCGCGACGACCGACACCTCGCGCACAGACCTCGAGAGCCTCAGCAAGACCGTGCAGAGCAATATCCGCGCGACGACGACGAGCCCAGGCGGTCTCGGCGTCGCGATCTACCGCGCGCCAGGGCAGCAGACTCCCGTGACGATGACGTCGTCGCAGAGTCGCGGGTTCCCGGAGGAGGTCATCTCGCAGGAGCTCCAGGACGCCGTCGAAGGCGACCGCGCGGCCGACCGTGTGTGGTGGCAGTCCGTCGCGCTCGAGGACGGGCGGCCGGCGCTCGCCGTCGGCTCGCTGCTCGCCGTGCCGAACGCCGGGTTCTACGAGCTTTACCTCGTCTACGACCTCGGCGATGCCCAGGAAGCGCTCTCCTTCGTGCAGCAGACTCTCGTTCTCGGAAGCCTCGCGCTCATCCTGCTCATCGGGGCGGTCACCTACATCGTCGTGCGCCTCGTCGTGGGCCCGGTCAGGGTCGCTGCTGAGGTGAGCGAGAAGCTCGCCGCGGGCCAACTCGAGCAGCGCATCCCCGAGAAGGGGGAGGACGTCATCGCCACGCTTGCCCGCTCCTTCAACGGCATGGCCGACAGCCTCCAGGAGCAGATCACGAAGCTCGGCGAGCTCTCCAGGGTTCAGCAGCGCTTCGTCGCGGATGTCTCGCACGAGCTGCGCACGCCGCTCACGACGATCCGTCTCGCCGGCGACGTGCTCTACGACCAGCGCGAGACGTTCCCCCCTGCGACGGCACGCACGGCCGAGCTGCTCCACACCCAGGTGCAGCGCTTCGAGATCCTGCTCGCCGACCTGCTCGAGGTGAGCCGTTACGACGCGGGCGCCGTCGAGCTCGAGGTCGAGCCGACGAACCTCGTCCGGCTCGTCGAGGACGCCGTGGACTCGATGCGCCTCGTGGCGCGCGAGCGCGGCTCCGACCTGCGGGTCGTTGCGGCCGGCGGCTACTTCGAGGCAGAGCTCGACGCGCGCCGCATCCGCCGCATCCTCCGCAACCTGCTCGGCAACGCGATCGAACACGGGGAGGGCAAGCCCATCGTCGTCATGGTCGACAGCAACGAGGATGCCGTCGCTCTCACGGTGCGCGACCACGGGATCGGGATCGCCACAGACGACCTCACGCGCGTGTTCGACCGGTTCTGGCGCGCAGACCCCTCGCGGCAGCGGACGATCGGCGGCACGGGGCTCGGCCTCGCGATCGCCCTCGAGGACGCCTCACTCCACAAGGGCTACCTCGACGTGTGGTCGGAGCCAGGGAACGGCACGTGCTTCCGGCTCACGCTTCCCCGCGACCGCGACAGCTCGATCAGGGTCTCGCCTCTGGAACTGCCGCCGGTCGAGCCCGTGGCCGGGCTCGATGCGACGGCGGAGCCCGACGCCACGGCGGATCCCGATGGCGGAACTCCGGATGCGGTCGTGCGCGAGGCCGTGGCGCCAGGCACCGGTGTGAGCCAGGGGGCGCGCGATGACTGAGCATCCTCGCCGTCTCGGTGCCGGCATCCTCGCCGCCGCCCTGCTCGTCGCGCTCGCCGCGTGCGGGGGCATCCCCACATCGGGGAGCGTGCGGGCCGGCGACCCCTTCACCGACGAGCCCATCGGCGACTTCGTCTTCATCCCGGTCGGCCCGACGAAGGATGCCGACCAGCAGGGCATCCTCGACGGTTTCATCGCGGCGTTCACGGGGCCGCAGGGCGACTACGCGACCGCGCGGGAGTTCCTCAGCAGCGACTTCAAGAAGGACTGGGACCCGCGGCAGAGCGTGCTCATCCGCACCGGCGTTCCCACGTTCCGCACGATCGATGCGACGACCATGGAGTACTCCTTCACGGCGACGGCCCAGCTCGACCAGTTCGGAGCGTACACGACGGGCACGCCGGCGACCCAGGCACTGCAGTTCCAGTTCGTCGAGGAGAACGGCCAGTGGCGCATCAGCCAGGCACCGCCGGGAATCGTGCTCGCCGAAAGCACCTTCCTGACGATCTTCAGCAAACATGCCCTCTACTTCTACGACCTGAGCCTCCAGTACCTCGTGCCGGACGAGCGCTGGTTCCCCGGCGGGACGACGGCGACGAGGGTCGTCTCCGCTCTGCTCGCCGGACCGCCTGACTGGCTCAAGGGCGCCGTGGTCTCGCAGTTCCCTGACGGGACCCGCCTCATGCCCGGCACGACCGTGACGATCGACTCGACGGTTGCGCAGGTCGACCTCACGACCGAGGCGGCTGCGGCCGACGAGCGCCAGCGCCGGCTCATGCAGCTCCAGCTCGCCGAGAGTCTCAGCTCCGTCTCCGGCATCGCGAGCGTCGAGGTGTCGGTCGCCGGCTCGCTACTGTCGATCGCCTCGGGCGGCTCCGACATCCCTGTTGCCCAGCGCGCGGTCGACTCCCGCCCTCTCGTGCTCGCCGGCGGCGAGTTCGGCTACCTCTCCGGCGGCGAGATCACTCCCATCGACCAGCTGAGCGCGAAGGTCCAGGCGCTCGAGCCGAGTGCCGCAACGGTCGGGGCACACGGGACGGCAGCCGCCGTGCTCGCCCCTGGCGGCGTGTACGTCGCCCGCACGACCCAGGCTCCCGCGCTCCTCGTCGACGACCGCGCAGGGCTCATCGCGCCCTCCTTCGACGACTTCGGCTACACCTGGTCCGTACCTGCCCACGACCCCGACGCGATTGTCGCCTTCGATTTCGAGGGCAACGCGCATCCGGTCGCCGTGAGCCTGCCCGCCGGGGCCACGATCGTCTCGCTCGATGTCTCGCTCGACAATTCGCGCGTCGCGATGCTCCTGCAGTCTGCAGCAGGACCGCGGCTGCTCGTGGCGGCGATTCTCCGCGACCCCGCACAGGGATACATCCCGACGAGCATCGGGGCGCCGGTCATCGACGCGCTCATCGCGTCGGAGACCGCGGTCGACGCCACCTGGGTCGATCGGTTCTCCGTCGCGACACTCACCTCGACCGATAGTGACGCGTTCGTGGCGTCGTACGAGATCGGCGGTCTCGAGGTGTCGCTCGGGCGCCCTGCACCCGCTGTCGCGATCGTCGGCGGCAACGGACGTACCGGGCTGCGCGTGCTCACGAGCGACAAGCTGCTGCAGACGCCGCGCGGCAGCAGCTGGCAGTCGACGTCGGCCACGGTCGACATCATCGCCACCCAGCGCTGAGCATCCGCGGCACGCCACCGACTCCTCCCCACGCCCAGCGCGACCCGGCACTCCACCCCGCGGCACCCCGATCCGCCGGCACGGCCGACGCGGATGCCAGGCTCGCCGCGTGCTCGATCTGCGCAGCGGCGCGTTCCGCGGTGTCGCCCGCGAGGCCGTGCTTGACGCGCTCGCGGTCGTGCTGCCCGTCGACTGCGCCGGATGCGGGCGGCCCGATCGCGCGCTCTGCCAGGACTGCCGTGCCGCATGCGCCGTGCTCGGGAGCGCGGCAGCGACGCACGTGCTCCCCGACGGCACCGGCGTCGCGAGCGCCCTGCGCTACGACGGTGCGGTGCGCTCCACGATCCTCGCGTTCAAGGAGAGCGGAAGGACGGATGTCGTCCGGCCGCTCTCCACGGCGCTCGCGGTGGCGATCGAGGCAGCGGCGGGATCACTGGAGCATTCCGACGGCGGTGCGGAGCTCGCGCTGTGCCCTGTCCCGTCGACGCGCTCGGGGCAGCGAAGGAGGGGGTACCTGCCTGTCGACGCGCTCGTGCGCGCCGCAGGCTTCCGCCCGCACCAGGTGCTCTCCGCCGCGACCCCATTGGTGCGGCAGAAGACGCTCGGCCGGGAGGAACGCGGCCAGAATCTTCGCGACTCCATGTGGGCGCGACGCGCTCTCGACGGGCGGCGATTCCTGCTCGTCGACGACGTCCTGACGACCGGGGCGACCCTCACCGAGGCCGCCAGGGCGGTGCGGGATGCCGGGGGCGAGGTCGTCGCGTGCGCGACTCTCGCGTACACCCCCCTCCTCTTCCGGGGTCCCGGCTCCCTCAGGGAACCGGCACGTGACATCCACAGGCTCGGCGGCTACGGTGAGTGAAAGAGGCGCGATCATTCGCCTGGTTTTCGCTCGGCGGGCGCGCAGCAGAGGACTGGGAGGACGACATGGACGTTTCCATCAACGGGCTCGGGCTCGGGATCACCGATCGGTTCAGGGACTACGCGATCGAGAAGTCGGAGAAGGTCGCTCATCTCGCCGACAAGGCGCTCGCGTTCGAGGTCAAGGTCTCCCGTCACAACGAGAAGAACGGCACGGCGGGCGACGACCGCGTCGAACTGACGCTCATCGGCCCCGGTCCGCTCGTGCGTGCGGAAGCCGTCGGCACCGACAAGTACGTCGCGTTCGACCTGGCTCTCGACAAGTTGATGGAACGCGTCCGCAGGATGAAGGACCGCGGCAAGCTGCACAAGAGCGGCAAGCGCCGTCCCGTGTCGTTGCGCGAAGCATCCGGGGACGGCTTCAAGGTTGTCGACATCACCCCCGTCGACCCAGACCTCATGGAGAGGGTCGCGACGGGCGCGATCCCGGTGGTGGCGGGGGCGGATGCGGAGTCCGAGGACGACTGGAGCCCCGTCGTCATCCGCAAGAAGGTGTTCCCTGCGACCCCCATGACCGTCGACGACGCCCTCTACCGCATGGAGCTCGTCGGCCACGACTTCTACCTCTTCATCGACGCCGAGACCGATCGGCCGAGCGTCGTGTACCGGCGCAAGGGGTGGGACTACGGCGTCATCGGGCTCGATCTCGAGCAGCCGGTGCAGCAGGGAAAGCGCCGACAGCACCAGTGACGGGTGCGCATGGTCGGCTGGCTGCGGGTTAAGCTTTGATGTCGGCTGAACCGGCGCGCTCCAGCGCGCCGCGGACAGCGAAGAAGACCCCAAGGAGAGTTATCCGTGGCCAATGTTCTTGAACGAGTCCTCCGCTTCGGCGAGGGGCGCCTGCTGCGCCGCCTCGAACGGTACGCCCACGCGATCAACCAGCTCGAGGACGACTTCACCGAGCTGACCGACGAGGAGCTGCGCAACGAGACCCAGGAGCTGCGCGAGCGCTACTCGAACGGCGAGTCGCTCGACGACCTCCTTCCCGAAGCCTTCGCGGCGGTCCGCGAGGCGGCCGTGCGCACGCTCGGGATGCGCCCATTCGACGTGCAGCTCATGGGGGGCGCGGCGCTTCACCTCGGCAACATCGCCGAGATGAAGACGGGGGAGGGCAAGACCCTCGTCGCGACGCTCCCCTCCTACCTCAACGCGATCGCCTCGCGCGGGGTGCACGTCATCACGGTCAACGACTACCTCGCGAGCTACCAGTCGGAGCTCATGGGCCGCGTCTTCCGCGCTCTCGGGATGACGACCGGATGCATCATCTCCGGCCAGTCGCCTGCCGAGCGTCGCGAGCAGTACGCCGCCGACATCACCTACGGCACGAACAACGAGTTCGGCTTCGACTACCTGCGCGACAACATGG